>CAXSDM010000156.1:0-5505 GCA_964235575.1 uncultured Acidobacteriaceae bacterium | reverse complement strand
CGTCATCGTCGCCGACTCAACCAACCAGGCGATCGACTACATGAAGCTGATCTACACCATGGACGCACTGACGATCGCAAAACAGCGGCAGGACAAGATCCTCGACGCGCTGCAAGGCTCGCCTTTCCCGGCGGATAGATCAGCCGCCAATTTCGTGAGTTCGCCTCCTGTCCCCGACCTTTACCAGCAAGGCCTCGCACTCTCAGAACTGCAGATGTTGGCCGGGGAGGAAATGGAGTCGATCCAAACCATCTCCTCATTGGAGGCGGCCTTGCCGAAGACCCTCCAGGGCGACGATCGGCTTAAAACGGATGCGATGCGCCGGCGGCATGCACTTCTCGGACACCCCCTTGTCGCGCTCTTTTCCATAGCCTCGCTGCGCAGGCCTGGGACAATCCCCAAGCTGCCTGCACAGGGCGCTATCACCGCGTTGCTTCTTTTCCCGGACTGGTGCGCCCAATGCATCGCCATGGCGCAACAGATGCCGGAGAGTGTCTTCACCGTCGCTGGACATGAGGCATATGTCTACGGTCTGCTGGCACAAACTACAACGCCGCAGAGGTCAGCGCTAGGTAAAGACAAAAAAGAGAGCACCGCAGACAAAGGTTATAATTCTTCTCTTGCTGCGGAGTACCTGAAAGAGACTCCAACAGTAACCATTCCACCCACGTTGCTCAAACCTTCAACGCACTCACCGTTCCACTGCTCATCGTTACAGATGCCCACGGCATCGTGCGCCTGATCCAGCCAGCAGATGAAGCCGCGCTTCAGCCCGGAAAAACAATCGACTCTGCCATCGCTTTGATTGCGGAGCGTTATCCCTCAGCAAAACTTGCCGCACCGGAGGGTAAACGATCGGCGCACTAGGGATGCTTCCCACGTGCAGTGGGTCTACGCAGAACCTGCATCGCCGAGCCAGTTTCGGTCGAACGCCAACGAGTAAGGCTTTGCATCGCAGTCGCCGCAGACTTGTCGTACTGCCCCAGGAACCCACATCCTCTCAGAGCGAACATCATGCGAAACTAAACTAAGCTCCTTCCGGCCCCGAAGCACATGCCCGACCTCCTCCCCCTACTCCGCTCCACCTTCGGCCACCCCGCCTTCCGCGCAAACCAGGAAGCCGTCTGCCGCGCCGCCACCGACGGCCAGGACGTCCTGCTCGTCATGCCTACCGGCGCCGGCAAATCCCTCTGCTACCAGCTCCCCGCGCTCGCCCGCAGAGGCACCGCCCTCGTCGTCTCGCCGCTCATCGCCCTCATGGACGACCAGGCTTCGAAGCTCACCGCCGCCGGTCTCCGCGTCGCCCGCATCCACTCCGGGCTTTCCCGCGAGGACTCCCGCCAGGCCTGCCGCGATTACCTCGACGGCAAACTCCAGTTCCTCTTTATCGCACCGGAGCGCATGCGTGTCCCCGGCTTCCCCGAAATGCTCGCCCGCCGCAAACCGTCACTCGTCGCCATCGACGAAGCCCACTGCATCTCCGCCTGGGGACACGACTTCCGCCCCGACTACCGCACCCTCGGCGATTTCCTCCCCGCCCTACGCCCCGCACCCATCATCGCCCTCACCGCCACAGCCACGCCTACCGTTCAGCGCGACATCGCCGCCCAACTCCAGCTCAACCAGCCCGCTCTCTTCATTCACGGTTTCCGCCGCGATAACCTCGCCATCGAAGTCTTCGAGCTTTCAAAGCCGCAACGCACCGAGTTCGCCGTCAACTTTCTTCGTGACCCGGCACGCCGCCCCGCCATCGTCTACGCACCCTCGCGCAAAGCCGCCGAAGAGCTCGCCGGCGAGCTGACCCGCGCACTCGGCCGCCGCGCAGCCGCCGCCTACCACGCCGGACTCGACCCCGGCACCCGCGAGCGCGTCCAGCATGACTTCCTCTCCGGCTCGCTCGAGGTCGTCGTCGCGACGATCGCCTTCGGCATGGGCATCGACAAGAGCAATGTCCGCACCGTCCTCCACACCGCCCTCCCCGCCTCCGTCGAAGCCTTCTACCAGGAGATCGGCCGCGCCGGCCGCGATGGCCTGCCCTCCCGCACCGTCCTGCTCTGGAGCTACGCCGACCGCAAGACGCATGAGTTCTTCCTCGAGCGCGACTACCCCGTCCTCACCGACCTCAACCGGCTTGCCGCGGCCCTCACGGACGACTTCCAGCAGCCGGGCGACCTGATGCCCCGGCTCAAGATGCCGCCTGACATCTTCGCGCGCTCGGTCGAAAAGCTGGCCGCCCAGGGGGTCGCGCAGCTCGACATGGCCGGCAATCTTCGCCGCGCCGGCACGGCAGGCGGTAACTGGCAGGCCGGCTACACCCAGCAGGTCGACTTCCGCCGCAGCCAGATCGACCGCATGATGGACTTCGCCCAAAGCCAGCAATGCCGCATGTCCGCCCTCATCCGCCACTTCGGCGACACCTCCGACGCCCATCGCCCCTGCGGCCACTGCGACTTCTGCAACCCAGCCGGCACGACCTCCCAAACGCTCGCCGAACCCTCCGCCGCCCAGGACCGCGACCTCCGCGCCATCCTCCGCGCCCTTGACGGCCCCTCCCGCGCCACCGGCAAGCTGTTCACCGATCTCGCTCTGACCAAGGACCGCAAGAGCTTCGACGGCCTGCTTGACGGTCTGGCTCGCGCCGGCCTGATCGCGCTTACGTCCGAAACCTTCACCAACCCCGAAGGCAATGTAATTCCCTACCGCAAGGCGTCGCTGACGCATGAAGGCCGCGACGTCACCCCCGGAGCCCCGCTCGGCGTCCTGCTCAGCGCCGCGCCCGGCGCACCAGCTACCAAAAAAGCTCGTAGATCCGTCCCAGACACCCCAGCCGCCGACTTCACCCCCGCCCAGAAGACCCTAGAAACCAACCTCCGCGCCTGGCGCAAAGCCGAAGCCGCCAAGACCGGCAAGCCCGCCTTCATCGTTTTTGGTGACTCCGCCCTCGCCGCCCTGGTCCTCGCCGCCCCTCGCAGCATCCCCGAGCTCCTCACCGTCTCCGGCTTCGGTCCCGACAAAACCGACCGCTACGGCGCCGCCATCACCGCCCTCTGCCGCAACGAGCCACTTTCTGAACCAGCACAACCTCGGGTGCCTCACCCTTCGACAGCCTCACCGTCGAAGGGTGGGGTATCGGCGCAGCCGACCGTTTTCACAAGCTCATCCAAGCCACACCTCCGTCCTGAACCCTCTGACCCCAGCTCCATCGCGAGCTCCGCAACAACCTTCACCCGCTCACGCACCCCTCGCGAACAAGACCCCGCCGACACTCTCACCCCCGTCCAGCAAGCTCTCGAGGCCCGTCTGCGCGCCTGGCGCAAGTCGGAGGCAGAGCGCATGGGCCTGCCCCAGTTCTTCGTCCTCGGCACCTCCACCCTGCGCAGCATCGTACTCGAGCGCCCCCGCACTCTCGCGCAGCTCGAGCAGATTCCCGGCATCGGCCCCGACAAGCTCGACCGCTTCGGCGCGTCTATTCTTGAGCTCACCAATGCCTGAAGCTGACTGGGCTACATCTTCATTCCTGGCATTGTGGAGTCGTGGCCCATCCCGTGCTCGTCGTCCATCCCGGCGCTCCAGACCTTGGCCGGGTCCTTCTCAAACGGATACACATGCACCATCCAGCCGAAGACGGTCGGCCGGAAGATTCCGCCCGCCGCATCGCACGCTTGCTTCGTCGTAATTGACCCGGTCAACCCGAACCTCGGGTGCTTCTCCGCCCTGTCCAGCACCTCCCCGGCGGCCGGCATACACAGGTTTGTATGCAGATGCCACTGCGCAATCGAGAGCGGCACCCGCTCATTCAGCTCCGCTTCCGGAGCCCGCAGCCGGTCCGTATACATCACGCCCACCAGCTTGTATGCGCCCGCGTCGCCCATCTTCACCCCGGCAACCTTCTCGTACAAAAGCGACGTCGGCTTACTCGCATCAAAGTGCCGCAGCGCTTCATACGCCGACGAATCCAACGTGAAGTGATACACGGGCTGCGGAAAGTCCGGCTCGAAGATCGTATAGCCCTCCGCGAGCGCCTTCCGGTAATCCGTATAGCCCTCCGCAAATTTGCGCGCCGACGCCACGACCGCATCCGCGCGCTGCTGATCTCCCGGCTGCATCGGCCGCAGCGCGGTCATGGACATGTGTCCGCCCGTCTCATGATCGCCGTCGAACCCGGCCGCATGTACGCCGCGAACACGTCCCAAGGCGCCCGCGACCACCAGCAGCGACGCCCCCATCCACACGAAGCGCGTTCCGTTCCTTGTCATGACTTGCCTCTTCCAGCTAAAACGGATCCGGCCTGGCGGAGTTCCATGCCTTTGGACGGCCGGTAGTCCGCACCCAGTTTATGCTCAAGCTGTGCCCCCTGAAAGCCCCCTGACGCCCGCCCTCGCCCGCACCATCGATGAACGCACCAACTTCTGCTTCGGCTGCGGCTCCGACAACCCCGAAGGCCTGCACCTTACCTTTACCATCGACGCCACCGACGCCGAGAACATTACGGCCACCTCGACCGTCCAACTCACGCGCATCCACGAAGGGCCGCCGGGCTACATCCACGGCGGCATTCTGGCCACGCTGCTCGACGAAGCCATGAGCAAACTCAACCGTCCCCTGGCCGCGCTGGCGATGACCCGCCACATGGAGGTGGATTACCTGCGTCCGGCGCCGCTCAACACGGCGCTTACGCTCACCGCGCGCCATCTGCGCCGCGAGGGCCGCAAGCTCTTCCATGTCGCCGAAGTCTCCCATCCCGACGGCACCGTGCTCACCTCCGCAAAAGGCCTTTTCCTAGAGATCGATCCCAAACTCGTTCAACGGGCACTCGCACAGACCTGAAAAAGTTTTCCGTTCCTTTGTTGTCAATCCCATAGAACTCGCGGCTGGTCGTTGCTCGTTCTCTTCTCTTTGCAAGCAAACACAGTACACGTCATCCTGAGCGCAGCGAAGGACCCCTATATTTCGTGGTTGTCCTTGTTCATTCTAGCGGCCCAGCATCATGAACCAAGTCAACCTTTCGGCGTGACCGGTGGAGCTCCCATCTGTACGTCCATCGTAATCGTCGTCTCCACCGCTGTCGCCACCCCGTTCAACAGGTAGGGCTTGTACGTCCACTGCGACACTGCGTCCAGCCAAGCCTGACGCAGAGCCACCGGGCCGCTGATCACCACTAATTGCACGATCCGACCATCTGCCCCAATCACCGCATGGAGCACAACAGTCCCATTGATGTGCTGCCTCCACGCTGCTTCCGGAAACACCGGCATAACTTTGGTTAGGATGTGCCCTGCCATCACCCCACCCGAAACCCGCAGCAATTCCTGTGCTGCACATACCGCCGTAATCGCTAGGACCAGTATGAAAGCCAACGCACCTTTTCGCATCACCCCTCCACCTTTTGTTTCCCGCCCTACACCAAAGCACATTTGCTAGGCATGGCTCCAACTACACGAGCACGAACGACTCGCCAGTCACGGCTTCAGCACAATCTTCATCGAATCCGGCTTAGGATTCGAC
>CAXSDM010000155.1:0-5535 GCA_964235575.1 uncultured Acidobacteriaceae bacterium | reverse complement strand
TTGCGGGCGAGTTCGCGGGCAAGGTATTCGACGTGAACACCGGCACCGCCGTAAACATTGGGAGGGTACTCCCGTGTGATGAGACCAACCCGCATGCAGCTTCCCCCAAGAGACTTCCCGGGGGAAGCATACAGGATTGTGAGCTATGTCCAGAACTAGATGATCTTGAGCAGCAGCAGAATAACGATGATGGTGAGGATGAGCGAGAGACCGCCGCCGCCATAGTAGCCGAGGCCGGGGCCCATACGATAGCCGCCGAAACCGAAGACGAGGATCAGGATGACAAGCAGGATCAGCATAGGGAGATCTCCGTTCGAGAACCATATTCGCAGCCAGTACGTAGCTGCGATTCCACATTCTTTTGGATGCAAAAGCGGAAAGGGCGCTCGGACATTGTTTTCGAGCTCGCTGTTAACGGCCGCTTATGGGGTTGGCTAGCACCTTGTGATTTGTTCTATCTGTTCGCGGTGGCCTTGTGTATAGTGTGGTTAGAAAAGCTCTGACCCGGGCTGGCTACCGAGTCAGAGTAATCGTTAGTGGTGCTTCATCAGTAATCGCATGAGCACATAGCCGTTCGTCAGAAGGTAGAGCAAAAGCTCTACGGGGATCTCTAACGAAACGTGTTTCCATTTGACCTTGATTAGTCGCATGGCACTTACCTCCTTTACAGAGATCGCCTCGGGGTTCCAGCCCCGAGGCGTTTCGCTTTTTCAGGGCGAAACTTTCGATCCTCGGTGATTGTTTCCCTGCGCGAGCCAGTTCTGTAAAGGCAGCCTGAGTATCTCATTGGAGTTCGAAGGAAGGGAGGGAACTGTTATTTGAAGTGTGGCCCAATCCGGGGATTGCCCAGGAGACGAGGGTCAACGTACGCCACGCGGACGATTAGGAGTCCAGATGCGGACGATGAGAATACACGGCCAATTTAGTTCTGTCGCGAGGGAGGCGGCATAAGTAGGCTGGGTGAATGAGCGATACGGTGCTGCGCTTCTATGAGGATCTAGCCGAGGTTTATCACTTTCAGTTCGAGAACTGGGATGCTGCCATCGGACGTCAGGCAAAGGTGATCGACAAGCTGCTGAAGGTGGAGGGTCTGGGTGCGGGGTTGAGGATTCTGGACTGCACCTGCGGAATCGGCACGCAGGCGCTGGGATTGGCCGCACTGGGCCATGACGTGACCGGGTCCGATCTAAGCGCCGCAGCGGTGAGGCGAGCACGCCGCGAGGCGCAACAGCGTGGGTTGAAGCTCGAGGTAGCGGTTGCGGATGTGCGGTCGCTGGGTGAGGTGGTGCCCGGTGAGTTCGACGCAGTCGTCAGCATGGACAATGCTTTGCCGCATCTCCCGCTCGATCAATTTCCAAACGCGCTTAGGGCGATCGCGGCGAAGGTAAAGCCGGGTGGTGTGTTTCTTGCGAGTATTCGCGACTACGATCGCCTGGCGCGGGAGCGGCCGACGGTGCAGGCGCCGGCGTTCTACGGAGAGAGTGGAAGTCGGCGGATTGTGCATCAAGTGTGGGACTGGATCGATGAGCGAAGCTATGTGCCGCACATGTACATCACGCGGGAAGTGGAGAGTGGATGGGAGACGCACCATGTTGCGGCGGTGTATTACTGCGTTCAACGGGAGGAGTTTTTGCAGATGTTGGAAGAGGCTGGCTTTCAAGAGGTGCGTTGGCAGATGCCGGAAGAGAGCGGGTATTATCAGCCGATCGTTGTGGCAAAGCGAGCTCTATAGGCCGAGCATGCGGATGATCGCGAGGGCGTTGGTCGTGGAGTTGACTCCGGATTTGAGCTTGTAGTCGAAGGCGAGAGGGTCGTCGGGGTTGGGGCTGGCCATGTGGACGTTGAGGCCGCGGTTGGCAACGGTGGCGAGGTCGGTGAGGGCGAGGTCGTGGGTGGAGAGCGCGCCGATGGCTCCGTTGTGCAGAAGCTTCTGGAGCACGGCGGCGGCTGCGGTGCGGCGGTCCTCGGAGTTGGTGCCGGAGAAGATCTCGTCGACCAGGAAGAGCAGCGGTGAGGCGGCGCTGGCGTGGACGGTGGTAGAGAGGCGCTCAACCTCGGCGAGGAACTTAGAGCGGCCTTCGGCGAGCGAATCGGTAAGGGCGAGGGACGCACCAAGAGTGAGCGGCGTGAGGCGAAGCGAGGCCGCGCGGACGGGGGCTCCGGCGAAGGCAAGCACGGCGTTGATGCCGATGGAGCGTAGGAGCGTGGATTTGCCGGCCATGTTGGAGCCGCTGATGAGGTAGAACGGGGATTGGTCTGGCGCTGTGCCCAGCGCGATGTCGTTGGGGATGGCGACAGGAAGCAGCGGATGCGCGAGGGAATGGGCCTGGTAGAGCGGCGGATGCGTCGAGGGCAGAAGTTCGGGCCAGGCGTAGTGTTCGCCATCGGCGGGGTGCTCGAACGCGTAGGTGGCCAGAGCGTTGAGCGCCTCGAACTCGGCCCAGGCGGCGAGCCAGGAGCGCATCGCGGCGGCGTGGTCGCGCTTCCAGGCGGCGATGGAGATGGCGGCCTGGGTGCCGGCGGCGGTGAGCAGCGAAAGGACGAAAAAGTACTCCTTGGGGCGCTGCTCGACGATGGTGAGGTGCCCTTCGAGTTTCTTCAGCAGCTTGACCGCGCCGGTGGGTTCGCGGGCCAGACGCTGGAGGTGGAGGAGCTTCGCGGTATGGAAGGTGGCGGTCTGGAGCAGGGCGAGACCTTCGGCAATCATGCGGATGTGGTGCTCGAGGCGGGCGCTCGAGACGAGGAGGGGAAGGACGCGGCTGCGCAGGCGAAGGCAGAGAGCGCCCTGTACACAGAGGACCACGGCGATGTTCGGCAGAAGCGCGGACCAGGTGCGGAGGTGGATAAGGCCGGCGATGAGCAGCGCGACGTTGACCACGGCGGTCGAGAGCAGAGCATAGCGGAAGGCAGGGGCGAGGACGGGTGGCGTGTCGTCGAGCCACTGGTCGAAGAAGCCGGCCGAGATCTGGTGAAAGCTGGAGGTGCCGAGCAGGGCGATTTGTTCGCGAAGGTCGGTTTGGGGAAGCAGCTCCTGGACGGCGGCCTGGCGCTCGACGGCTTCGGTGTGGGTGGCGGGCTCGAGCAGGTAGCGGGCGAGGCCGCGCTCGCCGGGGCCGGTGCGGACGGTGGCGAGAAGGCCGAAGAGCGAGTCGGGGCCGAGGAGGTCGAGGTCGTGGTCGTAGAGGTGGCCGGGCTGGCGGAGGTTTTGGTCGGGCTCGAGGCCGGTGCGTCCGGACTGCGGCTCTGAGCCATCGGCGCGGCGCAGGCTGCGGTCGTAGAAGGCGAGCAGGCGGCTTTGGCGCGTGATCGCGGTGCCCTGGCGCAGGGTGTACCAGAGGCAGGCGACGATGACGAGGAAGCATGCCAGCAGCAGCCAGCCGATGCCGGCGCTGTGCAGGGAGCGAAAGGTGAGGAACAGGGTGAGCAGGATGGCCGCGGCCATGAGTCTGGAGGCAGAGCTGCGGGAGGCGGCAAGACGATCGTGCGTCTGCTGGTGGCTGGCTCGCAGTTGGCGGTAGTGCTCAAGGACTTCTGCCTGCGTGCTGGTCATGCGTTCAATGGTAGACTCTGGGAGTGCCGGGTCCTACGCGACGTAATCCCGCCAACCCCGCCAGGTCCGGAAGGAAGCAACGGTAACGGGCTCGTACGGGCGCAGTAGGTCGCCCGGCCATATTTCTTTCTGCTCTCCGCGGGCGTGTTCGGGGGAGCTTCCGCAAGTAAGGTACTTGACTCGTCCTCCGGCCCCCCGGGACTTTGTATGCTGGGGACGTTGCTCGTTGAGGTGAGGATTTTGAGTTTGACGTTGAAGCCCCGGGTTCCGGTGCGCGCGAAAATTACTGCCGTGGGAACGTATGTTCCGCCCCGTTTATTGACCAACCAGGACCTCGAAACGATGGTTGCGACCAGCGATCAGTGGATCGTGGAGCGCACCGGGATTCGCACGCGGCACCTGGTCGACAAAGGTGTGGCGACGAGCGACCTGGCGCTAGAGGCGGCGAAGATTTGCCTGGAGCGGCGCGGCATTGAGGCTTCCGAGGTCGAGGTGATTATCGTCGCGACGGTGACGCCGGATATGTTTTTCCCGGCAACGGCGTGCCTGGTGCAGGACCGGCTTGGGGCCAAAGGGGCGTGGGGATTTGACCTGCTGGCGGCCTGTTCGGGCTTTCCGTACGCGCTGCAGGTAGGGGCGAAGCTGGTCGAGTCGGGCATGCATAAGAAGGTGCTGGTGATTGGCGCGGATGTGATGAGCTCGATCATCGACTATACGGATCGGGCGACGTGCGTGATCTTCGGCGATGGCGCGGGCGCGGTGCTGCTCGAGCCGTGCGAGGGCGAAGAGGTAGGCCTGATCGACTACTGGCATGAAATCGATGGCTCGGGAGCGCCGGCCTTGAACATGCCCGGGGGCGGCTCGCTGCATCCTCCGACGGCTGAAACGGTGGCGGCGAAGATGCACTTTGTGCACCAGGATGGGGCCGCGGTGTATAAATTTGCGGTGCGCAAGATGGCGGAGGCGGCGGAGGGGATCCTCTCGCGCAATGGCCTGACCGGGGCCGACCTTGCGTGCTTTATTCCGCACCAGGCGAACAAGCGCATTATTCTTTCTACGGCCGAGCGCCTGGGATTGAAGGAGTCGAGCGTGGTGATCAACATCGATCGTTACGGCAACACGACGGCGGCGACGATTCCGCTGGCGATGCAGACGGCGCTCGATGAGGGGCGTTTGAAGCGCGGAGACCTGGTGCTGCTGGCGAGCGTTGGCGCCGGGTTTACCGTAGGAGCGACGCTGCTGCGCTGGGAGTGCTAAGGAACACAGGAGCGATCCGATGCAACACGATCCGCTGTGGATGAGAACGCTGCTGGGGGTTCATATCGCGTGTGGCTTTGGGTCGTTTGTGTTGGCTCCGGTGGCGCTGGTCACGGCCAAGGGCGGCAGGCAGCATAAGCGCTGGGGCATGGTGTACCTGTGGGCCATGGGCGGGGTGGCGATGACGGCGCTGCCGATGGCGCTGTATCGGCCGGTGTTGTTTCTGGCACTGGTGGCGGTGTTCAGCTTCTATGCGGCGTTTTCGGGCTATCGGGTGTTGAAGCTGAAGGACCTGGTTCGTGGAGGCCACGCGAAGCCGGTCGACTGGGCCGCTGCGGTGTTCACGTTTATCTCTTCGGCGTGCTTGGCGGGGTTCGGTGTGTGGCGTCCGGCGTGGGTGCAGCACATGGGTGTGGTGTCGGTGGTCTTCGGATTGATCGGCATGCGGCTGGCAGCGGCTGAGATGTGGATGTTCATGCACAAGCCGAAAGAGAAGATGTTTTGGTGGTACACGCATCTAGGAAACTTCATCGGCAGTTACATCGCGGCGTGGACGGCGTTTCTGGTGGTGACGGTGGCTCCGCGGATCGAGCACTATGGCATGGCGCTGTGGCTGCTGCCTACGGCGATCGGGGTGCCGGCGATCGTGGGGACGACGGCGTATTACAAGCGGAAGTTCGCGCCGCGTGCGCAGGCTGTGCAAACGGCTTAAGTCTTTTTACGGGACT
>CAXSDM010000154.1:2231-5636 GCA_964235575.1 uncultured Acidobacteriaceae bacterium | reverse complement strand
CCCGCCTCCGATGCGATCGGCCGCGCAAACTCCACGCTGCTGCGGATGGCCGCGGTCAGATCGAGCGGAGCCAGCGCAGAGAACCCGACCCCATGGAAGCTGAGCACGTTGTTGACCGTTGCCGCCAGAGACCGGATGCCGGCGTGCAGATGAGAGACCCACTCGGCCGTATCTTCCCCTCCGGTGGCTATCAACCCAGCAAACAGCTCGAGGCTGGTCAGCGGATTCCTAATTTCATGAGCGAGGGTCGTAGCTACCTCAGATAGGGCGGTCGCCTTCCGGGCCCGCTCCCGCTCTAACTCAGCCTGTTTATGAGGAGTGACATCGCGCAGAATGAGAATCGTCTGCCGGCGTCCGCTGCCCGTCTTTCCGCCGTCGAACAGGCTTCGCTCCTGCACCGCGAGCCATCGCTTGCCGAATTCAGAGGTCCTACAGAACTCCTGCTCCTCTTCCCGCTCCGAACGGCGCCTCAAAAATCCCGCAAGGTCAAGGCCAGAGTGCGCGGAGATTGACTCGAGGTCCTTTGCTGCGAAAGAGCCTAGTTCCAGCAGCTTGCGCCCTTCCGGATTGATCATGGTTACCAGGCTGTCGCTCTCGACCACCAGCACGCCGCACGGCATCGAATCGACGATCTGCTGCAGCGCGCGGTGCACCCGCTCGTTTTCGGCGAGGCTGGCCTTGAGAGCGGAGTTACGATCCGCCAGTTCGTGACTGAGATAGGCGACCTCCGCCTGCAGCCGTTCGTACGAGCCCTCCAGGCGCGCCGACGCCGAAACAAACACCGAAAACGCATCCGCCAGGGCAAGAATCTCAGGAGGCGCCGTCGCACCTGAGGCCTGGATTGGTTCCGGATGAGAGAGTGCATTCATGTACAAGAGGTAAGTGCATGCGCGTGGCCAATCGGGTCCCGCGGATCTACCACGAAGGCGCTAGGCGCCTCCCCCAAAAGCTCAAAGCAGAATGTGTGCGGCGGTGATCTCCCGCTCGCGGCCGGCCAGGATGCTCGCACGCTCAATCACATTGCGCAGCTCGCGCACATTGCCGGGCCAGTCGTGCTTATACAAAGCGTCGATCGCGCTCGCGTTCAAGCTAACTCCTGGGCAGAACTTCGCGGCGAAAAAGCGCGCCAGGCTGGCAACGTCGTCACCCCGCTCCCGCAGCGGCGCAAGCCGGATGGGAAAGACGGCGAGGCGATAGTAGAGGTCCTCGCGAAACAGCTTCTGCTTGACCATATCGGGCAGCCCTGCATTGGTCGCCGCTACCACGCGCACATCGACCCGCAGATTGTCGTTGCTTCCCAGCCGCTGAACTTCGCCCTGCTCCACAAAACGCAGCAGCTTGCTTTGCAGCGAGAGCGGCATGTCACCGATCTCATCCAGAAACAAGGTTCCCCCGTGCGCGGCATGGATGCGGCCAATGCGCGACTGCATCGCTCCGGTAAACGCTCCCTTGGCGTAGCCGAAGAGCTCTGCCTCGAGCAACGCCTCGGGAATAGCCGCGCAGTTCACGACGACGAACGGCGACTTCTGCCTCGGACTGACCATGTGGATCGCCTGTGCAATCAGGTCCTTGCCCGTGCCGCTCTCGCCCGTGACCAAAACCGTGGTCTCGCGAGCCGCAACCATGTGAGTCAACGCGTAGGCCTGCTGCATGGGTGCAGAATCCCCCACCATACCTCGCAGACCTTGCGCGCTGGCGCCCGTGCGCAGCGAATCCGCTGACCGGACAGCCGGTTTAAAGCTAGGCGTATTTCCCTGGTAAAGCAGCTCGGACACCTGGGCCGCAAAAGCCGTGGGCGCGGAGCTGCCAACCAGCACGTGCCCGGTGTTGGTGTTCATCGTCAACACTTCGATGGCTGGAAAGCCCTGGCGCACCATGCCGACAAACTCCGCCGGCAGCAAATCAGGCAGAAGCGAATCGAGCAACAGGAGTTCCACATCCTCCTGCGCATGCAGCAGGTCGAGCGCCTCCGCCCCGCTCACCGCCTCGGCCACATTCCAGCGCAGGGGAGCCAGACGATCGCGCAACTGCGCGCGAAAGCCGGCGTTTCCGCTCACCAGCAGAAGGTGAACCGAGCCATGATCCTCTCGCCGTGTCGGCAAACCACTCAGGAGGTTGATGCGAGATCCTTCCTCGACACACGAATCGTGCGCAGGTGCTCTCGATACCGGCACGAGAGGCCTGATCCATGCGTCGTTATACTCGGTGTCCGCTCAGTGCCATCCGTGACGGGACTCCGCCCCGGCACCCAGATGAGCAGCGTGTTCAGGTCTGGATCTGCAGCATGTAGCCCATGCCGCGTACCGTGCGAATCAGCTTTTCGCTAAAGCCGCCGTCCAGTTTGTCTCGCAGATACTTCACATAGACATCGACGATGTTGGTATTGCCTTCGACTTCCATGTTCCAGACCTGCTGAGTCAGCATGGCGCGGGAGAGCGTCTTGCCCGCATGCTGCATCATGAAATCCAGGAGGGCAAACTCGCGTGGGGTGAGATCGATGACGCGGCCATCCCGTTCCGCGCGGCATTGCTCGCGGTGCAACACCAGCTTGCTGGCCGCGGGAGCGACTGCCTGGACGGGAGAGGCGGAGCGCCGCCGCAAAGCCCGCACCCGGGCCATCATCTCCAGCAGCGAGAACGGCTTCATCAGGTACTCGTCCGCGCCATGATCGAACGCGGCGACCAGGCCTTCCACCCCCGTACGCCCGCTCAGCACCAGAATGTGCATCTCCGGCTGCTCCGCCCGCAAGGTGCGCAGCGTCGCCAGCCCACCCATCTCAGGCTGATCCAGGTCGAGAATCATCAGCTGATAGCTGCGCCTTTCAAGCTGCCGCGTCACCGACACGGGGTCCGGCACCACGTCAACCGCGAGCGATTCAGCAGAGAGTCCAGTGGCCAGCAGCCGGGCAAGCGCATCGCTTCCTTCCATGATCAAGACGCGATAAGTGCCAGTGGGCGTCTCTACCGGCGTCTCCGCAGAGGCAACGCTGTCCCCCTGCCACGTGGGAAGAAACTGGGCCAGCACACCGAACTGCTCGTGGGTTGCAACCTGCATGGTGTTCTCCTTCGAACCGCTGCATGCTTATGTATAGCAGCCCCCATGGCCCGAAAACAGAGGCTCGCTTTGCGACTTAAGTAGCAGGGAAGAGTCCTCGGCAAACCTGGAACGTCTGCTAAGCTGGCGGTGCGGAAGGCCGTCGAACGGTCGTCCAAGCTCTCCAGACATTCCTACGAGCCCAATGCGCGACTTCCTTTACCGCTTCCCCCGCTTCCGAACCGAATGCCGCATGGACCTGATCTTCGGAGACGCTGTCGTGCCAGGAATCTGCCTGGACGTCAGTGAATCCGGCCTGCGCGGCACCTTTGCTTCTCCAGTACCGGCCGGAGTCGAGGGCCTGCTTACGCT
>CAXSDM010000154.1:0-2131 GCA_964235575.1 uncultured Acidobacteriaceae bacterium | reverse complement strand
GGCGTCTTCTGCGCAGCCGGAGCCGGCTGCTTCGATCCTGCCTCGCCTGTCGCGGACGTCGAAGCCGCTGGTTTCTCTTCCGTCGCGACCGTCTTCGGCGCAGCTTCCGCTCCCACAGATGACTTGGCGATCTTCTTGTCCGGCAAGGCTGCCGGCAGGTTCAGCACGACCAGCGAGACTCGCCGATTCGCGGGATCGAGCGGCTTATCGGGAAAGTGAAGCTGCTGATCGGCAAACCCACGTACTTGCGAGATTTGGTCCGCGCGTACGCCATCTTCCTGCATGTCGCGTCGCGCTACGTTGGCCCGGTCAGTCGAGAGCTCCCAGTTGCCATACGCTGCCGGATTCGCGTACGGGTGTGCGTCCGTATGTCCCTCGATCGAAATCCTGTTCGGCTGTGTCTTGAGCCGGTCGGATAAAACTTTCAGAATCTGCTGCAGCGCCGGCGTCGGCTGCGCGCTGCCCGACTCGAAGAAGGTGCCTTTCTCATCCTCCACTAATTCAATGCGCAGGCCTTCTTCCGTCAAGCTAATCTCGATCTGCTTCTTCAACTTGTTCAAGAGGTTGAGGTCATTGATAGCCTGCAGTAGTTCATTCTTCAGCTCGTCCATGTTCTTCTTGGTATCTTTGACTTCCTTGACCTCTTTCGGAATCGGCTTGCCCTCCGACCCCTTCTTCGCCGCGGTGCCCTTGGGGTCGTTGAAGTAACCCGCAATCTCTTCCTGCACCGGCTTGGGTGCCGAGCTCATCAACCAGAGAACAATGAAGAGACTCATCATGGCTGTGACGAAATCAGCGTACGCCACCTTCCATGCACCACCGTGGTGCCCGCCATGTCCGCCCTTTTTCTTGATGATGATGATCGGCTGTTCGTCTGCCATGGTAGGTCCCCTTATGCCGCTGCAGCAGCTTTGCTGCGACAGGCTTTTTCAACTTCAGAGAAGCTTGGACGGATGTGCGCCGGGATCGCCCGTCGCGCCAGTTCGACCGCCAGGATCGGCGTGGTGCCCTTGATGAAGGCCATCATCACCACCCGCAAGATGGAGTAGTACGCATGTTCTTCTTCGTTGATCTTGGTCATCACCGACGCCAGCGGACCCAGCACGCCGTAACACAACAGGATGCCGAGGAAGGTGCCGACCAGCGCTGCGGCGACCTTATGCCCGATCTCCTCCGGCGGACCACCCAGGGCTCCCATGGTGATGACGATGCCGAGTACGGCGGCTACGATCCCCAGTCCCGGAAGGGCATCAGCGACCGTACTAAGAGCACTGATAGGCTGGCCAGAGGAGTGGTGGTGCACCTCCATATCGAGTTCCATCATCTGGTCCACGTCGAACGGCAGGACGCCTCCCGTAATCGCCATGCGCATCGTGTCGCAGACGAAGTTCGTCACGTGATGGTCTTTCAGGAAGTTGGGGTATTGCGCAAAGATGGGGCTTTTGTCGGCGCCTTCCACGTCGGCCTCAATGGCCACCATGCCATCTTTTCTCGCTTTGCTGAACAAATCGAACATCATCTTCAGCGTTTCCAGATATCGCTGTTTGGTGAACGGTGAGCCCTTGAGGACGCCCATCACGCTCGCGATTAACCCCTTGAGAACATGGACGGGGTTGGCCACAATCAGCGTTCCCAACGCGGCGCCTCCAATGGTGACCAGTTCTGCGGGCTGGATAAGGACCGCCAACTGTCCCTTCTCCATCAAGAAACCACCGATTACTGCGCCAAATACAACCAGAATGCCTACAATCGAAATCATCCGTCGCCTCTCCCCTTGGCTGCCGGCACCCAGCCCGAGCAGCTTCTCTCTCCTTATCGACAGGCGTGGCGAAAACTTTACGAAAATCTTTGCAAGAAATTCGACTCTTGCATTCAACGAGATCGGACGGTCCGGTAAGAGCGGCAAAGTCCGCTCCACGATCGGATCCCAGGTTGTTCCGCATGGACACCAGGCCGTAGGCACCGAAGCTTTACTCACCCACCAGCACCTGCTCCGGTGCAGGCTGGCGCTCTTCGCCGAACCCACGCACAAGAGCCTGCAGCTCGCGCTCCACCTGATCGAGCACGCTATCCCACCGCCCGGCGACCGGCTGCCGAAACAGCCTGGCCGTCGGATACCAGGGGCTGTCGC
>CAXSDM010000153.1:0-5652 GCA_964235575.1 uncultured Acidobacteriaceae bacterium | reverse complement strand
AAGCTGTCGCGGGACTCGGCCAGGACCAACTCCATGGCGGCTTTGAGGCGATCGTAGAGGGTGGTGACGTTCTCTTCCTCGTTGTGGAACGGGACGACGATGGAGTACTTCAGCACGTTCTCATCATAACGCGGGGCGAGTGCCAGGATAGGCGCGCGGCCATCGCGGCCGAAGTGACCCTTGAAGCAACAGACGGCAGTTTGGGACGAGGTGAAGATTTGTCCTTTAGGTGCACTAGAATAGGGGCAAGAGGTGCACCTCGCTCAAGCCTGCGGCGGAGTTCGCCGCGCAACGTGCGACGGCGCGGAGGAGTCCATGGGCAGGAGAATCGTTGGGACCGTCATTCTGCTGGCCGTGCTGATCGGCGGCTTCTTTTTCTGGAGACGTCATAACGACGCACAGGAGTTGGCCAGCGGAGACGTGCACTGCGACGGCTGCATGACGCCCGAAGAACATGCCCGGTTCTTGAAGGAGAACGCAGGCGAGACGGCGGATGGCGCGAGCGAGCATAAGCACAAGACCGCCCGAGAAGAGGCCGCGACGGACTTTCAGGACGCGGCGCCGGGGAATGCACCCGTCAAGACCGCGGCCTTGACGGACTCCGATCCGGGGCAGAGCACGGGAGTGCAGTCCCCGCAGGCTATTACACTGACCAACACAAGCCGCGGCGATGGTGATACACTTCCGCCGAATGCGCAGAATGGCGCGCACTTTGCAGGCAGCGGGCCGTATCAGTGGTACCGGCAAGGGAATCTCACCTGGCGCATCGACACGGCTACGGGGCACAGCTGCATTATCTACGCGACCATGGAAGAGTGGCGCAAGCCGATCGTGATCAGCCACGGCTGCGGTACGAATGCCTGATCGAGCTTTAGCCACTCCTTATTTCCGGGTTCGGAATCTGCCCTAGTTTTTCGACTGCTTCTCGACGCCTCTGGCGGGATTGCTGGCATGGACCAGGTCCGGCGACGAGACCGCGGAGAGCGTTTGCTTCTGGGCCTTGGTGTCGATCCTGCGGGTGCGAGTGAACGGTTCGAGCTTGACTGAGCTTCCGGTCTCGACGGCCTGGATGATGGCCTCGAGGACACGAACGTCGGCGAAGCCTTCCTCGCCGTCCGGCTCGGGGTGGATGTCGTTCAGGATGCAGTCGGAGAAGTACTTCATCTCGCCGCCGAAGTGGTCGGTGTTTTTGAAGGACTCGGTCGATTTCTTTTCGCCAATCGCGGTTGTCTGTTCGAGCGGCTTGCCGAACATGTAAGCGGGATCAAGCTCAACGCTGCCCTTGGTACCGACGGCGATGAAGGAGTTGGTGGGGTTGCCGAAGTAGGAGAGGCTGAATTGGGCGAGACGCTCGCCGGGGAAGCGCAGGATGACGGCGATGGTGTCGGCGAAGTCCTGGTCGAGGCCGGATTCGGGGTGCTTCGATCCAGCCGCCGAGACGACCTCCGTGGGTTCGTCGCCGAAGATGTACCGGGCCGCGTTGACGGGGTACGGACCCATGTCGAGAACCGGCCCGGCTAGCTTACCCGAGTGCGCGCGGTGATTGGCGGGATCGATGGGTTGAGCAAAGGTCGAGGAGAAGAGGTGGACGAAGCCGAGATCGCCCGAACGAACCTTGTCGATGGTGTCGAGCGTAGCAGGCTCGAAGTGGAGCCGGTAGGCCACCATGAGTTTGGCGGTCGAAGCTTTTTCAGCGGCGAGGATCTCGCGGCATTTTTCGCTCGAGACCTCGAGCGGCTTCTCAGTCAAAACGTGGATGCCGGCGCGTAGGGCAGGCACGATGAACTCGGCGTGTCGCCAGTTGGGCGTGGCCAGATAGATGGCATCGAAGGTGCCGGAGCCAAGCGCCTGATCGAACTGCTCGTAGGTGTACGTTGCCTGAACGTCGTACTTCCTGCCCAGCTCCTTTGCCTTGGCGGCGTCGGAGGTGATGAGCGCAGTCATCTCAGAGTTGCCGGTGTGCTCCACGCCGGGCATCATATCTTCCTGGGCGATGTCTCCCACGCCCACGATCGCGTAACGAACCTTCCTGTCCGACCCAAAACCAAGCGTTTCCTTCAAACTCATTTGACTTACTCCATCGGCCTGTCTGGCTGGCCGCTCCCGCTAAGATTGCCTTCGTTCCCGCTCGGCTCGGACGGTGAGATGCGAGGCAGCGGCAGGGAAGATGCAGGGTCAGGCGTGGACGCGTGAGCGGGAGCCCAAGCCGCCGCCAACGAAGTGCACTATCTCCAGCCGGTCACCTGCGTGAATGAGCAGCTGCGGCCAAAGGCTTCGCGGCGCGATCTCGCCGTTTCGTTCGATGGCGATCCGGTCGGCCTTGAGGCTGAGCTGCGCCACCACGGCTTCGAGCGTGCTGCCCTCCTCGAGAGCCTCGATCTGCCGAGTCACGCCGTTGACGAACAGAGAAAGCGCCATGTCTCCAAGCTAACAGGCCTGGTCCTGACTGGATTCAGGAAGTCGAGACCCGCGACAGGCGCATGGCGAACCACTGGCGTACGCGGCGGCTCAGCGGGACGACCTCGGGGCACTCGGCAAAGACGGCACGATTGAGCCGCATAAGAAGCTCGATGGCGTCGCGCTCCCCGGCTGCGGCCTGCGGATCGTTGAAGCGCATGCGCGAGTCCACCAGGTACTCGACGGCGTGGCCGAGGGTTTCGAGGGCGCGGCCCTGCTCGGACGAGCCCCGCCGGCGGACATAGGTGGGACGGGCGCTGCGGGCCGCGGGCTGCGGGATCGAGGCGGGCTGGGAAAAGGTGGGCTGCGAAAAGGTGGCTTGGCCGAAGGTAAGTTCGGCGTGAGTGAGTTCGGGCATTGTCGAGATGGGCATGAAAATCTCCTCCGATTTCCTTATCGGCGGAAAGTCGAGTGTCTTTAGTTGGGACACTCCATCTTTTGCTCTTAGGTAATGGGAGGGGGATTTCGGAGCGGCCATAGCAGGTTCATGGGCCCTTGTCCGTGGCCGAGGGGCTCGGCGCGGAGGATTGCCTGGGTAACAAAGCGCTTGGCCTCCGCGGCGGCGGCGAACGCATCGAGGCCCTCGACGAGGCCGCAGAGCAGGGCGCTTGAGAAGGCGCAGCCGGTTCCGTGCGTGGCCTGGGAGACGAGCTTGGCGCCGCGGAGCCAGCGCATCGGCTGCCCTGGGACGGCGACGAGGTCGTCGGCGGAGTCCAGATGGCCTCCCGTGGCGACGATGCCAAGCCGCGGGAACCGTTCTTGGACATTTTGGACAGCGGCTTCCATCTCGGGGCGAGAGCCTGTGGGCATGCCGGCGAGCTCGGCAAGTTCGGCCAGGTTGGGCGTGATCCAGTCGGCGAGCGGCAGCAAGCGCGCTTTGAGTTGAGCGAGGCCATGAGCGTCCAGCAGCTCACGGCCGGAGCTCGAGCGGAACACCGGATCGAGGACAACCGGCACTTGCTGTGCTCGCCGATTATAGGAGGAGAGAAAGTCCGCCACCGCATCGACGTTGGCGGTATTGGCGAGCATGCCGATCTTGATGCCGACCGGGGGCAGATCCTCGTGAAGGCAGTGCAAGGTCTCGCGCAGGAGCGGCTCGCTGACGGGCTGGCTGGCCTGGACGCCGAGAGTGGACTGGACGGTGAGGGCCGTGACCGCAGCGGTGCCGAAGCAGCCTGCCGCGGCAAAGACCATGAGGTCCGCGGTGATCCCAGCTCCGGACGAGGGGTCGAAGCCGGCGATGGTAAGAAGCGTTTTCATCCGGGGATCTCACAAGCAGCCAGACCAGCGAGACGCGGAAGAGGAACGCAGGAGAAAGAAAAAAAAGTTTTTCCGCGGCGTCCGGCCAAGAGTTCTCCAGGAGCCATAAAAAGGGGCGCGGAAGGTGAATTTGAAGTGCGCGGCGCTCCAGAAAGCCAATACCAGAAGCGCGCCTGAGAGGCAAGCTGGGGCAGAGCTAAGTTCCTCCGTGTGATTGACTTAGCCTTTCCGCGTAAGGACAATAAGGTCATGGTTGAACGGAACGTCGCACAGTTGGTAAGCGCTCGCAAGAGGGAGTTCGTTGCATTACTTCAGCGTTACGGATCTTCCGCGATCGTAGCAGCGATCACAGTTTCGGGGCTGGCCGCCGCGGCCGCGCCTCCTTCCTCCGCGCCCCATACCGCCGGCCGCGTGACGCCGGGAGCTTCGGCCGTGGCCGCACTGCACCGCTGGTTCGAGACCGGCAAGGCCTCCTGGTATGGGCTGAGGTTTCAAGGGCACGCGACCGCCACGGGCGAACGCTACGACATGAACGACCTGACGTGCGCCCATCGCAGCGCTCCGCTCGGCAGCTGGCTGCGAGTGACCAACCTGCGCAATCAGCGCAGCGTGCTGGTGCGGGTAAATGATCGCGGGCCCATGGTTGACGACCGGATCGTGGACCTCTCCTATGCCGCGGCGCGCGCGGTCGGGCTGACCGGGATTGGCCGGGTGCGGCTGGAAGTGGCCTCGGCACCGATCCTCCCCTTGCCCGGAAGCCTGATGGGCAAAGTGCAATCGCAACTCAAACTGCCGTCGCTCCCCGTCGGAGCCGTATAACGCCGGTCACCAAAGGCTATGCCGGAGCAACCCCTATGCCGGATGCATCTTCGCTGCCCGATCCACGCGAACGGCTGATTGTGGCGCTGGACTTCCCTTCGGCAAAGCCGGCGCTTAAGCTGGTCGAGCAGCTTGACGGACAGTGCCGCTGGTTCAAGGTAGGGCTTGAGCTCTTCCTGGCAGAGGGCGAGTCGATCGTCCGTGAGCTGAAAAGAAACGGGTTTGAGGTTTTCCTCGATCTGAAGCTGCATGACATTCCCAATACAGTGGCGAGCGCGGTGCGTTCGGTATCGGCCTGCGGGGCTTCCCTGCTGACGGTGCATGCGGCGGGCGGAAGGGCAATGCTTACGGCTGCGGCGGAGGCTGCGGCGGGTCTGCCAGACGCCCCCACGCTGCTGGCAGTGACGGTGCTGACCAGTATGGACGCCGGAGAGCTAGTCGGTGTGGGCGTGCACCTGCCCATTGAGGAACAGGTGCTGCGACTTGGGAAGCTGGCGCTTGCCGCGGGGATTTCGGGGCTGGTCTGTTCGTCAGAGGAGCTGATTCGGCTACGAACCGAAGTGGGTGAAAAGCCCTTGCTGGTTGTGCCAGGGATTCGTTCCGCAGGAAGCGCGCTTGGCGATCAGAGCCGGGTGGCTACGGCGGCGGCGGCAATGGCGGGAGGAGCTTCGAAGCTTGTGGTGGGACGGCCAATTACGCGTGCAGAGAATCCGGCAGCTGCGTTTGCGGCCATGCTGGCAGAGGTCGCCGGGGTAGGTCCTGGGCAAAGCTAAGGCGGAGGCTGGTAGCTCCTCCGCTTTGGGGCTGACCTAGAGCTTCTCGAAGAAATCGCACGCCGAGCAGGAGATATACACACCGCCAGGTACGCCTCGCTCACGATCCTTGACCCGCTTGACGATGCGTGTGGGCTTCGAGCACTTCGGACAATCTGTGCCCCTGTTGGTCTCCGCGGCCTTTTGGCGGTCGCCGGTCTTGGCTACTTTTGCCATGGTTGCTCTCCCTGATACAGTTTGATCTGGCCGGGGTGCGTGTGCGAAGACGTGAAAGCAACCGTCTTCTCCCGCGAGAACGCGGTTTCCGCAGCTCAGGCCGAATCTCTAGATTACATCAAATACT
>CAXSDM010000152.1:0-5664 GCA_964235575.1 uncultured Acidobacteriaceae bacterium | reverse complement strand
TGGGCGGAGACTTGCTACGGCCGGGGAGGACGGTCGAGCTTCGCTCGATACCCCACCCTTTCCGGTGAGACTGGAAAGGATGGGGCACCCGTCAGGCGATGGCGGTGGTGACGAGGGATTGGGCTTCCTGCTGGATTTGTTTGAGGTGAGGCTCGCCTTTGAAGCTTTCGGCGTAGATTTTGTAGACGTCCTCGGTGCCGGAGGGGCGGGCGGCGAACCAGCCTTCGTCGGTGGTGACCTTGAGGCCGCCGATGGGGGCGTGGTTGCCGGGGGCTTCGGTGAGGATGGCGGTGATGGGGTCGCCGGCCAGGGACTTGGCGGTGACTTGGGAGGGGGAGAGTTTGCCTAGCTTGGCTTTCTGCTCCTTGGTGGCGGCGGCGTCAATGCGCTGGTAGACCGGGTTGCCGTACTTCTGGGTGAGGTCGCGGTAGAGCAGGCCGGGGTCCTTGCCGGTGACCGCCGTCATCTCCGCGGCGAGAAGCCCCATGATGAGGCCGTCCTTGTCGGTGGTCCAGACCTGGCCGTTGCGGCGGAGGAAGGTGGCTCCGGCGGACTCCTCGCCGACGAAGCCGAGGGAGCCATCGGTGAGGCCGTCGACGAACCACTTGAAGCCTACGGGGACTTCGAGCATGGGGCGGTTGAGGCCCTTGGCGACGCGGTCGATCATGCTCGAGGAGACGAGCGTCTTGCCGATGCCCACGGTCTCGGCCCAGGCAGCCCGGTGGGTGAAGAGGTACTGGATGGAGACGGCGAGGTAGTGGTTGGGGTTGAGCAGGCCGCTCGAGCGGGTGACGATGCCGTGGCGGTCGTGGTCGGTGTCGCAGGCCCAGGCGACGTCGAAGCGGTCCTTCTTGGCGATCATGGAGGCCATGGCGAAGGGGCTGGAGCAGTCCATACGGATTTTGCCGTCCCAGTCGCAGGTCATGAAGCGGAAGGTGGGGTCGACGTGCTGGTTCAGGACCTCGACGGAGAGGTTGTACTGGTCGACGATGCGGGGCCAGTAGAAGACGCCGGCGCCGCCGAGGGGATCGACAGCGAGCTTGAGCGACGAGTTCTGAAGGACGTCGAAATCGAGGATGTTGGCGAGGTCGTCTACATATTGGGTGAGGAAGTCGTGGCGGTGGGTGGAGGTGGCGTTGAGGGCCTCCTGGTAGGGGATGCGTTTGACGCCGTTGAGTTTGTTGGTGAGGAGCTCGTTGGCGCGGGTCTCGATCCACTTGGTGACGGCGGTGTCGGCGGGTCCGCCGTTGGGTGGGTTGTACTTGAAGCCGCCGTCCTCGGGGGGGTTGTGGGAGGGGGTGATGACGATGCCGTCGGCCTGGGCGTCGCCGATCTTGTCCTGGTTGTAGCGGAGGATGGCGTGCGAGAGGGCAGGGGTGGGGGTGAATTTGAGGGCGGAGTCGACCATGAGGGTGACTTCGTTGGCGGCCAGGATTTCGAGGGCGGTGCGGAAGGCGGGCTCGGAGAGGGCGTGGGTATCCTGGGCGAGGAAGAGCGGGCCGGCGATGTGGTTGGCGACGCGGTAGTCGGCGATGGCCTGGGAGATGGCGGCGATGTGGTCGTCGTTGAAGCTGGAGGCGAGGGAGCTGCCGCGGTGGCCGGAGGTGCCGAAGCTGACGCGCTGCGCGGGGATCGCTGGGTCGGGGTGCAGCGAGTCATAGGCGGCGAGGAGGCGGGGGATGTCGACGAGGGAGTCTGGGGCGGGAAGGTGGCCGGGCTGGTTGGGCATTGTTGGGTGGAGCCCTTTCTATCTTTGGTGCGATGCTCGAAGCTGCTACGCGAGTGTACTCGATAGCAGTGAGGTGGTGCGAGGGTGGGCTTGGCTCGATGTTGTCGATGAGCGGTGAAAGAAAAGGAGGGATTGTGGTACTTCCCGGGTGCGGAAGCGCCGCAATCGTTGGCGGCAGCCTAGTCCCTCAGGGGTCGCTCCCCTTGCGCGCAGAGGCAAACCGTTCAAGCGCCCAGGTCTTGTGGAGGTTGGCTCGTGAAGACGGGTGTGACGAGTGCCGCAATCCTGGTGGCCATTTCCATCGCCGGCATGCGGTTGACGGTCTGAAGCCAACTTCGTGCGGCTCCAAAGACCGCCCAAGCCGCTGTGGTCGCCACTAATGCTGTATCAGGGCTGAGTGCCGAACCGTGCTGCTCAAGGCCCTCTCGAAAGAGCGCTTCGATGACCGGGATCAGCGAGCCTTCTAAAGGGATCAGAGGCCCCCTTACGGGACAGATTGTAAGCTCGGTGAGGTAGTCGCATACTCCGAGCGCGATCGCCTGCAGTGCTGCGTCGCAGTCCGTAAAGGTTATGCCGCGGCGCTCGATGAGGATCCGAAATCGCGACTCCGTCATTGCCGCCAGCAGCGCTTGTTTATCCGGGTAGTGCAGGTAGAACGTGGCCCGGTTTAGACCTGCCAGCTCGGCGATCTCGCTAACAGAGATGCTCTCGAAGTCCTTTTGAGGAAGCAATTTCGCGAGTGCTTCGATGAGCATGGCGCGGCTTCGGACGATCCGCGGGTCCACGCTTTCGCATGCGATGTGGGTCTGTTCTGCCATAAGCGACTCGAGCACCTGTGATTTCGATGCTGCTGAGGCGAAAGTTGTCGTTTACGTGAATCCACACGTGTCGAGTAAACATCAAGTGTCGTGTAAGTAATTTCGGAGGCTCAACCATGAGGATCGCTGCAACTCTTTCTCGTTTCCTGCTCGGACTGATGTTTACCATCTTCGGGCTCAACGGTTTTCTGCAGTTCATTCATCAACCACCACCGACGAATCCGCTCGCGCTTCAATTTCTCGTCGCGGTCAGTCAATCGCACTTTGCAGCGTTCTTCTTTGCGTTGCAGCTTGTCGCAGGAGTTCTCTTGCTGTCCGGGTACTTCGTACCGCTTGCGCTGGTCCTGCTGGCCGCCGAACTCTACAACATCCTGGCATTCCATCTGACGATGGCGCCGGCAGCGATCGCTCCCGCGCTGTTTGCTGCCGTGCTCTGGGTGCTGGTGTTTGCGCAGTATCGCGGCAGCTTCAAGAGCATCCTTAGCGCGAAGCCAGTGACCGAAGCAGCTCACTCGGCTGATTAAGATCACGGATTGGTGCGGGGGCGGATCGGCACGCCGAGGGCGTTCAGCTTGCTGCGGGCGGACATCGCCTCGGGCGAGTTGGGGAAGCGCTGGATGAGGGCGCGGAGCTCGCGGATGCCGGCCTCGTTTTGCTTGAGTTGGAGGAGGGCTTCGCCCTTGTGAAGGTGCGCGGCGGGAATCTTGTTGTTGTCCGGGTACTGTTCGAGGACCTTGTCGTAGTCCTTGGCGGCGGCGGCGTACTTGGCGGCGCGGTACTCGATTTCGCCGAGATAGTAGAAGGAGTTGCCGGCGAGCGCGTTGTCGGGGTAGGCGCGGATGACGTCGGAGAACTCGGAGGAGGCGACGGGGTACTTGGCGGCCATGAAGTCGCTGTAGGCGGATTTGTAGAGGTCCTCGGCCGGCGCGGCCGTGGGCGGAGTGGCGGGGATGGCTGCCGACGGTTTGCGTGAGGCGCCTGGGGCGGGGAGCGAGGGAGCGGCGTTGAGGGCGGAGGTCGGGGCTGGAGATTGGGCGGGCGTCTGGAACGGAGCGGCAGGAGCGCCGGCGGGTTGGCCTCCGGTCTGAGGCAGGTTCTGGAGGCTGGCGTTCATGTTTTGCTGCAGGCCCTGAACGTCGTTGAGGGTCTTCTCGAGCCGATTCATGCGGGCCTTGATCTCGTCGAGCGAGTCGTTCAAGGCCTGGACCTGGCCGGAGACCTGGTCGACCTTGGCTCCGGAGGCGGCCTGTTGGGCGGCGAGCTGCTTGCCCAGCGTGTCGACGGTGAGGGACATGCGATTGACCGAGTCGGCGCTCTGCTGGACGAGGTCCTTGAGGACGCCCATGCGTTCGTCATTCGACTGCTGCAGCCGCGCGACGGCATCCTGGAGTTGCTGAATCTGGGTCTGCAGCTGGACCATGTCCTTGTTCACCCCGGCAAAGGCCGGGCTTGCGGAGGATACGGCGAGAACAAGGGTAAGGCGAAACCGAAGGAGTTTGTTCATGGCTGATTATTTATCGATGGTGAACTGCGCCCGGCGGTTCTCCTGCCAGCAGGTTTCGTTGGCCTCGGTGCAGAACTGTTTTTCTTTGCCGTAACTGATGACGCGGATGCGGGCGGGGGCGACGCCGGCGCTGGTAAGGCCGGTTTTGGCGGCGTTGGCCCGGCTCTCGCCGAGCGCGAGGTTGTACTCGGCGGAGCCACGCTCGTCGGCGTAGCCACCGATGAGGATGCGGACATTGGGGTGCTGCACGAGGAAGGCGGCGGCTTGGACGACGGATTGCTGGGCGTCGGGGCGGAGGTCGTCGCTGTCGTAGTCGAAGAAGACGTCCTGGACGGCGGCTTTGAAGGCCTGGTCGCTGACGAGGCTCTGGTCGGCCGAGGACATGACGGTGCCTGAGTTGACCGGCGCGCGCTCGGCGACCCGTACGGTGACGCGGACGTTGGCCTCGACGGTGCCTCCATCGCCTTTGGCGACGAGGTGGAAGTTGGTTGAATTCGAGGGCGAGACGGTCTGAGTTCCGTTGGCGTTGACCTGGCCGATGCCGTCGATGGTGACGACGGTGGTGTTGGTGGTCCGCCAGTTGAGGACGACGGCCTGGCCGAGGTCGATGGCGACGGGATCGGCGGTGAGCGAGGCGGTGGGCGCGGGTGACGTGGTGTCCGTGGGTCCGAGGCTGGAGGGGTTGATGCCGCTGGCCTTCTTGTGGCAGCCAAGCGTGAGCGCGAGCGAGAGTCCGGCGAAGGCGAGCAGGAGCGGGCGGTGTGGGGCGGAGGTGCGAGGGGAGGTCAAGGGCTTCAGCTCCTGGATCGGGTTCATGGTCGGGTGATTCATGGTTGCTCGCGGATTCCGTAGTGTCTTTGGATCATTTTAGGACAAAGGGTGCCGGATCAGACGGAAGGACCTCCCCCTCATCGCGTTGTTGCCGCGATGAATGGGGCACCAAGCAGTGTTGCCGGAAGCTATTTCCAGCTCCAGTTTGGCATGTCCGAGCCGTTGCCGGTGAGGGCCTTGCGCTCGGTGCCGTCGGCGAGCATGGTGAAGATTTTCATGTCGCCGAAGCGGCCGTCGGGGGAGTTGGCGAAGACGATGTGACGGCCATCGGGGGACCAGGAGGGGAAGTCGCAGGGGCCGGTGTCATGGGTGAGCTGGATCCAGCGCTTGCTGGCGATCTCCATGACGTAGATGTCCTGGCCGCCGGGAGCCCCGGGGCCGTACTTGCGGTTCCAGGCGAAGGCGAGGAACTGGCCGTTGGGCGACCAGGAGGGCGAGGTCGCGTAGCCGCTGTCCGTGAGGCGCTGCACGTTCGAGCCGTCGGCCTCCATGATGTAGAGCTGGGGGAGGCCGGTGCGGCCGCTGATCCAGGCGATCTGCGAGCCGGTGCGGGGGTTGAAGACGGGCGACATGTCCGGTCCCTTGAAGCTGGTGACGCGGTGGGCGGAGGAGCCGGAGATATCGGCGATGAAGATGTCAGAGTCGCCGTTGGGGGCGGCGGAGAAGGCGATCTCGCGGCCGTTGGGGGTCCAGGCGGCGGACTCGTTGGTGCCGGCGCCCTCGGGGAAGCTGACCATGCGGCCGAGCAGGAGGGAGAACATGCGGATCTTGAAGCCGTCGTG
>CAXSDM010000151.1:0-5713 GCA_964235575.1 uncultured Acidobacteriaceae bacterium | reverse complement strand
TCGCGAACGATGCCGCCGCTGAAGTCGGTGGCCACCGCGCCCGGAGCGACCACGTTGACGGCAATCCTGCGCGGGCCAAGCTCCTTTGCCATGTACTTCGTCAGCACCTCAATCGCTCCCTTCATTGAACCGTACGCCGCACCTCCAGGCCCGATGATGCGCGTTCGACCTGTGGAAATATTCACGATGCGCCCACCATCGTGGATGAGTGGAAGAAGCTTCTGGCTCAGCAGAAACACACCCTTGAAGTGAACGTTATACAAGCTGTCGAGTTCTTCCTCGGTCGTCTTCTCGAAAGCCATGTTGCGATGATTGTTGCCCGCATTGTTGACCAGAAAGTCGAACCGCGTCACTTCCAGGCCCTTGAGTGATAACTCCACACTCTGCACAAACGTATCGAATGCGCGAACATCGCCGCAGTCGAGCTGCAGGGCCACGGCCTGCGCGCCGGCATCGCTTACGGCCGCGACAACCGCATCGGCTTCCGCGCGATTTTTATGGTAAGTGAAGATCGAGTGAACTCCCCGTTTTGCGAGGCTCACGACTGTACTGCGGCCTATTCCGCGGCTTCCTCCAGTCACAATGGCGATCTTGCCGGTGAAGTGTTGTGCGTCTTGCTCGGGCATGTTTCCTCCTTGTTCCTTTACTCAGACTAGGGCTATCCGAGACACCAGAAAAGACCGAAACTTTTCAATTTCATGCCTATTCCTGTCACGTACACTACACCTGGTATGCCCCTTCAACACGACAAAAAGCCGGATCGCCTGCAAGAGTTGACGCGAGCCATCCACCGGTACACCACTGCTCAGGCGGGATCCAATCCGTTCGTAACAGCAATCGAAGGTTTTACAATCCTCCGCTCAGAACATGCCAAGCAGCCGTCCCATCGCATCTTTAAGCCGGCGCTCTGCATTACGGTTCAGGGCGCGAAGTGGGCAGCCTTTGGCGAAAAACGCTTCGTTTACCGCGCAGGTCAGGCACTGGTCGTCAGCGTCGAGATGCCGTCGCGCGGCACCGTTTCAGCCGCCAGCCCAACCGAGCCGTTTCTGGGACTTGTCATCGAGTTCGATCGCGTCATCCTGCAGGACGTGATGGAAGAACTCGGCATACACCTGAGGCCCCCCGCCGGGGAAAGAGCGCGCGGCGCCTTTGTCATTCAATTGACCAGACCGCTCGCGGACTGTGCTCTGCGCGCCGTTCGTCTTCTCGGAACCCCGGAGGCCATCTCCGCCCTCTACCCCGGCATCCTACGCGAGATCTGCTACTGGCTGCTCACCGGGCCCGGCGGCGACCAGATCGTCCACACGACCCTAACGCATGGCCAAGAGCGGCGGGTCTTCGAGGCCATCCACTATCTGCGCGGCCGGTTTACGGAGCCCATCCGCATTGACGATCTGGCCGTCACCGCGCGCATGAGCCCCGCCACCTTTCACCGGCAGTTCAAGTCCATCACGTCCATGACACCCCTGCAATATCAGAAACAGCTGCGTCTGCTGGAGGCCCGGCGCCTTCTACTGGCCAGCAACGCCAGCGTGGAGACAGCCGCCTTCCAGGTGGGATACGAGAGCGCCTCGCAGTTCAACCGCGAATACACCCGCACCTTCGGCAAATCTCCTCGCCGCGATATTGTGGCCACACAATCGACCGAAGCTCGATCGCGACGCTCTGCTTGGACTTGAAAACGCAATGCGGTTGCAGGTTCAGGATCTCAAAAGAACCGGCCAAACAAGCCGTCGTGACAGGAGAGATCCTCTACTTCTGCAGGTCGTCCAGCAGCACCTTCGCCTTGGTCGCCAGCGTGTACGCTCCATCCGCATCGCCGGCGGCCAGCGCCGTCTGCGCCTGCTTCTGGAAGTTCTGCACCCGGATCAATTGCTCTTTCTGCTTCTCCTTAGATTCCGCCGAAAGCCCGGACAGCCGTTTGTCGTTGGCCGCGATCAGCTCCACCGCGCGCTGATGCAACTCCGGCACCTGCTCTCCGCCGGGAGTCAGCGCACCAATCACGCTGGTCGGATCGGGAGCCGTGGCTGCCGGGGTTACGGGCACGTTCGCCGTCGCCACCTGCACCGGGGGCGTAGGCTTTTTCACCTTTTTCGGCTTCTTTGGCGGTGGCACCGTCACTCGCGGCAGCGGAATGGGCTGCGTGGGTACGGACGCCACCAAGGGAGGATTCTTCGGCTCCGGCACCGGCTCAAGCGGCACCGGCAACGGCGGCGCCACGGGGATAGCTGCCGGCGCGGGTTTGTGACGGCAGCCCGCCGCACCCAGCAGCAGCAGACTCAGGGCGGCTGTCTCGATCCCCTTGCGCCAACATCGAAGGAGGTCCGTCATGCGCTCCTTCCCGCTGGCACGCGCCCCGGCTGCCGGCCCTCAACCATCGCCAACGCAGGCAGCCGGATCGTGAACACCGCACCCTGCCCCGCCTCCGAGCGCACCTCCATCGCGCCCCCATGCATCTGCACAATTCGATACGTCATCGCCAATCCGATCCCGCTTCCCTTCGGCTTGGTCGTGAAATAAAGGTCGAAGATCTTCGGCATCAGCTCCGGAGCGATCCCCTGGCCCTCGTCCGCGACCTCGATCACCGCAGCATCGCCCACCCGACGCACCTGCACTCGCAACACGCCCCCGGCGGCTTCCATCGCCTGCATGCCGTTCAGCACCAGGTTCAGCAGCGCCTGCCGCAGCATCTCGCTGTCGGCCCGCACAGTCACAACTTCGGTGCGCGTCTTCAGCTCCACGCCATGTTCATGCATCTCCGCCCCGGTCAGCTCCACCACCGCTTGCACGATCTGCGCCAGATCCACCTCTTCCAGCTTCAAGTCCATGGGGCGCGTAAAGTCCGCCAGCGTCTGCACCACATGGTCCAGGCGTTCCATCTCCCCGGCCAGAATTTGCACATGCCGCTGCGCTCCGGCCAAAAAGCTGCGGCCCTCGCCCGCCGTCTCCAGCTTGGCCTTCAACAGCTCCAGGTGCACGACCATCGCGTTGATCGGGTTTTTCACCTCGTGGCCTACGCCCGCCGTCAGCCGGCCCACCGCCGCCAGCCGCCGCGAGACTTCCAACTCCTGCTCCAGCCGCGCCGCCGAGCCCTTGTCACGCAGCGTCAGCAGCGTTCCCATCTTGCGCCCACGCCCCTGCCCGTCGTCGATCCGATCGAGCGAAAACTCCACCTCGCGCCCGTCCTCCATCCGTACCGTCTCCGCCGTCCCCGTCTGCTCTCGCTCAAACGCCAGCCGCATCGCCCTTCCGAGCGCGGTGTCGGTTGGAAAGATCTCCTTTAGCTGCAATCCAATCAGCGGCTTACCTTCCAGCTGCGAGAAATGCGCCACCGCATCCGACACCATCACCGCGCGGCCCTCCGCCGTAAACAGCACCACCCCGTCGCGCAGTGTGTCAAGCATCTGGTTCAGGTTCGCCTGCAGATCGGTGTACACCGCCTCCGTCGTCCGGATTTGCCGGCCCAGACGGTCGATCGTGTCCGTGACGCGCACCACGGCATCGCTCTTGCGATCATTGCCGTCCCTCATCCCCAGCGTCGATAGCGGCTCCATCGACGAGCCCGCTGTCAGCCGCTCCAGGCGCATCCGAATCTCCTCGATCGGAAGCGAAGCCACATTGGCCAGCAAACCCGCGGCCATCATTGAGATAAGCGCGCACAACGCTGCCAGCAGAAGCCCGTCCTTCAGCCGCGGCAAGTAGCTGTTCTTCAGAAACGTCGACCGCACGCCCACGTGCACAATCAGAAACGGCTTGCCATTGCGATTAAGCGGCGCCGTCACATCCAGCACCATGGCCTTGCCCAGCACCACGTACACCTGGTAGCCCACGCTCGCATTCTCCAGTTGATCAAAGGCCATCCGCGACGGTGCCTGCTGGTTCAACTCTTCCGGGTCCGTCGTCACCAGCGTCTTTCCATGTGCGTCCGTCACGCTCACATCCTGCACCGACGAGCTATACATCACGAACGACTGCATCGTATCGATCAGTGGCGGATGACTGCGCAGGGCGTTAATCACTGCGGCGTGCAGAGCCTCCTCCGAGCTGTCCGTTGGAGGCTGCGCCCGCAGTTGCACCTGAACTGCCTGCTGCGTCATCATCAAGACCTGGCGCGCCATCACGTCGGTGCTCGCGTCCGTCTGAACGATGCGCTGGCTCAGCAGCTCGCCCAGAAACACGACCGACAGCACCACCACAATGGCAAGCGTCACTCCCGTCGCAGCTAACACCAGTTTCGTCTTCAGCCGCATCCGCGGACTCCCGTTCCTCGCTGCAATCCTGCTGTCCTCTTAATCGTTATCGGCTACTGCGTACTCCTTCAGCTTGTTGTGTAGCGTTTTGGTACTAATTCCAAGAATCTCCGCCGCCCGGGTCTTATTGTTTAAGGTCGAACTCAGAGTTTTGAGAATGAGCTGACGCTCCGCCTGATCTACGGTCGTTCCCACCTCGACATGCACGGCCGTGTCGCTGGTCCGCGCCGCCGGCAGCGTCTCGACCACGGTTTCGCCAAAGCCCGGCGGCAGATGTTCGGTCCCCAGCACACCCTCCCGCGCCAGCACCACCGCCCGCTCGATCGTGTTGCGCAGCTCGCGCGCGTTGCCCGGCCATTTGTACGACTCCAGCCGCACTGCCAGGCCCTCGCTGATCCCCGTCACCTTACAGCCGTGCTTCTCATTCATGTCCGCGATCATCTTTTGCGCCATCGGCCGAATGTCCGCCACATGCGAGCGCAGCGGAGGCATCAGGATGTTAAACACATTCAGCCGATAGTAAAGATCGCCCCGCAGCTCTCCCGCGGCCACCGCCTTCAACGGATCCTTATTCGTCGCTGCAATCACCCGCACATCCACCGGCGTCTCCATCTTCGACCCCAGACGGCGCAGCTTCCGGTCCTCAAGCACACGCAGCAGCTTGACCTGCGTCGCCGCTGGCATCTCGCCGATCTCGTCGAGCAGCAGCGTTCCCTCCTCGGCCAGCTCGAAGCACCCGGCGCGGCGCTCCTGCGCACCCGTGAACGCACCCTTCTCGTGCCCGAAGATCTCGCTCTCAATCAGTGTCTCCGGAATGGCCGCACAATTCACTGCCACAAAAGGCTTATTGCGCCGCGACGAAAGATCGTGCAACGCTCGCGCCACCAGCTCCTTGCCCGTCCCGCTCTCGCCCGTCACCAGCACGCTCACGTTCGAGGAAGCCACCCGCTCCACCAGGTCGAACACCGCGCGCATCTGCGGCGTCGAGCCCACCAGCTCCCCCAACGCGCCCGCCGTCTTCCGCGGCTTGGCCGTCATCGCAGCGTCACTTTCGGCCGCTCTTTGCCGGCTCGCGCTCTGCAGAATCCCCTTCAGCCGCGAAGGGTCGACCGGCTTCGGCAAATAATCCCACGCGCCCGAGCGCATTGCCTCCACCGCGCTCTCAATCGAACCCTGCGCCGTCAGCATTACCACGCACGGCCGGTCCGGCAGCTCCGCCACGCGCCGCAGCAGCTCCATCCCATCCATCCGCGGCATCTTCAGATCCGTCACTACGATGGCCGGAGCCCAGTCGTTGACCCGCTCCAAACCCTCGGCCCCGTCCGACGCACCCTCCGCCTCATACCCCCAGGACGCGACCAGCTCGGTCAATCCAGTCCGGGCATGCACCTCATCTTCCACAATCAAAACTTTTCCCGGCAATTTTCACGCCCCTTCTTCGCTCGTCGGTAGTAGCCTACAGA
>CAXSDM010000150.1:4177-5958 GCA_964235575.1 uncultured Acidobacteriaceae bacterium | reverse complement strand
GGAGGCGCGCATGGGGTCGGCGGCGGGAGGATGTTTGGAGGCCTCGCCGGTGACGGGGAGCGGCGTGATGGTGAGCGCGGAGATGGCCGCGCCGGAACTGCGGACTTCCACCGTGGCGACTCCGGGAATGACGTTGGGTGGGCGGACCGTGACGTAGAGGGTGTAAGGGCCGGCGTGTACGGTTTCAAAGACGTCCTTCGCGCCGAGGTGGGCGTGGGCGAAGGGGGCGAGTAGAAGGAGCGTGACGAGGAGAGCGAGACGCTTCACCGCTGCACCTTTTTCATCCAGTCGCCAAAGAGCCAGCCCAGGCCTGTGCCGATGGCACCGTAGATAGCTGCGCGGACGAGTCCGAGGGCAAGATACTGGCCGGAGTCGGGTTCAACGAAGATGCGCAGCCGATCCCAGCCGGTGGGGCGTGAGTTGTAGTCGAAGTAGATAGTGCCGAAGAAGCGGTTCTGGCTGGCCTTGGACATGAGGAAGCTGGCGAAGGGCCACTCGACGAGGAAGAGGACGGCGGTGAAGAGAATGCCGGAGGCGGCGGCGATCTGCCAGGTCTTCCAGCCGCGGGTGCGCTGCCAGAGCAGGTCGAGCGCGAGGGCGGGAAGGAGGATCAGGACGGGGAACTTGGCGGGGACGAGGTGGGTGACGGGAAAGTAGACCGGGCCGAGCTTGGGCGAGGCGGAGACGAGGGGGAAGATGAGGATTTCGGCGATGGAGAAGAGGGTGTAGGTACCCGCCGTAAGAGTGCAGGCCCAGCGGCTGCCGGAGGCGCGGGAGAGCACGGCGAAAGCGACGGGAAGGCCGATGGCCATGGCGGTGTACGCGCTGGCGCGATGCAGGAGTACGTCCCAAGTCTCTTCCTGGAGGAAGAACATCTGGCCGACGATCATAAGGCCGCCCATGTAGAGGAAGAGGGATTGCAGGGTGCGGTGGAGGGCTGCGTCGCCGGGACGGGTTTGCTGGGCGGCGCGGTTCATGGCGGCTAGGATGAGGAATTGCACGCCGACCGAGACGCCGCGAATGCCGAGGATGAGCAGAGTGTGGGGCGGGGAGATGATCTTGACGTCGAGGCCGTAGGCGTTGTGCCACCAGTTATCAAAGGGGGCGGAGGTGAGCATGGCGATGCCTCCCCAGGCCGCAAGGAAGGCGCCGAGCGGGGCGCGGAAGCCGAGGACGGAGACCGACTCGCGCTTGAGCTGCTGCGAGCGGCCGAAGGTGGTGTAGAGGATCAAGTAGCCACAGACGATGGCGGCGATGACCCCGCAGGCGTAGATGGCGAGGTGCGGGGCGGTGAGGAAGGCGTCGCGGCCGATGGAGCGATGCCAGGCGACGTCCCATGAGCCGCCGATCGAAGAGGAGGTGACGGCGAGAACGCCGGCCCAGATGGTCCAGGGGACCGTGGCGGCGCGCCGGGAGCCGCCGGGGAGGTCAGGGGCGAAGGAGGCTGCGGAGGTGGCCATGGTTTAAACCCTTTCCTGGATGGGCGCTGAGGGCGTGATTGGGAAGGCAAACAACGACAAAGGCAGAAGCAGATCCCTACGGGATGGCAATAAAAGAGCAGGCGACAACGGATGCAGACACTACGGTGACTGGAGCGTCATGGTTCCATTTTACTTCGGTGCGGACGAGGAGCCGATGGGCTTGAGGTGTGCGCACCACTGTTTCCAATCGGCGTTGGTCTGCTCGGCGTAGGCTTCGGCGAAATGGACGATGGCTTGCTGGAAGCGGTTGCTGGTGCCGATGTAGCCGGAGATCAGGCGGGCGTCGCCGGCACGGGCGTG
>CAXSDM010000150.1:0-4077 GCA_964235575.1 uncultured Acidobacteriaceae bacterium | reverse complement strand
GCCATGCGCCGGACGTCCCAGTCGAAGGGTCCCTGGATGGTCTCGTCAAAGTCGTTGATGTCGAAGATGAGGCGGCCGTCGAGACCGGCGAAGGAGCCGAGGTTCTGGACGTGGGCGTCGCCGCAGAGCTGGGTGAGGATGCCGGTGTGGGGAACGAGCGAGAGATCGTACGCCATGACCGGGACGGCACCGCGAAAGAAGCCGAAGGGCGAGGCGGCCATGCGCTGGTTCTTGAGGGCGATGAGTTTGGGCAGGCGGCCCTGGACCGATTCGGCGAGCAGCTCTTCGGGCAGGCGCTGGCGCAGGGAGGGGTTCCACTTCGCGAGGGTGTCGCGCGGACAGGCGGTGCGCTTCCCTGCCCCGACGGCGCGAAGTTGGTCGGGGGTTTGGGTATGGGGGTGGCGCTGGTCTGGGTTTTGCTTCTTCACGGTGAGCTTCAGTGTACGCAAGCCTTCAGCAGGCGGCGGCCTGAGGATCAGGGCCTGGTGGGGTCGATGACCTTCAGCCTGGGGAAATGCTCGCGGTAGAAGCCTCAATCACGGGTGATCAACCCGTCAGCCTGGTTGGTGGCGTGCGCGGCAATTAGGAAGTCGGGCAGGATGCGAATACGCTTGCCGCCACTACGGAGATAGCTGAGCCAATATCTTGAAGCGAGAAAGCTGGTGGCTGGCGTAAGGCTTTCCACCCGAATCCGAAGGTCATTCAAGAAGCTGTCACACTCAGATTGCTGATTAAAGATCGTACAGACTTCCGCATAAGCTACGTCGGAGATAAGAACGATGCCTTGCGACTGAGCGGTACGGAGCGACGCACCTGCCGCGTTTGACAACCTTTCCGATCCGTTCCAAATGTCGATCAGCACGTTCGAGTCAAGCGCGGTCAACATCTAGCCTACCGGCCTCGTAGCGCTTCGATGAGTTCATCACTGGAATTGAAGCCTAACTCCTTGAGCCGTCCTGCACCTTTCCCACGCCACTTCTTGAGCGCAGCATCGAATCCCGAAAGATCGGCTTGCGGCGTAACGGTGATCACGCCATTTTCATCGGACACGATGAGCTCCGTTTCCGACGTGATGCCATACTTCGCCCGAAGAGCCTTGGGAATCGTGATTTGTCCGCGCTCCGTCACTCTCATGATTCAAGTATGAAGCAACCCGGATGCGGAAGCCAGAAGATCTACTCGATGCCGAGCTTCTTCCACATGGTGTCTACCTTGGTTTTGACTTCTTTGGGCATGGCGAGCATCGGCGGCCATTGCCGGACGAAGCCTTCGGCGGGCCACTTGCGAGTGGCGTCGATACCCATTTTCGAGCCGAAGTTGGGCAGGCGGCTGGCGTGGTCGAGCGAGTCGACCGGGCCGAGGGTGAACTGGATGTCGCGCTCGGGGTCGATGTTGTTGGCGGTGCGGAGGGTGACTTCGTTGAGGTCCTGCACGTTGCAGTCCTCGTCGACGACGATGATGCACTTGGTGAACATGGCCTGGCCGAGCGCCCAGATGCCGTTCATGACCTTGCGCGCGTGGCCGGGGTAGGACTTGCGGATCGACAGGATCATGAGGTTGTGGAAGACGCCGGCAGAGGGCAGGTTGACGTCGACGATCTCGGGAAGGGTGAGTTGCATGAGGGGTAAAAAGATGCGCTCTACGGCCTTGCCCATCCAGGCGTCTTCCATCGGCGGCTTGCCGACGACGGTGGCGGCATAGATGGGCTTTTTGCGGTGGGTGATGGCGGTGAGGTGGAAGACGGGGTAGTCGTCCTGCATGGTGTAGAAGCCGGTGTGGTCGCCGAAGGGGCCTTCGGTGCGGAGCTCGGCCAGGTTGACGAAACCTTCTAGGATGTACTCGGCGTGGGCGGGGACTTCGAGCGAGACGGTCTCGCCGCGGACCAGCTCTACGGGTTTGCGGCGGAGGAAGCCGGCGATGAGGTACTCCTCGATCTCGGGCGGAGCGGGAACGATGGCGGAGAAGGTGGTGGCGGGGTCGGTACCGATGGCGACGGCGACCTCCATGCGGTCGCCACGGATGGCGGTGAGGGTTTGGGTCGAGAGCGACTGGAGGGAGGCGGCGGGCGCGGTGCCTCCAGCGGTGAGGGCCATGAGGTCGACGGCGGCCGCGGTGTCGGCGGTGGTGGTGCGGAGGCGGTCGCGGAGCTGCTCGGCGGCGTTCTTCTGGCGCTGCCAGTGCATGCCGGTGGTGTTGCGGTCGTAGACCTGCATGCGGTACATGCCGACGTTGCGCTTGCCGGATTTTCGGTCCTTGGTGATGACGCAGGGGAGAGTGATGAAGGGGCCGCCATCCTGCGGCCACGTGGTAAGGACGGGCAGCTTGCGGAGGTCGATGGCATCGCCTTTCAGGATGACCTCTTTGCAGGGGGCGTCGGCGCGGTCGATGACCTTGGGGAAGAAGCTGCCGACCTCGGCGAGGGTGGGCAGGAGCTTCAACTTGTCCATGAGGCTGACGGGCGTGGCCGGGTGGAGCAGGGTGCGGATGCGGTCGGCGATCTCGTCTAGCGAGTCGGATTCAAGAGCGAGCTTCATGCGGCGCTCGGAGCCGAACTGGTTCATCAGGACGCGGGCTCCGGGATAGCCTAAGACGTTCTCAAACAGCAGCGCGGGACCGCCGGGGCCGCGTTTTGCAGAGGCGGGCAGCTTGGCAGCGCGGTCGGCGATCTCGGCCATCTCGAGGTAGGGCGAGACGGGTTGAGTCATGGTGGTCAGCTCGCCGGCGCGGTCCAGGCGAGCAATCCAGTCGCGTAAATCCTTGTAAGCCAATGGGCTGCTCCCTCGTTATCCTTATGGTAACGGGTGCGAGGGAGCGAGGCTTGACGCGGTGAAGCTAGCCTACGCGTCGGAGCCGCCGGCGGGCAGCCGCTGCGCAGCCACTGAGACCAGTGGCGAGGAGAAGGAGGCTTGAAGGCTCGGGCGTGACGGAGGTAACCGCATTGACGGTGATGTTGTCGAGGTCCGATTCGCCGTTGAAGTTGGTCAGAGTGACCGTCAGCGTGTCGATCACGTAGGCGGAATCCCCGGGATTGACATCGTAAAAGCTGGAGCTCGTGACACTTCCAACTGAACTGAACAGGGTTGCGCCTGCTGCGAGACCCGCGATGGTATAGGTTCCGTTTCCGCTCGTTAGATAGTTGCTGAAATCCATGTCGGAGAAGGTGAAGCTGCCGCCCGCCGTCCTGCTCACGCTGAGCGTCCCGAAGCCTTCGAAGACATAGAGATCGGGAGCCGGATCGCCGAAGCTGTCGCCGACCGTGAAAGCACCAGCAATGGGAACAACCGTGAATCCAGATTGCTTGGCGGAGACGAAGGTGGGGAAACCAGACGCCGGCTGGCCGGAAAAGGTGAGCGTGGAGGCAAAGGCAGGGCAGAAGGACATGGCCGCGGCCGTAAATAGGGCAAAGCGGGAAACAGCTTTCATCGAATCTCCGAACAGAATTGTTATGTATTTGTGCGCAAGCAGCTACCCCGAAAGCGGGACAGGAAAAAGGCAGCAGATATTGAAGGACTACGTTGCAGGACTTCGTGAATCTCTGGGATATTGAAAAATTAACACGAAAGTAGGATTGACGTGCCACAAATTTCGGGATCATTGGCATTTCAGCTGCTCGGAACAGTGCTACTGGACCGGGTACCGGTCAGGCGGGGGTTGGAACAGGGTCGGTGAGGATGGCGTCGGCCTGGGAGGGCACGTAGTCGACCAGCGGGTAGCCGGCATCGCGCCAGCCCTCGAAGCCTCCGCGCAGAGGGCGCACACGATTGATGCCGAGGCTGTGGAGCTGCAGGGCGACTTTGGCGCTGGTTTCCTCGGACGGGCAGGTGCAGTAGAGGATGATGTCGCGGTCGCGGGGGATCAGGGTCTGGTGGGCGGTGAGCTCGGAGGGGCTGACGCGGACCGTGTGGGGCAGGACGCGTGGATCGGGCAGGTAGTCGAGCGGGTGGCGGAGATCGACGATGTAAGGCGGAATGTTGCCCTGCCGGTCGGCGGTTTCGATCATGTCGAGGAGCTCGGCGGGCTCCAGGCGCAGTTCGCGGACGCTCAGCAGGAAGCGGCGCTGCTTCCAGATGCGGTAGA
>CAXSDM010000149.1:0-6060 GCA_964235575.1 uncultured Acidobacteriaceae bacterium | reverse complement strand
TCGCGCTCCGGGAAGAAGACCTCGAAGCTGGTGACGCCGGACTGGATGATCTTGTGCAGCTTGTCGGCAGTCAGCTCGACGTTGGCCTCGTACATCAGCTCGCCAGTTGCCATATCGACCACGTCCGACGCGGTCATAGCCCCGTCAAACTCACTGGTCTCAACATCCACCGAGGCAGTCTTGGCCGCGCGCAGAGCCTTCATCACGCTCGGGCCAATCTTCTTGCCGGCAACGCCAATCTCTTCCGCGCCATTCTTCGCCGGAGCCGAGGGACGCGTGCCCAGCAGATTGGTCAGCTTGCCCTCTTCCTGCACCTTCCAGCTCAGCTTGCCGTCGGCAACGTTGATCGTATCAATGGTGTAGAAAGTCTTGAGGATCTCCTCGTCGGTGCGCAGGCCGAGCGCCCGCAGGAAGATGGTGCCTAGGAACTTACGCTTGCGATCGATGCGGACGTAAAGCGTGTTCTTCTGGTCGTACTCAAATTCAACCCAGCTGCCGCGGTACGGAATAATCTTGCCCAGGAAGTACGTGCGATTGTTCGCCGTCTCAAAGAAAACGCCGGGCGAACGATGCAGCTGCGACACGATAACGCGCTCGGTCCCGTTGACGATGAAGGTTCCGTTCTGGCTCATCAGCGGAATGTCGCCAAAGAAGACCTCCTGCTCCTTCATATCGCGCAAGCTTTTGACGCCGGTCTCGGCATCCTTGTCGTAGATCTTCAGGCGAATCGTGACCTTGAGCGGAGCCGAGTAGGTCATGCCGCGCTCTTCGCACTCAGCCTGGTCGTACTTCAGCTGCAAACCCACCGGGTCGCCGCACTTGGTGCAGAAGTCCGGCGTGTTCTTGTTGTAGGTTCCACAAAAGTTACACAGCACATCGCCCGGATGAAAAGGATCGGTGATGACCATGTGGCCGCAGGTCGAGCAGGCTGTGCGCAGGTGGTTCAGCCCCTTCAAATAGCCACACTTGCACTCCCAGTTGCCGATCGAGAAATCAACGAACTCAAGCTCCGAGACGTTACGAAAGTCAGTGATCGGGAACACCGAGGTAAACACCGACTGTAGACCGTTGTCCTCGCGCTCCTGGGGCAACTTGTCCATTTGCAGAAAGCGCTCATAGCTGCGACGCTGCACTTCAATCAAATTCGGAATCTGAATCGCGGTAGGAATCTTTGAGAAATCGAGACGGCTGCGAAGCGGACGCGTTTCGCTGGACTGGTTCCCGTGATGGTTCTGTTCAGACATGCTCTCTCCTCTAAAAAGCTCACTGCGGCGAGGCTCCAAGGAGCTCAAGATGCGCTCCATCCCGCGCTTCCGATCGACTCAACCGCCCTCGCGTGCGGTTAACCCTGCGCGTCCATATCCGGTCCCTTGCGGTCCGGCTCAAATCTCTACCGATTTACGTCAGGGATCTCGAAGCATTCTGAGATCGCGCTCGACCCTGCACCTGCCCCGGACGTTACGCAGTCGCTCCGGGCTTCATCCGAACTTCTTCCCACTCACGCTGCGAGAAGGACCCCGCACGCCCTCTGCGCCGGCCTGACCCGAACGCGCAAACCGCCTCACAGCTACTCCTGGGGGAGACGACGAAAACGCTCACGGGTAAGGAAACTCCCGGGAGCGCAGAAAGCCAGATTTACACCAATGTCGTGTGTATTATGAGAAATGCCCGCCACCCTTCGAGGCTCGCCTAGCCCCGAAGATTGCTGCCGTCTACCTGTTTCACGCTACCCGCCCGCCGCTTGACCGGTAACATGGCCGGCCCCTTAGCCTGCTATCGCAGGATGGACCGGAGAAAACCCGAAACCCGCTCGTACTCGCTCGAAAAGACCTCAGCCCTTCCAGTTCAGAATCCGCAATCCCACAGAAAAGGCAGAAGCGGTATCCGTACATTCTGAGGATACCGCGTTCTGCCGTTCCGTGCAACTTTTGGGGGTTACTTGATCTCGACCGTGGCAACACCCTCGAACTTCTTGGCAATTGCGGCCGCTTCGTCCTTCGACACGCCTTCCTTGAGCGGCTTCGGCGCGCCGTCAACCAGGTCCTTAGCTTCCTTCAAGCCAAGCGCCGTCACTTCGCGCACCGCCTTGATGGTCGCAATCTTGTTCGCACCGGCATCCTTGAGGATGACCGAGAACTCGGTCTTCTCTTCAACCGGCGCCGCTGCCGCCGCACCGCCGCCGCCCGCCGCCGGGGCCGCAACCGCTGCCGCCGCCGAAACGCCCAGACGCTCCTCAAGCTTCTTCACCAAAGCCGATGCCTCAAGCAGGCTCAAGCTCACGATCTGATCTTCCAACTGCTGTATATCCGCCATCTTCTTCTCCCGTTGACTCCGAAATCTTGTACTGCTCCGACGTTTCCGAGGATCGTTCTACCGATCGATCCCGGCTGCCCTCACGGCCCGAAGGTTTCCGATGCGCCCAGACAAGCGCACCTCCCGGCCCGGAGCGAATCCTCGTTTAACCCTCAACAGGCTCAGTCGACGCTGCTTCTCCGGCCTGCGACGCAGTCCCATTCTCTGGCTGCGCAGCACCGCTCGCCTGCTCCGCCGCAGAGGACTCTTCAGCATGTGCGGTCGCTACCTCCGACTCAGCCGCCGGTGCGCTTGCCTCGACTTCGGGCACCGCGACAGCTCCCGGCTTGCTCACAAACTTCTCTTTCTCGACTGCTTGGTTGATAACCACGGCCAGATCGCGTCCGGTCGCATTCATCACGGTCGCCAAACGCTGCGCCGGCGACTGGATCAGGAACAGCAGCTTCGAGAACAGCTCTTCCTTGCCCGGCATGGTCGCGAGCGCGCCAATCTCGGCGACATCGATCACCTTGCCATCGACGATGCCCAGCTTGAAGGTGAACTCCGCATTGTCCTTCACCCAGTCCGAGAGCGCCTTCGCCAGCTGCACTGGATCGCCCGAGGTATATGCCACGGCGGAAACGCCCTTCAGCCCCTGCAGCGCCGCTTCGATCTTCGAACCCTGGCTGGCCTTCGCCGCCAGCTTGTTCTTGACCACGTGATAGCTGCCGCCCGCCGCGCGCACCGTCTTGCGCAGGTCGAAGTCCTTCGACGCGGTCAACCCGGTAAACGTCCCGATAATGGCGGAGGTCGACGACTCCAACTCCTTGGTCAAAACCTGAACCTTGACTGCCTTTGCTGCCCTGCTCAATGCCATAACAAAACCCTTGCCCTAACTGCCGGCGCAGTGCGCCTGGCTTCTAAAACTTTCAATGAAGCGCACGCAGCGCCTAGGACTTGCCTGCCAGGTCCGAGACCGAGCTATCTAACTGCACACCCGGGCCCATGGTCGAAGAGATCGTAATCCCCTTAATGTACTTGCCCTTGGCCGCAGAAGGCTTGGCCTTCACCACGCTCGTGATCACGGTCATCGCGTTATCGATCAGCTTCTGCGGATCGAACGACAGCTTGCCCACCGGAACATGAACGAGTGCCGTCTTATCCGTGCGAAACTCGACCTTACCGGCCTTGATCTCGCGAATCGCCGCCGCCACATCGCTCGTCACCGTACCCGTCTTCGGATTCGGCATTAAGCCCTTCGGTCCGAGCACCTTGCCCAGGCGGCCGACCGACCGCATCATGTCCGGAGTCGCGATCAGTGCATCGAAGGCCGTCCAACCTTCTTTCTGGATCTTCTCAACAAGCTCTTCGCCGCCAAAAAACTCAGCGCCCGCAGCCTCGGCATCCTTGATCTTGTCGCCCGACGCAATCACCGCGACCGTCTTCGATTTGCCCAATCCATGCGGCAGAACGACCGTACCGCGCACCATCTGGTCGGCATGGCGCGGGTCGACACCCAGCCGCAGCGTAATATCCACGGTCTCATCAAACTTTGCGTACTTGGCCTTCTTGAGCAGCGGAACCGCGTCAGTCAACAAATACGGACGAGGCTCAACGAGCGCACGCGCTGCTGCCAGATTCTTCGATACTTTTTGGGACATGTGTTCATCCTTGTCTCCCACCCCTCATGACCGGCACGGTCAGGGCGTGGTTCGACGGCTTCGCGAAAGCGAACTCTCCGATTATCCTGACCCGCGAGGAGGAAGTCAAGTTTGACCTTGCCGGAAACGGCTCCTACACTAACCTCTCCCATGCAAAGCCTTCCTCGTCCGGCCAGATGGTTGCTCCCCGCCGTCTGCGCGGTGACCCTCGCCCTGCTGCTCTGGCTGCCGTACCGGTTTCCGGTTGCGCCCAGCTTTTCCGACTCCTATCTCTTCGGCTTCAACAACCATGCGGCGCTGTTCCTCATCCTGGCGTTTGCCGCTGCCGTCGCCCTGTGCACCCGCAACTGGACGTGGCCGCAGGCGGCGGACCGCCCGGAGTACCGCCTTCCGCGCAAGTATCTGTACTGGGCGCTCGCGTTGACGCTCCTGGCCAGTGCTGCGCTCGTGCTTGCCGCGAGTAAGCTCGACGGCATCGAGGAATCGATCTATCTCATCGATCGCCTGAAGCTGGTCCTGGCCGGTCGCACCCCCGGCGTCGATTTCGAGTTTGCGTACGGCGCCTTCCTGCTCTACGGCCCGGCGTTACTTGCCCACGTCCTTCGCCTGCCCGCGAGTGGAGCCTATTTCCTCTTCTGGACCTTCACCAACCTGGTGGGAGTGGTGCTGCTTTACTGCACCTTTCAGTGGGTCGACGTTGCCTTCCGCCTGCGCCGCGCTGCCTTCCTCTTCTTTTTCACCTACACCTTTACTGCAATGCTTTGCACGGGAACCAACTACAGCCTGTTCCGCTTCGTCACACCGCTTTTTCTCGCGCTCAGCCTCTACCGCCTCCTGGGCCGCACCGCCTCGCCCTGGTCGAAACCCCTCGGAATTCTCCTCATCCTTCCCTGCTATGCCGCGCTGCTTACGATCTCCCCTGAGTTCGCGCTCGCGTTTGCCTGCGGCATGTGCCTCTACGTGCTTCTATTTCTGGATCTCCGCGCGCCGCGAACCTTGCTAAGCCTCATCCTTCTGCTGCCCGCACTTGCCGCCGTCACCTGGGTCGCTGCCCGACTACAGGTATTCGCGACCCTCAATGCCTTTCGCACGGGAGGCTTCAACTTCCCGATCCCGCCCGCACCTCACATCCTGCTTTTCCTCACCACACTCGGCTTGGTGAGTTCGTACTGCCTGCAGCGGTTTCGTCTCCGCCGGCCCGACGCGGTGGTTGTGCTTACCCTGGTCTCCGCCGGCTCCATCGCCGGTGCGCTCGGCCGCTGCGACCTCATCCACGTCCTGCTCGACCCGCTCGGCTGCTGGATCGCCGCGTTCGTTTTGGTCGGCCAATTCCGCATCTTTGGCCGCGTCTTTGTGTCCGCCGCCTGCTTCCTCTTTGTCTTGCTAAATGCCCGCTTTAGCGTGTACGGACGAGCTATCGGCTGGTCCAAGGCGGCCCTTCCGGCCATCTTCGCTAACGAACCAGACCACTCCGACAGCCGGCTCGACCGCTTCATCGAAGCACAAAGCGCCAAGCTCTTCGGCCCACAGAAAGCCAAAATCAAGCTCGCCGAAATGCGCTTCTTCGCGCATCACCAGCACGGCATCTCCCCTGCCCTCCTCTACGGCTATCCCTCGGGAACCATCTTCGAGGCGCCCTTCAGCTTCACGCCCAGCCGCTTTGGAACCTTGCAAACCAGAGAGATCGACGCAGGGTTTTACTTTGGCCTGGTTAACGTCCTCACCCCGCAAGCCGTGCAGCGCAAAGTCGCGGAACTGGCCGATCATCCCGAGCGTCCCCTCCTGATCCTCGCCGGAAACGAAGACTCCTGCACCCCCGACCCCGAAGGGGAGCGGCATACCATCACCCTGTACTTCTGGTACCCCTACCGCGCCGCCGTCAGGAATCCCGGCTCCATCCTCGAACCCATCTGCTCCTACATCCACACCCACTATCGCGTCGCCATCCCCGCCTCGCCCGAGCACTTCGGCTACGCGCTTTGGCGAAGACTGCCGAGCGGCGGCTGAACCGTTTTCAGCTCCAAATGCGCTCGAGCACCAGATCAAACCCCGCCACCGGCCCGCTTCCCTGCACCGACGTCGGCTGCTCATGCACCTCCGGCTCCTC
>CAXSDM010000148.1:3231-6102 GCA_964235575.1 uncultured Acidobacteriaceae bacterium | reverse complement strand
CCGGTAATCTCGCCCTGGTCGCGGATGCCGCTCTCGATCCCCGCCACCTCGCGCACCTTGTTGCCGAGCACAATCGCCATCTGCCCCGGCTCCGCGCTCTGCCGAGAGTGCGCCGAGGTGTACTTATAGAAGCGGTCGCCGGCCTCGGTCGTCAAGGTGAACTTGATGTTCGGGCGCCCGTTGATGTCTGTGCCGCCCTGCGCGTCGCGGAAGTCCGTGCCTTCCACCTCGCTCGCGCGCTTCAGCAGCCAGACCTGGTCCGGAGTGTTGGGCGTCGCGTTGCCGTACACCAGCATCTGATCCGGCGGCACGCCACCCGGCAGCGCCGTCTGCGCCGCCTGCTCACTCTCATACGGCCCGCCTGCGACCGCGTACACGGCCAGCTTGGAGGTCGACTGAATCGCATCCTCAACGCGCGACGGATCGTCAAGCCCCGGCAGCTCGACTAGAATCTGATTCTCGCCCAACCCATACTGCTGGATCGTCGGCTCCGATACGCCGAGCGAGTCCACGCGCTGGCGAATCGTCTCGATCGACGTATTGAGCGTCCGCGTCTCGAGATCCTTGATCGCCGAAGGCTTCATGGTCAGCTTCAGGCTGCCGTCTGGCTGCCCCCCCACCTCATACCCGGCGTACGCGTTCCCGTTTACCAGGCTGCGCACCTGGCTGTTCTGCGCCGCGGTCACTCCCGCGATCGTGATGACTTCTGGGTGGTCTTTTGGGTCGGGCTTGGACACCGTCGCCCCGGTCACGCCCGCGCCGGCCAGGTCCGTCTGCAGCCGCTGGACATCGCGGTCCGTCGCCGAGACCACCGCCTCCTCCACATGCACCTGCAGCACCAGGTGAATGCCTCCCTGCAGGTCGAGCCCCAGGTGAATGTTCTTCGCAATTGCCGTCTTGAGCGTGTCGCCGAAGCCCCGGCCCGTGGCGTGCGGAATTCCGAGAATGCCGTAGATGAAGAACAACAAGACGGCGACGATAATAGCTAATTTGGTGGCAGGATTCTTGCCCATGATTTGTCGTGTTGAGCTCTGCCTGGACTCGCCCGGCCCGCGCCCGTTTCTCTTCCTGTCCCGTACCCTGGGCTTTGAGTGTCCTCAAGCCCGCGAACGGTCTGATCGTGTGTCGTTCAAGTCTAACGTGTCGTCAGGCCTTTGTCGCCGTATCTTCGGTCGTCACTGCGGCGATGGCACTCTTCACGAACTCCATCTTGAGGTTATCCGGAGCCACCCGCACGACCACCACGTCGTCCTTCACCTGCAGCACCACGCCGCGCAGGCCGCCGGAGGTCGTTACCCGGTCGCCCGACTTGAGCGCATTCAGCATCTCCTGCCACGCCTTCTGCTTCTTCTGGTTAGGCGCGATCATAAGGAAATACATCGCCGCGATGAATACCAGCGGCAGTGCCAGCCCGCCAAAGCTGCCGAGCACGCTCGACCCACCCGAAAACTGCAGCCACATCGCTAAAGCGTTCACTGAACCTCGGCTGACGCAAGTCCGGAAAGGCCATAAGACCGGCCTACCTCAAAACGAGCGTCAGCCCTTAAGCATCGCGTACCGCTTAGCCGAAGTCAAGAAATGAGCCAAGCGGGTGGAATTAGCTGATGGTGGTGCCCAGACGAAGACCCTCATCCGAAAGCGCGAAGACCCGCTGCGGCGCGAGCAGAGCGTTGGCGTAGAACTGAAAGTTCTCCCGTGCCGAGGTGAGCGCGATGGCCGTATTGGTGCCGGAGGGGTTCGAACCGACAAACTGCGTGCTGTTGATTACGCCCGAAGTTGTGCTTGCCGACGCGATACGCTTCGCATCCATTCAGTTGCACATCCGTTGAGCGCATGATGCGGAAGCCGTAGCCGCCATTGTCATCCAGACGCGCGCTTTCGTCGGTCACAAGATTGGTGAAGACGAGGTGACTTTGGTAGTTGCTGTAGATGACATCGTCACGCTGGACGGCGGTGTACCTCGCCATCTGTGATGGGATTTGCGTTTGGGGAGTTGATGTAAAGGTTGGTGCCGTCATAAGACCATGCACCTGCTACATCCCTGCGTACTGGCCGTTGGAGGAGTTGAAGAAGGCGTGATTGGCAAGGACCGAGTAGACCGGCGTCGGCATGGGATAGGTATAGATTCCGTTGCCGATGGATGGAAGTTGGTGTTACCAAGAACAACGCTGCCCCAGAATTTGGGTTTGGCTCCGCTGCCATAGTCGGCCAAGGTGATGGGGTTGCCGACCGCGCCGCTTGAGGGAGCGTCAAGCGACTCGTACCATTGATTGCCTCGTCCCGCATCCAAAAGAGCGTGAGATCGAGCGGTAAAAGGTCGGGAGTTCGTGCACGGCGATGGCTCACTGTACTAAGCGCGATCATCCTAGTCTGGTCATTGCCAGCGGATGCGAAGCCCAGGCACCGCACCCCAACCCTCTACACCTTCACCCATCCAGCGATGGCCACCACGTTTACGCTCTATCTCTACAGCGATAAGGCGGACCGCGCAGCCGAAGTCTCGAACGACGTCTTCGAGGAGATCGACCGCATCGAGCAGTTGCTCTCGAACTATCGCGACTCGAGCGAACTCTCACGCATCAACCGGAACGCAGCCGCCGGCCCGGTCACCGTTGACGCAGAGATGATGGACTTCCTCGTGCAGTCCCAGCACTGGAGCGAAGTGAGCGATGGTGCCTTTGACCTCACCGTCGGGCGTCTGATGAAGGTTTGGGGATTTTACCGTCATCAAGGCCACGTTCCCCCGGCCGCCGAACTCGAGACTATCCGCGCCGCCACCGGCTGGCAGAAGGTCGAACTCAACCCGGCAGACCGCACCGTGCGTTTCGCTGCTTCGGGCGTAGAGCTTGACCCTGGCGGCATCGGCAAAGG
>CAXSDM010000148.1:0-3131 GCA_964235575.1 uncultured Acidobacteriaceae bacterium | reverse complement strand
TGCCTCGTCTTTCGCTGGGACGCGCCTATCGACCAACGGCATTGCACCTTGGGGCCGTCTGGAGCTAGTCCAGACGCACCGAAACAGCACATGCATTAAGCTTAGAGAGAGGTTAGTTGCTATGAACCGTCGTGATTTTCTTGAAGCTGCTTCGCTCACTGCGATTGCCTCCACGCCGTTAGCGCGCGCGGCTGCTCCGGCGGTCAAGCCGGTTCGCCTGGGCGTGATCGGAGCCGGCAGCCGCGGGCAGGAAGATATGCGGCAATTTCTGCGCATCCCCGGCGTTTCGATCAGCGCCATCTGCGACATCTATCCACCGCGTTACGCGCAGGTAAACCGCCTGGTGGGGGCCGAGGTTCCCGCGACCGCGAATCATACGGAGCTGCTCGCGCGCCATGACGTGGACGCTGTGCTGATTGCCTCGCCCATCGGCTGTCATGCCGAACATGTCATCGCCGCCGCTCGCAGCGGACGCCCGATCCTCGGCGAGAAGGCGCTCGGCTTTACCGCTGAGGACAACCAAAAGATCGTCGACGAAGTTCTGCGCGCGAACATTCTGTTTCAGATTGGCCATGAGTATCGATACGCGTCGTGGGTTAAGGAGTCGGTACGGCGCATCCAGCGCGGCGATATCGGCAAGCCAACCCACGTCGAAGCCTGCTGGAACCGCAATGGCGACTGGCGCCGCGTCGTTCCTTCGCCGGATCCGGACAAGAAGCTGGAGCACCTCATCAATTGGCGCCTGTATCGCGAGACCTCGGGCGGCCTAGGCACCGAACTCGGTTCGCACCACATCGACATTGCCAACTGGATCTTTGGCGAACAGCCTGAAAGCGTGCTTGGCACCAACAGCATCTGCCTCTACCACGACGGCCGCACCGTGGGCGACAACGTACAAAGCGTCTTCCAGTACTCCGGCGGGCGGCGATTGACGTTTTCTTCGCTGACCGACAACGCGAAAGCCGGCAACCAGCTTTGGGTCTACGGCACAGAAGGCAGCGTGCAAATCACCATTGAGGACGCTATGTTCTTCTACGAGAAGAAGGGCTCCAACCAGCCTACGGCCGACAAGCCGGTGAGCAAGACAATCGTCGAGCGCGGCGTCATCACCGGGGCGTCCTATTCCACCGCGGGTGAAATGCCCTATCGCGGTCCGGGCGAGCGCGTCGAGACCGGACCTGCCAGCGACCCGACGTTGGATTCGGTCCGCTCCTTCGTGGAGGCGGTGCGTGGCGAGCACGGCATCGACGCCGATATTCATGTCGGCTTCCGATCCGGGATTGCCTGCTCCGTCGCGCATGACGCCGTATTCACAGAGACGCGAACATCCATTCCAAAGTACCGAGGCAGCGTAAACCACAAGGCCTGAAACGGCGAGATGGAAAGGATGATGCATGCCATTCTCTTGGCCGGTGCTGGGAAGGAAAGGTTGTAGTGACCAAAGATCGATCTATAACACTCTGAGTAATACTTTCGAGTATTAAAGAAATTTCGAAACCTGACGATGATAGATGTATGTCTGGTTTCTTCACTTTCTCGGGCTCGGCCAGGTGCATTGCGGCTACCTTTGCTCGGTCCGTTTCTCTTCTGACTCTGACTGGCAACCTGCTGGCGCAGGGCTCGGCGGCTCTCGGCAACGGCCTCAGTGCGGCAGCCACGGCACGCGGAGGAACCGTTGTCACGGAACGCTTTAGCCCGCTGGATGCCATACAGGGAAACCCCGCTGGTCTTGCCGGTGTCTCTGCCCGTGAACTCGACCTTAGCGCTATCGGCTTGGTCGCTGGGGGATCGTTCCAGAACTCCGCCAATCAGTCTGCTGGACTTCACGGGGTTGCGGGCGCACTTCCCTACGGCGCCTTCGCCACTCCCCTCGGTAACAGTCGGTGGAGCGCTTCAGCCGCCGTCACGCCAGATATTCTGATGCGCGCCGACTGGCACTACCTTGATCCCGCGGGACTCGACGGAGTCACCTACGGCTATCGCGCGCAAGAAACTCAGATCATCGCCATCCGGTCCTCGCTTGGCCTGGCTCGCACCTTTGGGCCCAAGTGGTCTGCGGGAGCAACCCTTGGCATCGTTTACAACCAGAACGACTTGCATGCCCCTTACATCTTTCAACAGGAGCCGCACCTGGCCGGGCTCAAGGTGCTGCTCGACCTGACCACTCGCGGTTACGGCTGGAATGGTGCCGCTGGAGTTCAATGGCAGCCGACAAATTCGCTACGCGCCGGCTTCGCCTGGAAGAGCAGAACAACCCTGAGCACGACGGGAGAAGCCAGTGGGTCCGCATACGCACTCTTCAATGCACTTGGCATCTCCTCCGATCCAACGTTTACCTACCGCGTCCATGTCCAGAACAATCTTCCCCAGGCCTTCGCCGGCGGGCTTACCTGGCAAACAAGACGTCACCTTGCGCTGTCTTTTGAGGGAGACGAGATCGCCTGGAGCCAGGCCTTCCAGCAGCTTCCTATCCACCTCACTCAGGGCAGCAATCCAACCATTAATAGCGTCGTCGGAAGCAGCGGCTTTAGCGATGCCGTTCCTCTTCACTGGCATGACCAGGGTGTCTTCCACACCGGACTCGAGGCTCCCGTGAGCGAGTCCGTAAAACTACGCGCTGGGTATTCATGGGCCTCTGACCCAGTTCCCACTTCCACGCTCCTGCCCATGACTGCGGCCATAATGCAAAACACGATAGCTGGGGGCTCTGGCTGGAGCCGTGGGCGGTGGACCTGTGACGCCGCTTACCAGGTACAGCTGCCTGCCACCCAATCCGTAGGAATAAGCAGTGTTCTGGCTGGCGAATACAGCAACAGCAAGGTCCGGGTCTGGACTCAGTCGCTCATTATCACCTCGCGTTTCAAGTTCTAGGCTTTTGGTCCGGAACAGCACAAAGGGATTTGTTTCAAGGAAAGGACTCTCGTGTTAATTACCTCTGCAAACTTCAACAAAGAAGAAGAGAAAGCGCCCACTCTGCAGGAAATTCTCGTCGCGCTTTCCTTTGCGCTTGATCTTACCGAGGGCGCGATGCCCGGTCATGCAATCCGTTCCTGTTTGCTTGCCGTGCGCATCGCCCTGTCGATGGGCTACGACCATAACCTTATCTCGGACCTCTTCTACGCCTGCCTGCT
>CAXSDM010000147.1:0-6118 GCA_964235575.1 uncultured Acidobacteriaceae bacterium | reverse complement strand
GGTAGAGCATCGCCCTTTTAAGGCGTTGGTCCTGGGTTCGAGCCCCAGCGGGCTCACCATTTCTCCCCCTCCTGCCGAGTGTTTGATGAACGTCGCAAGTGCTTCAAGCGATCTTCCAGGATTCCGTGTTCCCCTTCAGAGGGCCGTCCTCGCCGGCTCGCTTGCCCTAATAGTGCTGAGCATCCTGGTGCTGTGTGGATGGCAGTTCCACATCGAGGCTCTCAAGACGGTTCTTCGCAACCGGGTCAGCATGAAGGCGAATACGGCCTTGAGTTTCCTTGCTTCGGGGGCTTCCCTGCTCTTGGGATTGCGCACGGAGACGCGTGCACGCCGGTTCGCCCAGGCGCTTGCGGTGGGCGTGCTGGCCATCGCCGGGCTCACGCTGGCCGAGCACGTTCTCGGCATCAATCTTCACATCGATCAGCTCATCTTCGCGGATAATCCGCACACCTTTCAGCCGGGGAGAATGTCCGCTGTCTCTGGCATCGGCTTCTGCCTGGCAGGAGTCTCGATGCTTCTACTGTGCACCGGGAGCCGGATACGCCGACTTGCCCAGATACCCGCGGTTCTGCTCGGGGGCCTGGCCTTCTCGAGCATCGTCGCTTACGGGTATGGCGTGCCGCTGCTCTACGGATCTATGCAGAGCTCGAACTCGATGGCGATCCATACTGGGGTGGCGTTTCTGGTGCTCGCGTGCTGCCTTCTGCTGAGCTATCCGGAGTCGTTCATCCTGGCGGCCCTCAGCGCGCGCGAGACGGGAGGGTGGCTGGCGCGGCGGTTTCTTTCTCTTGCGCTGCTCGCTCCCGTGTTGCTCGGGTATGTGTGCCTGCGGCCGGCGGTGAACGCCGGGAACCTGCGCTTTGGCATGGGTTTGTTTGCGGGTTCGCTGTCGCTGCTCGCGACAACCGCGCTGCTGTCGCTCACCTTGTTCCTGAACCAACTGCAGCGGCGTGCACGGGCGGCGGAGCGGGCTCTGCTGCAGAGTGAGAAGCTGGCCCTGGTGGGGCGGCTCTCGGCTTCCATTGCGCATGAGATCAACAATCCGATCGACGCGGTGATGAATTTAATCTATCTGGCACGGCATGAGTCGAGCGAAGGCTCCGTGCAGGAGCTGCTGGGGCAGGCGGATAGAGAGCTACAGCGGGTGGCGAGCATCAGCAACCACACGCTTAGTTTTTACAAGCAAGGGAGTCAGCCTGAGCTGGTCTCTCCGTCCAGTCTGCTCGATTCAACAGTCACGCTGCATAAAAGCCGTATCCAGAGCCGCGAGCTGCGGCTGGAACGGCGGGAGCGGGCAGACCGGGCCGTCTGCTGCTTTCCCGGCGAGATCCGGCAGGTGCTGGTGAACCTGATCGGGAATGCAATTGACGCGACTCCGCCAGAGGGGCGACTGCTGCTGCGAAGCAGGAACTCGGTCGACGTGGCGACGGGTGAGCGAGGGGTTCGGCTGACGATCGCGGACGATGGGTGCGGGATGGATCGCGCGACGGTGCAGCGGCTATTTGAGGCTTTTTTTACGACCAAAGGATCTCAGGGCAACGGCCTCGGGCTTTGGGTTTCGGCAGAAATATTGTTGCGGCACGGATCGCAAATGCGGGTCAGGAGCCGTATGGGCGCGGAGGCGCATGGGACGGTGTTTTCGTTTTTCCTGCCGTGCGAGCGGGCGATGGAGAGAATGCAAGCGTGACAGGCACTCTCAGGCGCTGGTGTCCGGCGCGAAGGTTGCGCGGACGCCTTCGTCGATGGCGGTGAAGGGCTCGGTCCAGCCGGCTTCGCGGAGGCCGGCGACGTCGGCCTCGGTGAAGTGCTGGTAGCGGTTCATCAGGTCGCCGGGGAATGGGATGAACTCGATCCGGCCGGGCCCGTGGACTTGCATGAGAGCTTCGGCGACCTGCTTGAAGGTGCTGGCGTGGCCGGTGCCGGCGTTGACGATCGCGTGCACGGGTGCGGCTGGGCGCTCGGGCAGCAGGCCGGCGAAGTAGAGGTTGATGCGGCAGAGGTCGCGGACGAAGACGAAATCGCGACGCTGCTCGCCATCCCCGTAGCCACCGGAGCCGACGAACATGCGGATGGTGCCAGTCTCCTTGAGCTGTTTGGTGAAGTGGTGGAGGACGCTGGCCATGCGGCCTTTGTGCTGCTCGCGCGGGCCGTAGACGTTGAAGTAGCGCAGGCCGACGACGGTGCTGCGCAAGGGCTCGCGCGTGTCGGCAAAACGGCGGCGGACGAAGTTGTCGAAGACGAGCTTGGAATAACCGTAGACGTTGAGGGGGCGCTCGTTGGCGGCGACGGGCGCGAAGGACTGGCTAAGTCCGTAGACCGCGGCAGTTGAGGCGTAGACGAACGGGATGCGGCGGGCGGTGGCGAAGGCGAGCAGTTCCTTCGAATAGGTGAAGTTGTTGTCCATCATGTAGCGCCCGTCGTCTTCGAGCGTGTTTGAGCAGGCTCCCTGGTGCAGGATGGCGCGGATTTTGACGTGCTGGAAGTCGCCGGCGGCGAGGGCTCGGCGGAACTCCTGCTTGTCCATGAAGTCGGCGTAATCGGCGCCCCAGAGATTGAGGAATTTTGGGCCGGAGAGGTTCGCGGCGGGGGCGAGATTGTCGACGACGAGGATGTCGCGCTCACCGATGCGATTGAGTTCGTGGACCAGGTTGCTGCCGATAAATCCCGCGCCCCCGGTGACGATGATCAACGGACGATCTCCTCGGGCGCGAGCATGCGCTGGACGAGGCTGGTGGTGGAGAAGCCTTCGACGGTGGGCACGATCTCGACACGGCCTCCGCTGGCGAGGACCTCCTGGTGTCCGACGATGGTCTCGACGCGGTAGTCGCCGCCCTTGACAAGGACGCTCGGCTTGAGGGCGCGGATGAGCTCGAGTGGCGTGTCTTCGTCGAACAGCACGACGACGTCGACCGAGGCAAGGGCGGCCATGACGCGGGCACGCTCGCGCTCGCCGACGATGGGCCGGGTGGGACCTTTGAGGCGGCGGACGGAGGCGTCCGAGTTCAGGCCGAGCACGAGCTTCGAGCCGAAGCGGCGGCATTCCTCAAGCAGCGTGATGTGGCCGACGTGCAGGAGGTCGAAGCAGCCGTTGGTGAAGACGACGGTCTCGCCCGAGGCGCGCCACTCGGCTACGCGCCGCTCGACGCCGGGGAGGTCGAGCATCTTTTCGGAGGAGGTAAGGCCGGTGCTGGGGGTGAGGGCGGAGACGAGCTCATGCTGGGCGATAGGCACGGTGCCGACCTTGCCGACGACGATGCCGGCGGCGAGGTTGGCGAGCTCGACTGCGGTGTGGATGTGCAGGCCACCGGCAAGCGCGGCGGCGAGGGTGGCAATGACGGTGTCTCCAGCGCCCGAGACGTCGAAGACCTCGCGGGCGCGGGCGGGGGAGTAGAAGTCGGGCTCGGGCTGGCCGTTGGCGGCGGTGTCGCGGCTGAGAATGCGGATGCCCTTCTCGCTCATGGTGACGGTGAGAAAGCGGAAGCCGTGCTCGATCATCTGGGCGCGGGCGGCGGCGAGCAGGCGGTCGGTGTCGTGGGCGGGAACGCCGGTGGCTTGCGCGAGCTCCTGGAGGTTGGGACAGACGGTGGTGGCGCCGGAGTATTTGCTAAAGTCGCGGGTTTTGGGGTCGACGAGGACGGGAACGCCGGCTGCGTGGGCCGCACGCAGGATGGACGCGCAGAGGTCGGTGGTGAGCGCGCCCTTGGCGTAGTCCGAGAGGATGACGGCGTGAACCTTGGTGACGAGCTCGGTGGCGCGGGCTTCCAGGCGGGCGAGCTCTTCGGCGGGGATGGGGTTCTGGCTTTCGACGTCGAGCCGCAGAAGCTGCTGGGTGCGGGCGACGATGCGGGTCTTCGAGATGGTGGGCAGCGAGCTGGTGACGACGCCGGTGGTGTCGACCCGGGCCTGGTCGAGGAGGCTGGCGAGTTCGTTGCGTTCACCATCCGCACCCCAGAAGCCAGCCAGAAACGCCTGGCAGCCGAGGCCGGCGAGGTTCATGGCGACGTTGGCCGCGCCGCCCGGTCGCTCGTAGCGCTGCGCGTGGCGGAGGACGGGGACGGGAGCCTCGGGCGAGATGCGCTCGACTTCGCCGAGGATGTAGCGGTCAAGCATGAGGTCGCCGACGACCAGGATGCGCAGCTGGGCAAAACCGGATTCGAGCAGGTGGAGGACGGAGTGGAGTTGAGGAATCATCGCTTTGTCCCCTCTGACTATACCGGAGCCTATCCCGGAGCAAGGACGGCGTGCACCTCGGATACGACCTCCTCGACCGTGATGCTGGTGAGGCACTTTTTGCGTTCGACGATGCAGGTCTCGAGGCCGCAGCCCATGCAGTCGACGGGATGGTAGAGGACGCGGTGGCTCGCGCCGTAGGGGAACCAGACCCGGGGCAGATTGCGCGCGGCGAAGATGGCGACGCAGGGGGTGCCGACGGCCGCGGCGAGATGCATGGGGCCGGAGTCGTGGCCGAGGAAGAGCCTTGACCGGGCGAGGCAGGCGGCGGTCTCGCGTGGGGTGAGGACGCCGCAGAGGTTGAGGATGGGGTTTGCGGCGGTGCTCTGGCGCCAGCCCTCGGCGGCGGCCTGGCTGGTTTGGCTCTCTTCGGCAGCGCCCATCAGGGTGAGGGTGTAGCCGGGATAGAGCTCGCCGAGGCGCGTCAGCAGTGCGCGCCAGTTCTCCCCGCCCCAGTCCTTGGACTGGACTTTGGTGCCTACGCTGACGGCGAGGATCGGCGTTGCGCCCGCGGGCTCGAGGACCTGGTATGCCCGGGCCTGCTCGGCTGGGGTGAGCCGCAGGTCCCAGGCCTCGGGCGAGTGTACGTGGGCGTCGCCGAGCTCGGAGAGGTTGCGCGCCAGGCGTTCGGACTCGGGCTCGAGGGTTCCGTCGGGGAGGACGCAATGCGTCTGCATCGGCTCGGTCAGCGGGACACCGATTTGGCGCTTGAGGCCGCAGAGCCGGAAGAAGCGGGCGTCGCGCCGGGCGGCCTCCACGCCGCGTACCGGCCCGAGATAGATGAGCGCCTGAGGCCGCCAGCGCCGGAGGCTCCACCAAAGGCGCAGGAGGACGAGCGGACTGCGCGTGGCGACGGGGTAGCGGAAGTATCCGTGGATTAGGCCGTTCTCGGCAAGGATAGCCGCCGCGGCCGGGGCTTTTACGCTGACCGGGAAGTTGGTGAGCATGCGGCGCTCGGCGTGGGGGAAGGCGCGCTCGACCAGATGCAGCGCGGGCAGAGCGACGACCGTGTCGCCCAGGCTTCCCAGCCGGTAGACGAGCACACGCTTCACCTGGCTTGGCATTAGGTTATTCTACGGGTGGCAGGTTGCTCGGTTCGTTGCGTTCAGCCCGCTGAACTCGTTCATGCTCAACATCTCGTCCCTCATTCGCATTCACGATGAAGCTACCCGGTCCTGGCACGCGGACGGAGCTTTTTCTTCTCTGCCGGAAGCAAGCGACTTTCTCGAGGGGCTTGCCGTGCAGCAGCACCGGGCCAACTTTGACCTGTGGCACCAGGAAGATGCCGCCCGGAATCCGGAGGCGACCGACGCCGCGATCGCCGAGGTGAAGCACGCCATCGACCGGCTGAACCAGCTGCGCAATGACCTGGTTGAGCAGATCGACTGCGCTCTCCTCTGCGAAGCGGTCCAGTCGGAGGAGGCTCCGCTGCACTCGGAGACACCGGGCCTCATCGTCGACCGGCTCTCGATTCTGGCGTTGAAGATTTACCACACGGCGGAAGAGTCGCATCGCGACTCGGCGAGCGCGCAGCATCGCGCCCGCAACAGCGACCGGCTGTCCGTGTTGCTGCAGCAGCGGCAGGATTTAGCTGATTGTTTGCAGGCCTTGTGGGCGCAGGTGATGGCCGGCGAGCGCCGCTTCAAGCTCTACCGGCAGATGAAGATGTACAACGATCCCGAGTTGAATCCTGTACTCTACAGTCACACCAAAGCAGCTTCACGCTAGAGGCGTTTGCCGCCTCCCGCTTTTGGGGGATTGACCGTATTTCCCGCAGTGCGTATAACCCCAGAAGGCTCGCAGGGAGCCTCCGTGTCGTCCTTTATCCACGCTCGCAGATAGCACGAAGCAGGTTTGATATGGCTCAAACGAAGGCAGTCACCGCAGT
>CAXSDM010000146.1:2175-6341 GCA_964235575.1 uncultured Acidobacteriaceae bacterium | reverse complement strand
ACCATCAAGCAGGCCAAAGAGATGGTCGAAATGCAGGAGCCCATCGTCTGGGACATCCTGGAAGAGGTCATCAAGGATCACCCGGTCCTACTGAACCGCGCGCCGACGCTTCACCGTTTGGGTATCCAGGCATTCGAGCCCGTGCTCGTCGAAGGCAAGGCGATCAAGATTCACCCACTCGTCTGCACCGCCTTCAACGCGGACTTCGACGGCGACCAGATGGCCGTGCACATCCCACTTTCGCCTGAGGCCCAGATTGAAGCCTCGGTGCTCATGCTGGCGTCGCACAACATCCTCTCGCCCGCCTCCGGTCAGCCGATCACCGTTCCGACGCAGGATCTCGTGCTCGGCATCTACTACCTCACGAAAGCCAAGGTCAACGCCAAGGGTGAGGGCCGCGTCTTCGCCAACATTGAAGAAGTCCTCATGGCGCTTGAGGCGCAGCAGGTTGAGACGCTCACGCCGATCCGCCTGCGCTACACCGGCCCGGTGCTCGACATGACCACGGCCTACGACGACCAGGACCTCGTCCACACCGAAGTGGTTGAGTACCAGAACCAGTTCATCTCCACCACCGTCGGCCGCGCCATCCTAAATGACGCGCTGCCGGACGAGATGCCGTTCGTCAATGGCCTGCTCAAGAAGAAGGGCATCGGCCAATTGATCAACTACTGTTACTTAAATCTCGGGCTTGAAGTTACGGTCAAGACACTCGACCGCGTCAAGGACCTGGGCTTCCGCTATGCCACGCGTTCAGGCCTCTCGGTTGGCCTGGACGACATGGTCATCCCGGATTCGAAGTACACCGTTGTGGGCGATGCTGAGAAGCAGGTCATCAACGTGCAGCAGCAGTACCTCGACGGTGCCATCACCAACGGTGAGCGCAACAACAAGGTCATCCAGCTGTGGTCCTCCGTCACGGAGCGTGTGGCCGACGAGATGTTCGGCAACATGAAGAAGGCCGACAAGGAAGGCGCCATGAACCCGATCTACATCATGGCGGATTCCGGCGCACGTGGATCCAAGCAGCAGATTCGTCAGCTCAGCGGTATGCGTGGATTGATGGCCAAGCCCTCGGGCGAAATCATCGAGACGCCGATCACCGCGAACTTCCGCGAAGGTCTCACCGTTCTCCAGTACTTCATCTCCACGCACGGCGCGCGTAAGGGCCTGGCGGACACGGCGTTGAAGACCGCGGACTCGGGTTACCTGACTCGCCGCCTGGTCGACGTTGCGCAGGATGTCATCATCTCGCACAACGACTGCGGCACGGTCGAAGGCATCTACGTCACGCCGATCATCGAAGCCGGTGAGACCATCGAGCCGTTGCGCGATCGCATCATTGGCCGCGTCTCGCTTGAAAAGCTCAAGGATTTCGAAGGCAAGACCATCGTCGAAGTGAACCAGGAGATCGATGAAGATCTCGCTTCTGCTATCCAGGCGGCGGGTATCGAGAAGGTGAAGATCCGTTCCGTCCTCACCTGCGAGTCCAAGCGCGGCGTCTGCATCCTCTGCTACGGCCGCAACCTGGGTTCAGGCAAGATGGTCGAGATGGGCGAAGCCGTCGGTGTCATCGCGGCGCAGTCCATCGGCGAGCCTGGCACACAGCTCACCATGCGCACCTTCCACATCGGCGGAACCGCTTCGCGCGTCTCCGATGCATCGCACCTCGAGGCCAAGAATGCGGGTACCGTCCGCTTCATCAACCTTGTCACGGTGCGCTCGAAGGATGGCGGTCTGGTTGCCTTCAACCGCAACGGATCTATCGCCATCATTGACGACAAGGGCCGCGAGAAGGAGCGCTACGCAATCGTCTATGGCGCGAAGCTCAAGGTGGAAGAGGGCACCAAGGTCAACCAGGGTGACGTCATCGGCGAGTGGGATCCATATACCTTCTCACTCCTCACCGAGATCGCCGGCACGGTTCACTTCAAGGACCTGCAGGAAGGCGTAACGCTCAACGAAGAGGTCGACGAAGTGACCGGGCTCTCCCGCCTCGTCGTCGCCGACTCACCCGACGAAAAGCGGCAGCCGGCCATCCTCATCAAGGGCTCGAACGGCACCACCAAGCGCTACCTGATGCCGAGCCGCGCTCACCTCATGCTGCAGGACGGTGACGAGGTCCACCCCGGAGATATCCTGGCGAAGATCCCGCGCGAAACCACCCGCACCAAGGACATCACCGGCGGTCTGCCGCGCGTCGTCGAACTGTTCGAAGCGCGCAAGCCGCGTGACCCCGCGATCATCTCGAAGATCGACGGAGTCGTCCGGTTCGGCGATGTCTCGAAGGGGCAGCGCAAGGTCTACGTCACCGGAGACAACGGTCAGGAAGAGGAGTACTCGGTCCCGCGCGGCGTGTACGTCAACGTGCAGGAGGGCGAGCGGCTACGGGCCGGCGATCCGTTGATTGACGGACCGCGCAGTCCGCATGACGTCCTCGAAGTACTCGGCGAGCGTGCGGTGCAGATGTATCTCGTGAACGAAATCCAGGAGGTCTACCGCTTACAGGGTGTGACCATCTCGGACAAGCACATCGAGACGATCGTGCGCCAGATGCTCCGCTGGGTGAAGATCGAGGAGGTTGGCGACACGAACTTCCTCATCGACCAGCAGACGGACCGCTTCCGCTTCAACGCCGAGAACCAGCGTGTGCTGATGACCGGCGGACGTCCTTCCATCGGCCGTTCCTTGCTCCTTGGCATCACCAAGGCGTCGCTCTCAACCGACAGCTTCATCTCGGCCGCGAGCTTCCAGGAGACCACGCGTGTGCTCACCGAAGCCAGCATCAACGGCTCGATCGACACGCTGCGCGGCCTCAAGGAGAACGTCATCGTGGGCCGCCTGATCCCTGCCGGAACCGGTATGGAATACTACCGCAACGTGCAGCTATCGCCGGAGCTTGAAGAGGCCGCGGCGCAGGTCCAGCAAGAAGTTACCGCGGCGATCGAAGCCGAGGAGCGCGAGCTGGAGCAGATGCGGATGGAAGGCGAACAGGAAGAGATGGCGGCCGAATAAGCGCTTAGCGTCGTTCGGTGCACCCGGTAAAGCAAGAGGCGGACTCGAGAGAGTTCGCCTCTTTTTGCGTCGAGCGACGAGCTTGGACCCCGGGAGCCAACGTCCACAAAGCAACGTGCGTGATGACTTACTTACTCTCACCAACAGTTGCACGGAGAACGCATGCCTTATACACGCTCGATCGCTTCTGTTGTTGCCTGTTCGTTACTTTCCTTTACTTCAGCCTTCGCCCAGTATGGCGCGCCGCAGGGTCCACCTCCGGGCTATCAGCAAGGGCAAGGCGGATGGGATGCTCCGCCTTCAGAGTACGCCGACGACTTGCAGCGCCGCGCTTTCCATGACGGCATCGCCTCCGCACGGCAGGACTTTCAAAGCCGTCGCGCCTTCGATCCGGCCACGCATGATGAGTTCCGTCATCCGCAGGTGCCCTTTCCGGCGCGGGACACCTACCGTCAGGCGTATAAGCGCGGGTACTTTATGGCCGCGAAACACATGCAGGGTGAACAGGGTGCGTATGCCGCGCCGCCTCCGCAGCAACAGGGCTATCAGCCGCAATCTGGCGGATGGGATTCCACACCGTCTGAGTACGCGGATGATCTGCAGCGGCGCGCCTTTCATGATGGCATCGAGTCAGCGAGAAGCGATGCGCAGAACAATCGCCAGCCCGACCCAAATACGCATCAAGAGTTTCGTCATCCGCAGGTGCCTTTCCCTGCGCGCGAGACCTACCGCCAGGCGTATAAGCGCGGCTACTTCATGGCGATCCAGCACCTGCAAGGCGGAGGCGGCCCGCGTTGAGCAACCGCTGCTGTCGTTGATGGCCTTGCGCCCTGGTGGGTCGGTTCGCCGCATGAACCGACCCGCCAGGGTCAACGCCGCAAACGCAACCCATCTTGGCTGATACGTGCATCCTACGAATATGTCTGATTCAGCGAGAAGCTCAGAGTCGAAGTCCGGCGGCGCAGGACCTACCCTGTTCTATGTCATGCTGGGCGTGATTATCGCGATTCTGTTGTTATTCCTGATTCTGCGGCCTAAAGGTTCGCAGGCGGGTGGGTCCGATCAGAAGAAGTCGTCTCTGGAGTTCGTCCTGCCGCAGGTGCCAAGCAGCGTTAGCGTCGCGCGAGCCGAAGCGGCACGCCGTGCTTAGG
>CAXSDM010000146.1:0-2075 GCA_964235575.1 uncultured Acidobacteriaceae bacterium | reverse complement strand
TACAATCTCGGATCGCGATGCACAGCGTACTGCGGCGCGAACAGCGTAGCCCCTACTGGAATCAGGTACCCAGCTATTTCATACGGCTTTGCACAGGTTCGCGCGGTGACCCATACCGGTGGATAGAGCCGCATCGTCTCCGCGAAGACCTGGGTGGCATAGGGCAGACGCTCGTAGTCGGCGGCGGTCGGCGTTCGATCCTTAAGCACAGACACTGCTTCCTCATGCAGCCGATCCTGAACGTCGGGGTGATGCGCCAAAAGTTGCAGCGCGAAGGAGAGTGCGTTGGCGGTCGTCTCATGCCCGGCGAGGATGATGGTGACGCACTCGTCGTGGAGCTGCTGGTCCGTCATCGTGTTCGATGACGCACCGCCTTCCGGGTCGGTCGCGTGCAGAAGCATGGAAAGCAGGTCGCCGCGGTCGGTGGGATCGCTGCGGCGTTCGGCGATCATGCCGTAGATGAGTTGGTCAAGGTGAGCCTTGCCCTTGCGCAGCCGTGTCATGGCGGGGATGGGCAGCTGCTGGATCTGCTTTGAAAATGGGAGAAACGACAGCGGCATAAAGCTCATGAACGAGTCGACCGCGGACGCGATCGCCGCCACATCATCCAGCGCGTCCAGGTCAAAGAGGCATTTGCCGACGATCCGCAATGCGAGCTCGAGCATCTGTGGATGCACGTCGCTCACGGTGTCTGCAGACCAGCGGGCGATGAGGCTCTCGGTCTGTGAACCGATCACCTCAGCATAGGCTGCGATGCGCTCGCGCAGAAAGGCAGGCTGAGCAAGGCGGCGCTGGCGCATGTGCAGCGGCTCCTCGGAGGTCAACAGCCCATGTCCGAGCACCTGCCGCGCGGATTGCATCACGAGATTACGATGATGGTTCGGCGCATCTTTCACCATCAGGTCCGCGATCAGATCGGGATGATTGAGCTGATAGACGTTGCGGTTCAGCGCGCGGTAGAACACGAGGTCGCCATAGCGCCCAGCGTTGTCCAGAACGAAGTCCGCGGTACTCTGGCGAAAAGCTCGCCCGTTGAGCACGCGCGGCAGCAGGGCAGGTCCGGCAGGAACGCGCGGGTTGCGGCCGGGGCGTATATCAAGCGGCAGGGAAGTCATTGCACACGATTGTAGAGGTACGGCTCGCGCCACGCTTTCGTTGTGTGAAAGCGAGCGGTCCCGCATAAGCTAGAAGTATGGCGAATCGATACGGAGAAGCGGCGCTGCTTGCGGGGCGTATGCCGACGTTCGGCAAGGCGCTATCGCCAGCGGAGCGATGGATGGCGGCGGTTCGGGAGGTGTATCCTACGACGCCGATCGGCCAGAAGAAAAGCGCGCCGAGAAACGCGTTTGTGGGTTTGTGCGAGGCGGGCCTGGTGAAGGGTATCGAGCCGGGCGTAGCAGAACCAGGCAATGCAGGTGCCCTGCGCAACAAGGCTTATGCGGTGCGGGCGGTTGAGCTTTTGCGTGCCGGAACGCACACCACGGTGACTCAATTGTGGTCCGCGATAAGCGATGAGGAAGCAGGCGAGCATGCAAACCAGATGGATGTGGTTCTGGCTCTCTGGAAGAACGACCTGATCATTTGACGGCTAACGACGAACCTCCTGTTCCTCGCGCACAGGCGAGTTGAACAGGAGGATTCGCATGCGCCGTGGTCTAGCCCCTGGTTTTCGGAGGGAAGCCGTTGAACATCTTGTCGATGTCCTTGTTGACTCGCTTGGCCTCTTTCTCGCTGTTGTTTGTGACGTTGTCGGTCGTGCGCCCGCGCCAGACGAGCTGATGAGTGCTTGCATCGTACATGTCAATCATCAGCGTGCCGACGGGTACGTCCTGCACGGTCGTCTGCGAGTCACCGCCAAAGCCACCACCGAAGCCAAAGCCACCTCCAAAGCGACGGCCCCCGAATCCGTAGCCACCGCCGCCGAGGCCATCGTAAAAGGTGTTGTACTCCTGCTGATTCTTTACTCCTCCGATGGCCGTGATGTTGACGTCGCCTCCTGAAGCGACCATCTGCATACCGGCCTTGGTCAGGTCAGCGGTGACCTCGTCCTTGACGCGCTGATCGTAGAGCGGGTC
>CAXSDM010000145.1:2123-6383 GCA_964235575.1 uncultured Acidobacteriaceae bacterium | reverse complement strand
TTCAGGCCGAAGGTCGTCGGCTCCGCGTGGATGCCGTGCGTGCGCCCGATAATGGGCGTGTGCTGGAACTCGAGCGCACGCGTCTTGAGCACTTCAGCAAGACGCAAAATGCCGGCGCGAATGATCGCCGAAGCCTCGCGCAGCTGCAACGCCTGCGCCGTGTCCACGACGTCGGTCGAGGTAAGGCCATAGTGCAGCCAACGCGATGCGTCCGGGTCGCCGATATGCTCGGCCACCGTGGTCGTGAAGGCGATGACATCATGCCGAACCTCGGCTTCGATCGCATCGATACGAGCCACAGTAAAGTTGCCGCGGTCGCGAATTACATCGGCCGCCTGCTGCGGAACCAGCCCCGCGGCGGCAAGCGCCTGGCTGGCCGCGACTTCAACGCGAAGCCAGCAGCGGTACTTGTTCTCGTCCGACCAGATGCGGCCCATCTCAGGGCGCGTATAACGAGCGATCATCGCGGCTACTTCGCCACGCCAAACAGCTCAGACATCTCCTCATGCAGGAAGCCGCGTCCGGGCTTATAAGGCTGAATCCACTTGCCATCGAGCACGAACTGCGGAATGGCCCGCTTGCCCACGTTTTCCATGACCTGGTCGGCCGCGCCCGGAGTCGTCTCAATGTCGATCTCTTGATACGGAATGTTGTGCGTGGCGAGAAAACGCTTGGCTTCGCGGCAGTCGCGGCACCAGGAGGCGGAGTAGACGAGGAGTTCCATCGCTCTAGTTTACCGTGTCGCGGGCGTGATAGAGGTGAGCACAGCATTCATGCTGCCGGTCCGGTAGCCCTCCGTATCAAGCGTGACATAGGTGAAGCCGAGGGGACGCAGGGCTGCCGTAATGGCGTCCAGAACCTCCATCGTGAGCGCCCGCGGCAGGTCCTGCCGGGCGATCTCGACGCGAGCGAGCGTACCGTGGTGCCGCACCCGCACCTGCGGGAAGCCCAGCGCATGCAGCGCATCTTCGGCGCGCTCCACCTGCGACAAAGCCTCGCTCGTCACGGCTCGTCCATACTCAATCCGCGAGGACAGGCATGCCGAGGCCGGCTTGTCCGCGATCTCGAGGCCGGCCTCGCGCGCCAGTTGGCGGATCTCAGGCTTCGTCAACTGCGCCGTCACCAGCGGCGCCACGGCATGATGCAGCGCGGCGGCCTGCTGGCCGGGGCGGAACGGAGCCTCGCCCGGAGCCTGGTCGTCCAGGTTCATGCCGAAAGCAAGGTGAGCAAAATCGTGCTCGCCGCGGTACTTCTCCATCTGCGAGAAGAGCTCGTCCTTGCAGTGGAAGCAGCGCTGACCATCGTTGCGCGCATAGTCGGGGTTGGCGAGCTCGTCGGTTTGTAAAATGTGAGTCGGGATGCAGTGGGCCGCTGTAAAGGCCAGGGCTGCCGCCAACTCAGCCCGGGGAAGCGAAGCAGAGTCGGCGATGACAGCCAGCATGCGTGCCCCCAAAGCCTGGTGAGCCGCAAAGGCCAGGTAAGCCGAGTCCGTCCCGCCGGAGTACGCCACCAGCACGGAGCCCAGGTCCAGCAAAGTATGGTGGAGAAGTGCGGACTTTTGCTCTACAAGCATGTGTCTTGGATGATCTCCGAGCCGGTCAATATGCCTGCGCCAGCAACTGTCGCCAAAGTTCCTCGTCCACCGGCACGCCCAGCCGCAAATTCTCCCTCCGCGTCGCCAGCGTCTGCTCCCCCGGGTAGCGAACCGGCTTGGCCGCATCCACCGGTGTTGCCGCGTGCAGGTGGTCGAGCAGAGCAGTCGCCGTAGCTTCAAGCGCCTCCCGGTCCGACCCCAGATGAACCGGATCAATCGCCACAAACACCTGCGACAACCCGGACTCCCGCAGCGGATCCCGCGGAATCTGGTGCGCGGCCTGACCGCCCGAGAGCATCGCCGCGATCAGGTCGAGCGTCATCGACAAACCCGAACCCTTCCACAGCCCGATCGGCAAAGCGCGCTCGGTCGCCGAGATCGCCGCGGCATCCGTGGTCAACACTCCCTCCGCATCGAAGCCCCCCGGGAACGGCAGCGCCTCCCCTCGCTTCGCGTACGCGCTCAACGTCCCATACGAGTACTGCGACATCGCCATATCGACCACCACGTTTGCCCCGCCCGCCCGCGGCACTGCCAGCACCAGCGGATTGTTGCCGACCGTCGGAGCCACCGCTCCCCAGGCCGGCAGGTTCGGCAACGTGTTCGTGAAGCACATGGCGAACAAACCATCGTCCGCCGCCTGCCAGCCGTACGTCCCGCCCCTCATCCAGTGATTCGTATTGGCGAGCGCCACAGCCCCAATCCCGTGCTCGCGAGCCAAATCCATCGCCCTTTGCATCGACGCCCAGGCATTCAGGTTGCCAGGACCAAGACTTCCATCCCAGCGCTCCAGCCCGCCGAAGGCACTCACCAGGCGCGGACTTGCCGACGGCTGAACCACCCCAAGCTTTACCGTCGCAACGAACCGCGGAAAGCGGGCCAGACCGTGGGTGTAGACGCCGTCCCGGGTCGTCTCGGCAAACAGACGCGCACATAAAGCAGCCCGCTCCGCGACAAATCCAAGGGGCAGCAACGCAGCTTCTAGGGCCTGCTCGAGATCGACAAAGGGGACACGCAACATAACCTCATGCTACGACGACCGCCGGCCATACACCCAATCACATCGGGCGATCGGCCGGATCCATGGTCCCGGAGTCCACGGTTTCGGCTTCCTTCACCAGCTTTTCGGCATGTTCGTGGGCCTGCCGGGAGTGTTCCTGCGCCTCCTGCGAGTGTTCGTGCGCCTGTCTCGAAAGCTCATGCGCGCTCAGGTGGTCGCCCTTTCCGTGGGCCGTAGCTGCGGCGGCGTGGGCGTGGGCGGCAAGGTTATGGTACTCAGCAGCGCGGTCGTGCGGAGATTGCGGCATGGATTTCGCTCCTCCTGGTTTGGATGCGTGTCGCGCCTGCTGCTATAGCTCCGCGCAAGCAAAACGCGGCTTCGCAGGTACCATGGTAGAACGACGATGAACTCCGATCCCATGCCAAGCGAAGACCACGTCTGCGCCTTCAGAAGCATCGCCTTGCCTGCGGAGCGACAGGAGCGACCGGAGTGAGCGCATCAGGCACAGCCGGGCTGACCATCCGCGCCACGGAAGACACGCGCTGGGACCTCGTCTCGCTCGGCGAAGTCATGCTCCGCTTCGACCCCGGCGAGGAGCGCATTGCCCACACCCGCCATTTCCGCGTCTGGGAGGGCGGCGGCGAGTACAACGTCGCCCGCGGCCTCCGTCGCTGCTTCGGCCTGCGCACCTCCATCGTGACCGCGCTCGCCGACAACCCCGTAGGCCGCCTGCTTGAAGACCTCATGCTCCAGGGCGGCGTCGACCTCTCGCACCTGCGCTGGGTCCCGTATGACGGCGTCGGCCGAGCCTCCCGCAACGGCGTCTACTTCCTCGAGCGCGGCTCTGGCGTCCGCGGCGCCATGGGCATGATGGACCGCGGCCACACTCCCATCTCCCAGCTTGAGCCCGGCCAGATCGACTGGCACACCCTCTTCGCCGCCGAGGGCGTCCGCTGGTTCCACACCGGAGGCGTCATGTCTGCGCTTTCCCCCGGCGCCCCCGCCGTCATTCGCGAAGCCATGCAGGCCGCCCGGCAGCATGGCGTCACGGTCAGCTTCGACTGCAACTACCGCGCTTCCTTATGGAAGGAACAAGGCGGACGCCAGGGTTCCATCGACGTCAACCGCAGCCTGATGCCTTTCGTCGACGTGCTCTTCGGCCACGAGGGCGACATCGCCAAAACCATGGGCGAGCCGTCGCTCGGTCCACCCTGGCACAACAAGAGCAGCTACCGCGCCATGTCCGCCTTGGTCACCGAAGAATTCCCCAACGTGCAGGTCATTGCCACCACGACGCGCCGCCCACGTACTGCCAATCGCAACGACTGGGCCGCCTTCGGCTACGCGCAAGGCGAAATCTTCCGCAGCATGGACTTCCTTGACCTCGAGATCTTCGACCGGGTCGGCGGCGGAGACTCCTTCGCCGCAGGCCTCATCTTCGGCCTGCTCACCGGGCGCGGCATGCAGTGGGCGCTCGACGCCGGGGTCGCCCACGGAGCGCTCGCCATGTCCACTCCCGGCGACAGCTCCATGGCCTCTCTCGCCGAGGTCGAACGGCTGATGGCCGGTGCCGGCGCCGGCGTCCAGCGATAGGAGAACCTACATGAAGAAAGCGGAAGTACTCGCAGCCATGAAGCAGGTCGGCCTCGTCCCGGTCCTGCGCGCC
>CAXSDM010000145.1:0-2023 GCA_964235575.1 uncultured Acidobacteriaceae bacterium | reverse complement strand
ATCGTCAACAACTTTCGCGCCGTCGCCCAGCTAGCAGGAGAGCTTCGATGAGCGAGGATCCGTTCAACGGCATATGGACGTTCTGCCGGGAACGATCGACGTGGGCAGGCCAGCCGCCCCGGCATTGGGTACAGACGATCTCGGTCAAGGGTATTGATATCGCGGTGAAAGAAGAGATCTCTTTCGGTGTGGAACCCCAGCCGGACATATTTATTCAGGCCAGGTTCGATGGAGCGCTCTATCCAGTCACCGGCTCTTCCGCAGCGGACCACGTTGGCTACCAGCGCACCGGCGAGCGTGCCCTGACCGGGACCGCATACAGGAATGGAATGGTCTGTCTCCGCGAAGTGCTCACCCTGACTCCAGCCGGAGAGGAACTGCGCATGGAGTACACGCTCCATCTCGGCACTCGTGAAGTGTCAGGTGTGGCCGTCTTCCTGCGCTCGGAGCGCGAGCCAGTCGATCGAGGCACGCTCTAAGCGATTGGTGCCCCAGCGGCCTGGTAGATTGCCTCCATCGCCACCAGGTCCGCCAAACCTTCCTCTCCCGGCGTATGCGGCTGGACGTCCATGCGGATGCAGCGCGCAAAGTGTTCCGCCTCCAGCACGAATTGGAACGGAGGCTTGCCCGTGTCGGCCTCGTCAAACGTCTGATCGCCAGCCTTGCCACGCAAAACCAGCCCATCGTAACTGAACGCAGAGGTAATCTCCAGCCAGCCCTTTGCCCCGTTCACCTGCAGGAAGTTGGGTCCGCTCGCGTCATACGAGGAGCCGCAAGAAGCGATGATCCCTGAAGGAAATTTCATCGTCCACTCAATCGATTGCTCCATAGAGGTAAATCGACCATCGCGGTCGCGCGTCGCCGTCACTGCTGTAAACGCGTTCGGTTCTTCCGGTGTCGGCGTCGCGCCCTGATTGCGCACCAGGTAGCGGATCGAGTTCAATGGATAGATCCCCAGATCCATCAGCGATCCGCCGCCCGCCAGTTTGCGGTCCAGTCTCCACTGGCCGGCCTTCATGTTGCCCAGGAACGCGCCGCGAAACGATTGCAACTGGCCCAATGCGCCCGATTGCACGATCGCGACCGCCCGACCCCACGTGGGGTCATACTGCACGCGGTAGGCGATCATCAGCTTGCGATTCGCATCATGGCACGCGGCTATCATTTGCCGGCACTCCGCGCTCGAGATCGCCATCGGCTTCTCGCAGAGCACGTGCTTGCCCGCCTGCGCCGCCCGCACCGTGTACTCGCAATGCATTGAGTTCGGCAGCCCCACGTACACGGCGTCGACCGCCGAGTTGCCGCGGATGCGGTCAAACGTCTCGTACGTGTAAATCGATGTCTCGGGGATCCCGTACATCGCTGCGTACTTCTTGCCCTTCGTATCGGCGTGACCCGTCACCAGCGCGGTCACCTTTGCGGTGCTCGATTGTGCGCACGCGCGCATAAAGGTATCCGAGATGTTTCCCAGGCCAATCGCCGCGTACCCCACTGGTTTGGCAATCGGCTCCTGGGTTAGTGCGGGCAAGTGCGTGGAAGCAAGCGTAAGCGCGGAAAGTCGGGTGAAGTGGCGGCGATTCATGGAACCTAATCTACCTCAGCCACCGCTCTGCGGTCTGGCCTGCGTTAGCCAAAGCAGCGGCTGCCGGATAGGAAACGAGCGCAGAATCTCAGGGTCCGTCGGATCCGGATCAAGCGTTCGCCACAAGGTCACATAGTCCGCCTGCTGATACGCCCGACCCGCAAACACCAGCGCCGGACGCCGCCCAGGCAAAAGCTTGAAATGCGTCCGGTCTGCCGGGTACGGCCACTTGGCCCGGTTCGCAATGTACGGTGCAAACCGTGCAATCACCGCCCGCATCCCAGGTCCATCCTGCAGTTCGTAATCCCAAGGGCTTTCAAAGCGCGTCGTTATCAGCACGCACGCCCCGGCCAGCAGGTCTAAGTTGAATAGCGAATCGCGAAACGGATTCTCCGTGGGCAGCTCATGCGGAAAGAATCCACTCGCCTCGATCTGCGCACG
>CAXSDM010000144.1:0-6391 GCA_964235575.1 uncultured Acidobacteriaceae bacterium | reverse complement strand
CGCGCTGGCTGGACTAGCTTGCGGTGGTTTTGATATTGCCGTTCAGGCCGTTGGGGAAGAAGACTCCGGAGGAAACGCCTGCGCCGCCGCCCGCGCCATAGACGATGTGGAGGACCTGGTCCGTCGTGCGCGAGAAGCCGACTGCATTCGAGGTGCTTGCCGCAACGATGCCGCTGGCGGCGTAGTTTCCGTTTGCCGCGATGGTTGCCGGAAGCGCCACGAGCGGAGTCTCGTTACCGCCGCCGAGGGTACCGCGAAGCGTTGAAACCGCGTTGGCGTAGCCAACCAGGGTATTTGTACCGGCTGCCTGGGCCATGGCCGTAATGGTGGTGCGGACGTAGGCGGCGTGGTAAGCCTCCACCGCGAGAATGCCGGCGGCGTAGTTCAGGTTGACCGCGACGGTGAGCGCTGGAGCTGCGCCGCTGTAAGCGGTAACGCCTACGTCTTCAAAGATGAAGGCGCCAATGAGGAAGTTGGTGAAGTTGGCGTAGGGGCTGAAGGTAGTAGGCAGGTTGGCCGATGGGCTGGCCGAGGCGGCGGCTGTCGCGAGCGTCTGGAACGAGGTGCCGATGTTGATGTTCGGCATGGCAACCGCGGACGTGGAGAGAGCGCTGCGGAGGAAGTTGACGTGCGAGAGCTCGTCGAAGGCGATCTCGTTGAGGATGTTCTGCTGGGGGCCGCTGAGACCGGTAATCTGGGTTCCGCCGGTGACGGTTCCCTGGGTGCCGGTGCCGGTCATGCTGGCGGCGGGCAGGCCGCTGCCAGTAGCTGCGTAGAGATAGAACGAAGCTTCGAGGTACTCGAGGTTAAGGGCGAAGTTGAGGTAATCGGCGTCCGTCAGAGCCACTATCGGCGTAGGTGTAATGACCGGCGTGATGGCAGTGCTGCCCGAGGAGCATCCGTCCAACACGGCGGCTGCGCCAAGTGCGCCGGCGCCGGCCATGAAGTTGCGTCGGGAGACGGCTTTTTCGTAAAGCTGAGTGAGTTTATCCACGGTCGTACCTTTCTGGTTGCCTGCTTACATCAACGACTTTGTTCCTACTTGAATCAACGAGGATCAAAGACGATCGGATTGGATGACTGAGACGAATCTAAGTCAGAACAGGCGCACTTCTGACGTGAAAAGGGCGTTTCTGCCACAGAAGTGGTAGCTGCCGAGGGTAAGTCGTTGTAGTCCAAATCCGGTAGGGGGAGCTTCTGCGTAAAGCAAAATTGCGAGGCGAGCCGGAGCGCGACGGACCTGTCTTCCTGTCCTCCGTACAGCGAGGCGGTCGTCAACCCGTGGTTAGAGAGAGGCGACGGGGAGGTGCAGGAGATCGTGCACCAGCGAGACTTCCTTCTGAACGAAGGGTTCGGCATAGCGCACGCCGGCGAGCAGGCCGAAGTGGCGGGCGGAGGCGAAGGTTCGCTCGCGGATGTCTTCGCGGGGGACGAAGAGGCCGCTGCCCTCGGGTTGGTCGCCGTACTGGGAGCGGTAGGCGAGCAGCGCGGCGAGGCGGGTCTCGATGTGCGGGGTAATGTCGACGACGAAGGTGGGGCGCACGTCGGCGTAGAGAGACGCGTAGAGGATCTTGTAGGGGCGATGCGGCGTACCTTCGAGGTCTGCCTTGGCGAGGCCGGCGAGGAAGCAGGCCTCGTAGCCGAGCGTGGCGGAGGTGTAGTGGTCGGGGTGGCGGCCTTGCCAGTAGGGCAGCAACACGACGCGGGGACGCAGGCGGCGCAGCACGGCGGCTACCTTCAGGCGGTTCTCGAGTGTGTTCTGGACGTTGCCGTCGGGGAGATCGAGCGCCTCGCGGTGCGTGACTTTCAAAATGCGCGCGGCTTCGAGTGACTCGGTTTCGCGCTCGGCGGCAGAGCCGCGGGTGCCGCCTTCGCCGCGGGTGAGGTCGAGGATGCCGGTGGTCCAGCCGAGAGCTTGTTGGACGAGGAGGGTTCCGCCGCAGGTTTGTTCGACGTCGTCCCGGTGCGCGGCGATGGCGAGGATGTGCAGCGGGCAACTCCTGTGCAGGGTAGAAAAGCGACCAGGCGGAATGTACTCCCACTCATCGCGATACGGCTGCGATGCATGGGCACACACGCTTTCTGGTGCTGGTGTAGAAGCGGTTAGTTGGCCTGGTTGGTGAGCGCGTCCATGTAGGCGACGTCGAGCGCTGTGCCTTGCACGGTGATGTTCACGTTGTTGATCTCCGAGCCGTCGACGGTGTTGAAGGCATGTACCTGGCCTCCGTAGGCGGTGTACACCTTGTGGAAGTTCTGCACCCAGCAGATGCCGGTGAGTGAACCGTAGTAGACGAGATTATTGTCGCCGTTGGGGTAGGGCACGGTGGGATTCGCCGCGGTGAGAGCGGGGACGATCGAAGCGGTGCCGGCGCCGACATCGTAGCGGGTGAGGCAGTTGTAGTTCAGGCCCAGCTTGGCACGCTCGCCGGTGGCGCAGAACTGCGAGCCGATCCACAACGTGTTGTCGTCGGCGAAGAGCATGCGGGTGTGGGTGCCGTCGGAGATGGAGATGGGCGGGTTCGGCACCAGGGTGGCGAGGGGAACGACGGTCAGGTTGCCGGCGAAGAGGCCATCGGGCTGCAACGACTGGCCGGAAGCGTACAGATTATTGCCGTCGAGGATCGCATCAGTCACGCCGCCGGGGATTGAGACGGTCCGGGTGACGACGTTTGGGTAGGGCAGGGAAGTGGGGATGGAGTTGATGTAGAGCGCGCCCTGGGGCAGGATGCTGACGCCGGCTCCACCGTTGGTGCCGCCGCCGCACTCGACGCCGCAGTTCTGCACGTAGACGCTCGAGCCATCGAGCGAGAAGGTGGCGCCGACGGGCCGGTCGAAGGTTCCGGGTACGGGGACGACGCAGTAGACGGGCAGGACCTGGGGCTCGCAGTCGATCGCGCCGGGAGGGTTGACGGAGTTGGCCGGCAGCTTGACGACGCGGTAGAGCGCGTTCGAGTTCTTCACCATCGCGAGGGCCACGGTGTCTCCGGTGTTGACGGCGACGCGGTAGACGTTGGGCAGGTTGAGCGCGTAGGTGCCGCCGGTCGAATTATCGACGACAACCAGCTGTCCATTGCCGAGCACGGCGGAGAAGATGTGGATAAAGTCGGGCGCGATGGCGAGCGAGGTCGACGCACCGTTGAAGCTGCCGGCACTGCTGAGTGAGGCCTCGGTGGAGTAGTTGATGCTGGTGACGGCGTAGGGCGGGGTGTTGGAGTAGACGTAGCCGCGGAGCTGCTCTGGGAAGTTGAGGATGAGGGTCGGAAAGCCGCTGTATCCCGAGATGGCGAAGCCGGCGATGGTGTTTTGGATATTGCTGCGGAGGTCGTGCTGGCCGTCCAGGATGACGAGCGCGCCGGTGGTGGCGCTGTTGGGACTGACGCCGACCAACACGCGCTGCGCGAGCTGGCTGGGCGGGATCGGACGGCCGGCGAAGTTGTACTCTGGGAAGGCGTAGTAATCGTGCGCGCAGGCGGTGATCCCCAGGAGAGTGCCGACGGTGAGAAGCGCCGCGAGGGCCCAGGTCCAGCGTGGGCGGCCCGGCTTCTGTGCGGGGGAAAGGCCCTCGTATGTCGATGAATCAGCAGCGTTGCTGGACGTGGCGTTCCGCTCGATGCGGGGGAGAAAAAGACTGCGGATAGTCAACTTGAGCGGCTCCGAACTGTTTGCAGCGACTGGGTTTTGTTGGCCGTGGGCTTACTGCGAGTATACCAAAGCGTGCAGACGTGAGACGGATGGAGGGCAGGTTCGGAAGCGGTTTGGAGGAGGATGGAAGCTGCCGTAGGATGAAGGGATGGCGCGGTTGGATCCGGTGGCGGAGCTGTTCGAGGGTGGGACGGTTCTCTGCGACGGGGCCATGGGTTCGATGCTGTATGGGCGTGGCATCTTCATCAATCGCTGCTATGACGAGCTGAACGTCTCGCAGCCGGAGCTGGTGCGCGAGGTGCATCTGGAGTACCTGCAGGCGGGCGCGCGGGTGATCGAGGCCAATACGTTTGGCGCCAATGCGGTGCGCCTGGAGCGCTATGGCCTGGAAGGCCGGGTGTGGGAGCTGAACGTGGCCGGGGTTCGCCTGGCGCGCGAGGCGGTGATCCAGGTGCGGGACAAGCAGGCGAGCGAGGCGTTTGTGGCTGGGGCGATCGGGCCGCTGGGGACGAGGATCGGCAAGGACGCGAAGGTGACCGAGCAGGAGGCGTACGCGGCCTTTGTGCAGCAGGTGAAGGCGCTGGCCGAGGGCGGCCCGGGCGTGGGTGCGGACCTGCTGGTGATCGAGACGATGATGTCGGTAACCGAGGCCAGGTTGGCGGTGCGGGCGGCCAAACGCGAGAGCCGCGGGCTGCGGGTGATCGTGATGGTGACGGTGGATGAGGAAGGCCGTTGCCTGGATGGCAGCACGCCGGAAGAGGCTGCGGAGGCGCTCGAGCAGGCCGGGGCGGATGCGGTGGGGTGCAACTGCAGTGAAGGGCCGCCGGTGGTGCTGAGCGCGATCGAGCGCATGCGTACAGCGACGGAGCTGCCGCTGGCGGCGATGCCCAACGCCGGGACGCCGAAGCAGGTGGAGGGGCGCAGTCTGTATCTGAGCTCGCCGGAGTACATGGCGAGCTTTGCGCGGAAGCTGGTGAAGGCCGGGGCGACGTTTGTCGGCGGATGTTGCGGCACGACGCCGAAGGATATTCGGGCCATGCGTGGGGCGCTGCGGGCGCTTGAGGCGCAGGAAACGGGCGTCGAGGTGGTGGAGTCGGGGGCCGCGAGGGCCGAGCCGAAGGTGAGCGTGATCGAGCCGCCGCCCCTTGGGGAGCGGTCGAAGATCGGATCGAGGATTGCCTCAGGGCAGTTCTGCACGATGGTGGAGATTGTGCCGCCGAAGGGATTCGATTGCAGCCGCGAACTCGAGGGCGCGGCGGAGCTGCACCTGCTGGGCGTGGACGCGATCAACGTGCCGGACAGCCCGCGAGCGAGCGCCCGGATGAGCGCGCAAAGCCTGTGCGTGCAGATTCAGCAGCGGGTGGGCATCGAGACGGTGCTGCACTACACGTGCCGGGATCGCAATCTGCTGAGCATCCAGAGCGATCTGCTGGGGGCGGCTTCGATTGGACTAAAAAACATCCTGTGCCTGACGGGCGATCCGCCGAAGATGGGCTCGTACCCGGATGCGACGGCGGTGTTCGACGTAGATGCGATTGGGCTGGCGAAGATTGTGCGGGATTTGAACCATGGGCTGGACCTGGGCGGCAACTCGGTGGGCGGCTCGGCCGGGTTTACGATCTCGGTGGCGGCGAACCCGGGAGTTCCGGACATCGACAACGAGGTGCGGCGGTTCGCGGCGAAGGTGGAGGCCGGCGGGGAGTTCGGGATTACGCAGCCGGTGTTTGATCTGCGGCTGCTGGAGGAGTTCCTGAAGCGGATTGAGGGCTTCCGGATTCCGATGGTGGCGGGAATCTGGCCGCTGACCAGCGTCAAGAACGCGGAGTTTATGAAGAAGGATCTGAAGGTGAGCATGCCGCAGGAGATCCTGGACCGCATGGCGCGGGCGGAGACGCCGGAGGCCGCGCGTGCGGAGGGCGTGGCGATTGCGCGGGAGATGCTGGCCGAGGTGCGGGGCAGCGTGCAGGGTGTTCAGGTCAGCGCGCCGTTTGGCAAGTACAAGGCGGCGGCGCAGGTGCTGGGGTTTGGGCGCGAGTAGGTTTGAGGGTGAGTGATGGCAGGGTTTGAGGATCGGTTGACGGCGCTTGAAGCAGTGGTGGAGCGGCTGGAACGCGGGGATTTGACGTTGGAGGAATCGGTGCGGCTGTTTGAGGAGGGCGTGCATCTCTCGGAGGCTTGCAAGCTCGAATTGGAGAAGGCGGAAGGGCGGATCCAGGTGCTGGTGGAGACGCGGGGCGTGGGTGTGCAGGTGGCGGAGTTTGAAGCCGAAGCGGACACGGATGAGGAAGGATAAAGGGCGAACTCGAAGAGTCCGCCCTCTATTGTATGGAGAAGTCTAGTAGGTGCTCTCGGCGGGGATGATGACTTCGAGCTTGACGGGAACGGCGGTGGGCTGTCCGTCGAGCAGGGCGGGCTGGTAGCGGTACTGGCTGACGGTGGCCAGAACCTGGTGGTCGAGGACAAGGCCGGCGGATTTGACAACGGAGAGATGGGTGGGTGTTCCGGTTTCATCGACCGTCATGTTGACGACTACCCTCTGCTCCGTGCTTGCTGCACGTTTGCTGATGGGATCGCTGGGGATGGTGAAATTGACCGTGTGGAGGATGCGGGGTGCGATCACTCCGGTGGACACGGGGAGGGAAGATTTGTCGGTGCGATCCGTCACGACGGCTGCGTGGAGGAGGGCGGGTTGGAGGAGGGTGGAGCTGAGGACCGGCGTAGAGCGAGGCTGAGCAGGCTGAGTCGTCTG
>CAXSDM010000143.1:4679-6446 GCA_964235575.1 uncultured Acidobacteriaceae bacterium | reverse complement strand
ACCACGAGATTTTGTCGGTTCGCCAGGCCGGAGCGGCGCAGAGGCGAGCGGTCGATGTAGTCGGGCCGGTCTGCGAGTCTGGAGACTTTTTCGCCCGCGACCGGGACTTGCCGCCGGTCAAGCCGGGCGATCTGCTGGCAATTCTGGATGCGGGCGCGTATGGAATGAGCCTCAGCTCGAACTACAACACGCGACCGCGGCCGGCGGAGGTGCTGGTGGACGGCGCTTCAGCACGGCTGATTCGCCGGCGCGAGACGGAACGCGACCTGTTTGGCCCGGAGAATGTCTGATCGGCGCCGCGAGGTTCGGTCGGCACACCGAATCGCTTGTACCTGCTAAAATCCGAAAGTCGCGTGAGCCTTGCCCCGCGCCATTTCTCGTCAGAGGTAGAACATGTCCGGCCACAGTAAATGGGCGACTATTAAACATAAGAAGGGTGCCGCCGATGCCAAGCGCGGTAAGGTTTTCACGCGCCTGATTAAGGAAATTACCATTGCCGCCAAGTCGGGCGGAGGGGACCCGGATGGCAATCCGCGGCTGCGCACGGCGATCCTGGCCGCCAAGGCGGAGAACATGCCGGCGGACAACATCAAGCGCGCGGTTCAGCGCGGGACCGGCGAGCTCGAAGGGCTTTCGTATGACGAGATCACGTATGAGGGGTACGGGCCGGGCGGCGTGGCGATCATCGTCGACGTGCTGACGGATAATAAGAACCGCGCGGTGAGCGAGATTCGGCATGCATTTTCGAAGAACGGCGGCAACCTGGGGGCGGAAGGCGCCGTGTCGTGGATGTTCTCGAAGAAGGGCGTGTTTTCGATTGAGAAGGACGCGGCCGACGAAGACAAGCTGATGGAGATTGTGCTTGAGTCGGGCGCCGAAGACTTGAACGATGAGGGCGAGTACTGGGAGATTCTTAGCGACCCGAAGGACTTTGAGGCTGTTGGCGATGCTCTAAAGGCGGCCAAGATCAAGACCGAGACGGCTGAGGTGACGAAGATCGCCAGCACGTATACGAAGCTTGAGGGGTCGCAAGCCAATGCCATGATGCGTCTGCTCGAGACGATCGAAGACCTCGACGATACTCAGAACGTGTACTCGAACTTCGACTTCGATGAAGCGCAGATGGCCGGCTGACCCAGTGAAGATCTTCTTTGCTGTATCAGCGTTTGTCTTGATTGTGGTCAGCGCGCCGGCGCAGCAGGGTGTTCTCGGGAATCCGCTGGAGTCAGCCTCTTTGCGGCAGCCGTGGGAGGTCGGGGCGGTTGTCCAGGGTGGCGTCGGGGTGACCGATGGCCGTGACGGGTTCAAGTTTCTCCAGGCCGGCGTCCATGCGGGCCGGGTGCTGACCAACAACTTCGGCAGCGGGTTGCTGAGCGGCAACTTTGAGTATGCGGTGGAGCTGTTTCCGTACTGGGAGTCGTTTACGCCGGTATTTCCGCGGGTGAGCTGCCAGCAGGTGCCGGGAACGGCGGTGCTTTCGTGTTCGCAGCCGTATAACGTGGGCGGCACATTTCATGGTGTGACCGTGACGCCGATTATCCTGCGCTGGAATCTCGCGCGGCATGGACGCTTCACGCCGTGGGCCCAGGCTGCGGGCGGGCTGCTGTGGACGAATCACAAGTATCCGGCGTACGGCAATACGGACGTGACCAACTACACGGAGAACGGCCCGAACGGCGAGACCAGCGTGTGGAACTTCACGCCGCAGGGCGGGGTGGGCTTTCACTACTTCCTGAGGCCGGACCGCTCGATCGACTTCAGCGCGAA
>CAXSDM010000143.1:1440-4579 GCA_964235575.1 uncultured Acidobacteriaceae bacterium | reverse complement strand
TCGCTGGCGGACGCGGCAACCCTGGCGCGGCAGGCGGGCCTGCAAATCTGGCGGCGGTTCGGGGTGCCGGTGTATTTCTATGGCGCGGCGGCGGGACGGCCGGACCGGGTGCTGCTTGAAGACGTGCGGCGCGGGCAGTTTGAGGGGCTGCGCGAGGCGGTGCTGAAGGACTCGTCGCGGCGGCCGGATGTGGGTGGGCCGGAGCTGCATGCCTCGGCCGGGGCGAGCGCGGTGGGCGCGCGGGAGTTCCTGATCGCCTACAACATTTACCTGGCGCCGTCGGCTGATATCTCGCATGCAAGGGCGATTGCGCGGGATATGCGTGGCTCGTCAGGCGGCATGCAGGGGATCAAGGCGCTGGGCGTGCTGGCGAACGGTCGACCGCAGGTGACGATGAACGTGACCAACTTTTTGCGGACGCCGATGCCGGAGGTGCATGCGGCGGTGCGGCAGCTGGCCCAGGAGCACGGCACGGCGATCGCGGATGGGGAGCTGATTGGGCTGCTTCCGGAGGCTGCCTACGAGGCGCAAGCGGCTTGGCTGCAAGAGGTTCCGGGGTTCGATCCGGCGGAGAAAATCCTGGAGCGCAGGCTTCAGCAGCCGATGGAGTGGCCGGTGGCCTATGCGTGAGCCCTTCGTTCAGTTGGAGCATGTTTCGGTGGTTCGAGGCGGGCGAACGGTGCTCGATGACCTGAACCTAACGATTTCGGCTGGGGAACAGGTGGCTTTGCTGGGCCCGAATGGCTGCGGCAAGTCGACGCTGCTGAAGACGATGACGTGCGAGCTGTATCCGCTGGCGAAGCCGGAGACCAAGGTGCGCTTGTTTGGCCGCGAGCGCTGGGATTTGACGGAGTTGAAGAAGCGGCTCGGTGTGGTGCAGAACGAGATTCCGGGTAAGCCGATGCTGAAGATCAAAGGGTGCGAGGCGATCCTAACCGGATTCTTCTCAAGCTCTACGCTGTGGCCGAACCTGGAGATCAGCTCCGAGATGCAGGACCGCGCGGAGGCGATGCTGACGACGATCGGCGGCGAGGTGCTGGCGGAGAAGCTGTTCGGCGAGATGTCGGCGGGGCAGCAGCGGCGGATTCTTATTGGGCGGGCGCTGGTGGCGTCTTCTGGCTGCCTGCTGCTCGATGAGCCTTCGAATGCGCTGGATCTTTACGCACAGCGGACCTTGCGGAAGCTGATGATTCAACTGGCGGAGGCCGGGACGACGATGCTGCTGATTACGCATCAGGTGGCGGACATTATTCCGGCGATGGATCGCGTGTTGCTGATGCAGCAGGGAAGGCTTGCAAGCGACGGAAGCCGTGCGGAGTTGCTAACGGCGAAGAGGCTCAGCGCATTGTTTGAAACGCGGGTGCATCTGGCCGAACGGGATGGCTTTTACCACGCGTGGTAGAAATTGCAGCCGGCGCACTCATGGTTACGCCGCAATGCAAGGTAGCCGCGACTTACTGATTGTCCTGCGTAGAAATGTACCTTGGCCCTAGACTCTTACTTCTCTGGAACCGACCACCCCACACCTGTCACCGCAAGCGTCGCCTGATCCGTTGCTTGCCCGCTCGCCTCCTTCGCCATCACCGGAAACTCCTCAGACAGCCCCGGAGTCTTTGCCCACACCGGCAGGTCCTCGATCTTGTACCGGTAGCTCACCTGTGTCTCGACGAACCCGTTTGCCTTGGCGGGCGGCGTCGACGAAAGAATCTCCGTCACCTCCCGATGCCCATAGCAAAGATGCGCCCCCACGCGCCGTCCCTCTGCGGTCAGGATGTACCGCGACACGTGGATCGCCGGCTCGCTGTGCGCTTCGACGATCTGCGCCTTGGCCAGCGCGTCCATTTGTTTCGTCTTTACCGGGTCGCTCGTCTCCAGCGGAAAGGTCATCGCCCCGTCCAGCAGGCATTCGCTATGCTCAAGGTAATACGCATTCAGCGTCTTGATGTAGTTTTCGTTCGTCGGCTTGGTCTTCGGGTTATCGCATCCCGCAAACAGAAGCATCATCACAGGCAGTGCAGTCGTCCTTTTCATGAACCCCCATGCTACGCCCAACTCACGGCCGCGCGAAGTCAATATATGCGTGCACCGGATCGGTACTCACCAGCGTCACCGTCGTCGTGTCCCCCACATCCAGCCCATCCGCCCCGCGCACGATCTTGCCTTCCACCGGCGGCCGAAACACCCGCACAAACGTCCCCTTGTCGTTCGCCCCGGTAATCACGCCCTCAAACTGCTGGCCCACGCGTCCACTGAGCGCCACCGCCGCCACTCGCTTCTGCATGGCCCGTTCCACCTTCCGCGCCGCCGAATCGCGCTCGTTTAAGTGCTGCGCGATCGCGCCCAGTTCCTCATCTGTATACGGCGCCGGCTCGCCCGCCAGCATCGCCTTCACAATCCGCTGCGTCACCAGATCCGCATAGCGCCGATTCGGCGCGGTCGAGTGCGTATAGTCGAGCGCAGCCAGCCCAAAATGCCCGGGCTGATCGTCCTCCCCACTCCGCGCCAGCACGTACTCGCCCGGTCCCATCAGCTTGATGATCGCCAGCGAGAGGTCCGGGTAATGCACCGGATCGGCGACTCGTTGCGCTTCAAGAAACGCGTTCAGCGCCGCCGAATCCGGAGCTGCCGGCAGCGTCGTCCCCTTGCCTGCGACCAGCGTCACGATCCGTCCCCAGCGTTCCGGCGACCGCACCACTCGCCGTAAACAGCTTCGCCCCGACCTGCGGAGGGTCACCGCCATCGTTTCGTTTGCCGCAATCATGAAGTCCGCAATCAGGTCCGTCGCCCGGTTTCCCGTCACCGCCTCGATCGACTGCACCTTGCCGGTCACCACCACCGGATCGGCCTCCACCCGCTTGAAGTCCAGCGCCCCCATCGCCAGCCGCTGCCTGTGCAGCCGCTGCGCCGCCTCGTCCTGCAGCCGCAACTGCGCCGCCAGGGCAGCATCGTCCAGCTTCGGCTCAGCCCTGCCTTCCAGCCACGGTCCCACACTCGAGTACGCCAACTGCGCCCCGTTCTTCACCCGCGCCGCATAGATGGCCGTCGCCGCGGGCAGGCCCGAGCCGTCCACCGTAAACTCACACACGATCGCCCGCCGCACCTGGCCCTCGTTCAGGCTTGTCAGGTCGGTCGAGAGCTC
>CAXSDM010000143.1:0-1340 GCA_964235575.1 uncultured Acidobacteriaceae bacterium | reverse complement strand
CAGCCCGGAAGCTGCGGCATCGTCGGCACCCGTGGCCCAGGCTGCCTTCCTCTCCTCCTCGCCGAAGACGCCCCGCACTCCGGCCTCATGGGCGCGGGCGTCGTCGATGGACGCGGCGGTGCCAAACTCCTCGGCGGCACCGAGACCTGGTGGGAGCTCTCCCATCGCGCCAAGGTCGAGAACGCCACCCAGGCCACCGCTCGCCTGCTCGTCGTCCGCCGCTCCAACGACTTCACCCTCTACAACATCACCCTCCGCAACTCGCCCAACTCCCACGTCACCACCGAAGCCACCGACGGCTTCACCGCCTGGGGGCTCCGCATCGATACTCCGCAATGGGCGCGTAACACCAACGGCATCGACCTCCAGTCCGGCTCCACCAATGTCTCCATCCTTGACTCTTACCTCCGCTCCGGCGACGATAACCTCTCCCCCAAAGCCACTCCCGCCGGCCCCGTCACGCACCTCACCGTCCGCAACACGCACCTCTACAACGGCCACGGCTTCGCCATTGGCAGCCAGACCTCCGGCGGCATCAGCGCCATACGCGTCGACAATCTCTCGATCGACGGCTCCGAGAATGGACTCCGCATCAAGAGCGACCGCAGCCGCGGCGGCCTCGTCCACGATGTTCGCTTCGAGAATGTGTGCATGCGCAACACGCCGAACCCAATCGTCGTAACGCCCGTTTACACCACTGCGGATGGCAACAGTGTTCCCGTTTACCGTAACGTCATCTTCAGTCAGGTCCACTCCCTGACGCCTGGTTTGATCGTTCTTCGAGGACTTGACCATCAACATCTTGCCGACCTCGCGCTCATCAACGTCACAGTGGACGGCTTCAAGGAGCAGGATCTGCAGGCGCTCTACGTGAACTTGGCCGTGAGTGCCGGGAACTTGCCTCCGAACGGACGCTTTTACAACGCAGCATACGGTCCCGACGTCATGTTCAAGGGGTTTGGAACACCTTCCGCAGCACCGCATAATTGCACCAACGCCTTCGTCCCTTTCCCCGTCAACACCGTCTCCCCCGTCTCGGCCGAGCTGATCCCACCTCCCGACAGCACCTTCTACGTCGCCGCCGACGGCACCGGCGACTACACCTCCATCCAGGCCGCGCTCAACAAGGTTCCCGCCACCGGGGGCCTGGTCCTCGTCGCTCCGGGCATTTACCGCGAACGCATCCTGGTTCGCCCCTCCCACGTCACACTTAAGAGCGCCAATCCCGACCCGAGTAAGACCGTCATCGTCTTCGACCTCAGCCACGGCACAAAGGGGCCCGACCAGGGCAGCAGCGCCACCGTCCGGGTGCAGGGAGACGACTTCACCGCCGAAAACGT
>CAXSDM010000142.1:0-6451 GCA_964235575.1 uncultured Acidobacteriaceae bacterium | reverse complement strand
AACAACATGGGATGATGCCGTGGGTACTCATACCTCATCCAGTTCCCTGCTTTTACGCTTTCCCACCGCACATCGGTTCGCGGGCGATCCCCCACCGCTTCCAGCGCACTCGGCGAAGAACCAAAACCGCTTAGAGTAGGATGTATCCACTACCCACATTAGTACAAGCCTTATTCCTTACCGCGAGGTCTCCATGAAACGCTCGACTTTTCTATCGCCCGCAGGCCTGTGCCTTGGCGCGTTGCTACATGCCGTCGGCGCAGCGCAGGTCGTCGTCGCTCCCACTGTTCCACAAATTGGCACCTCGCAACCCATCTCGCCCGAGCCGTCCGTCGCGCGACCCTCCACCACGCCTTGCGTCGTTCCCCTGTTCTCCAATCTCCCCTTTAACGATTACGGCACGCGCACCCTCAGCTATACGCCGACCTGCACCGGTCCGTGGGCCAAGGTTGTTCTCACCGCAGATATCACCGTCACCGCCGGCCGTCAGTTTGATCGCACCGCCAAGTTCTTCCTCGGCGGAGCCAACATCTACTTCGGCACCACTGCGGAACCCCGCTCCACCTTGTCACCCTCCTGGCATATCGAGCGCGACCTTACCGACTACAGCGTGCTCTTCACCTCGCCGCAGGCCGGTGTCGCGAGCATCCAGAACGTAGTCAACTCCACCTACACCGGCCTGATCTACGGCTCAGCGACTCTGCTCTTCTATCCGGCAGATGCCAGCAATCCTGCGCCCGCCGTGCCCACCGCGGTACTGTCTCTCGCCAACAACACGACCACCCGCGTCAGCTCAACGACTGACCAGCAGGCGGCCACCTTCACCCTGCCGCGCAACATCACCCGCGCCTACCTCGACGTCATCTCGCAATCGCAGGCCACCGACGAGTTCTGGTACACCTGTGTTCCCAACGATGTCGCCGGACCCCTAGAGAACTGCGGCAACACCGGCTTCCGCGAGACGGAAATCACCATCGATGGCGTTCCGGCCGGGGTTGCTCCCGTTTACCCATGGATCTATACCGGCGGCATTGACCCTTACCTCTGGGAGCCCCTACCCGGTGTGGAAACGCTCAACTTCAAACCTTACCGCGTAGACCTCACCCCGTTCGCGGGCCTGCTGTCGAATGGTACTCCACACACGGTCGCAGTGTCGGTCTTCAACGCCGATAGCGGCTTCGATGAAGCTTCCACACTTCTGCTCTACACGGATCCAAATGCGGCAACGGTATCAGGCGGCCTCACAACGAACACCCTTACTGCTTTACCCACACCGCAAATCGACCATTCTTTGAACACTGCCAGCGATGGCACCGTGTCCGGTCCAGTCAATGTCCGCTCACAACGCGCATGGACCATCTCCGGCTATGTCCTCACTTCGTCGGGCCGTGTCGACACCACCATTCAGGCCTTCAACTCATTCAGCAACCTGCAGGATGAGAAGGTCTCCGATCGGTTCAACATGTACAAGCAGAACATCTCGCAGGACACTGAACAGCAGGAGCTCGTCACCACGTCCTCTGCCAGCGGTACGGTACAAATGCAGCACAACGCCAGTTATCCTCTTGTCCTTCTCTATAACCAGACACCCGATGATAACAACGATGGTGGCTTCTACATCGCCAACTATGTGAAGCAGCAGAAGTTCGATACCCTGCGCACTCCCCTTGGCAGCAACAGCACACCCGTCACCAGCGCCGAGGTGGTTGAGACCTCCGACACGCTGCGTTACAGTGCAGCGGGTAGTCTGCTGAGCCACGACACGAACTACGCCACCTCAACCTATGGAGCCAAGGATGCCGGGGGCAACTGCCTTTACCGCGGCCTCAACGCCAACCAGCTGATACTCACGCAGGTGAATGACAGCACCAGCTGCTCGCTCGTACCCTAGCCTGTCATTCGACGGCTAGGCTGCATCGGTATATTCACGAAAGTAGTGCCGAGCCAACTCGCTCGTTGAGTTGTGCTTCCCTGTCGTCTGCAGAACTACACTCGAAAGCCGGAGCAGGTGGGTGCCTGCTCCGGTGCGTATCGTTCCCCTTACAAGCTGTGGACACACAGAGAAAAGCCTTAAAGTAAAACTTCGCGGCCAGTTGAAGATCGGTGGTAAACGGCATAAACGCTTCAAGCCACTGAACCCTTTCAACAAGTCCTAGCCTGCTGCAGCCGCCCAAACTCCACTCGCCAGCACCACCAGCACCGGAAAAAGTTCCAGCGTATACCGCGGCTCCGAGTTGTCGATCGTAAGCAGCAACGCCACTCGCAGCGCCACGGTCCCCAGCATCGCCCACACCACCACCCGCTCCCCTCTCCCTCGCCCCCGGCCAAGGGCAAGCCCCATCCCCGCCAGCAAAAAATAACCCAGATTCACCAGCCCATACGTCGCCGCCAACACCGACCCCCACCCATGCCACCGCCACCACTCCACCGGCAGCGCCAGCATCTCTGTCCGCGGCCGCAGAGCCATATTGACCACCCGAGCCACAGGCAGCCCGACCATATACCGCCACGGATGCGCCCCAATCCGCGCCCGCGCAAGCGCCTCGAACCGCGCATCGAGCGCCGGCGTAGCCGTCGTCGTCTGGTTGTAGTCCTCAAGTAACGCCGCCGTCTCCCCATACTGCGTCTCCGAATCAAAGGCCCGCCCCGGCAGCACCCCTGGCTCAATCTCATCCCCGTTGTACTTCCAGTACACCGCCTCGGTCGATGCATACTCGACCGCCCACGTCCGGTACCAGCGGTTGAACCCCACCGGATTGAACTCCCCCGCATCCATCGCCGACCGCGGCGCCAGCGGCTGAACCACACGAAACGTTCGCCAGTTGCGCACCGCCCAGGGCACCAGCGGCACCAGCGTCAGCCCCGAAACCAGCAGCACCGGTCCCGCAATTCCCCGCACCCCCCATCGCCGCAGCAGAACCCAAGCCATCGCCGGCACCACCGCCGCCGCCAGCAATCCCTGCTCCGGCCGCAGCAAAATCGCATACCCCAGAGCCACCGCGATCACAAACAGCCATCGATTCACTCCTCGGCAGCCCTCGTCCACCACCCGCACCCGCCACCGCGCCAGCCCATAAAACGCCAGCGCCATCGAAAACAGCGTCAGCGTCTCAGTCAACGGAGCCGCCACATAGTTCGCCGTAAACGGGCACACCGCCGCAAGCCACACCGCCGCCACCCGCGCCCGCGCCCCAAACACCCGTCCCGCCACACCCCCCAGCAGCAGGCAGCTCCATAGATCCACCCCCGCCTGCACCAGCATCACTGCCGTATACCGCCCCACCCCAAACACCCAAAAACACGCCGCCAGAAACAGCGGATACCCTGGCAGCCGGATCAGCGTCGGCCGCGGCGCCACCGTGACGCCATGCACCGCCTGCGAAAACCCATACACATGATGCAGCAGCAGATTCCGCGCAAGATCCCCATACACCAGCGTGTCGCCCACCACATACGGCTGCCGCCAGACAAACCACAAACGCAGCGCCAGCCCTGCCGCCAGTGCCCCCGCCACACTCTCCCACCCGCCCCACCGCGAACGCCTCGCCCCCAGCCGATCACCCATCGTCCCACCATCCTACCCGCTCGTCGCGTTGACTCACCCCTTCGTCCTGCATACGATGGGGCCATAGGTACACGCGCATCCACACGCCTCGATGAACAACTCCGTCTTCTATGATCCGCAACGAAAACGCTGGAAACGGCTGCGGCGCATCTTTGACGTGCTGGCGCTCGCCGGTCTGCTGCTCGGCATCATCTTTACCGTCGGTGTCCTCCAGATGAAGCCCCTCCCCGAGCTTCGTCTCACCTCGCAATCCCGCAACTATCGCGCTTTCACCGAACCTCCCAAACCGGTCCTCAAACCCGGCCTCAAAGCCGTGCGCAACGCTCACCGCAAGACCGAAACCAAGCCCTCCGACATCCCCCTCAACTCCGGCGAAGGCCTGCGCGCCGCCTACTACGTCGACTACGACCCCGCCAGCTACTCCTCGCTCAAGCAGCACATCAAGCAAATCGACCTCCTCTTCCCCGAGTGGCTCCACGTCGTCGGCCCCGAGGGCGACCTCACCGCCTACTCCGCCGGCGACTTCACCCCCTTCGCCGTCGTCGACAAAGCCGGTGTCCACGCCGTCGACCAGGAAAACAAGGTCGCCCGCGCCATCGCCGAGAACCGCGTCGACACCGAAGTCTTTCCTCTCGTCGACGACTACGACACCGTCAAGCAGGCCTACTCCACCACCCTCGCCGACTTCCTCCAAAGCGACTCCGCCCGCGCCAACTTTCAGCGTCAGGCAGACCGTTTCCTCGCCGCCAACCCCGGCTACCGGGGCCTCACCCTCGATTTCGAAGCGGTCGACGCCGCTACCCAGCCCGGCTACCTGACACTCGTCTCCGCCCTATACCAGGACTTTCACGCCCATAACCAGCGCCTCTACGTCATCGTCCCCGTCGGCGATCCCACCTTCGATCTCGCCGCGCTCGCCGCCCACTGCGACGGCCTGGTCCTCCAGAACTACGATGAGCACCAGGCCACCACCGCTCCCGGCCCCATCGCCAGCCAGGACTGGTTCCTCGACAACCTTCAGCAAACCTTAAAGGTCGTCCCCAAACAAAAGATCATCCTCGCCATCGGCAGCTTCGGCTATGACTGGACTGTGGCTCAGCCAAACGCCCCTGCGCCCGCGGCCAGGCCTCCCGGGCACAACCGTCCGCCAAGCAAACCCGCCCTCTCCCCCGACCCCAAAATCCTCAGCGCCCAGTGGCTCTCCACCCCGGAGGTCTGGCAGGCCGCCTTCGACTCCGGCGCCCAGATCACCCTCGACCCCGACGCCCTCAACGCCCACTTCGCCTATGACGACGACGACGCCCACCTCCGCCACCAGGTCTGGTTCCTCGACGCCGTGACGGTCCTCAACGAGATGCGCGCCGCCCGCCAGCTCGGCATCGAAACCTTCTCCCTCTGGCGTCTTGGCTCGGAAGACAACTCCCTCTGGAAGATCTGGGACAAGCCCACCCGCAACGATCCGGCCAAGGATCTCGCCACCGTCGAGCCCGGCTATGAAGTCGACAACGAGGGCGTCGGCGACGTCCTCCGCGTCACCCGCAACCCCCAGCTCGGCCATCGCACCCTCACCCTCGACGACGACGACCAGGTCGCGCTTCCGTTCAAGATGGTCGCGTCCGAGAACATGCAGTCCTATCCGCTGCCCTACACTGTCCAGCTTTACGGCTACCGTCCCAGACAGGTAGCTTTCAGCTTCGACGACGGCCCCGACCCCGACTGGACTCCGCGCATCCTCGACGTGCTCAAAAAATACGGCGTCAAGGGCACCTTCTTCATGATCGGCGAGTCCGCCCAGGATAACGTCGGCATCATGAAGCGCGTCTTCGCCGAAGGCCACGAGATCGGCAATCACACCTTCACCCACCCGGACATCAGCGAGATCTCCACCACCCAGCTTGACCTTCAGCTCAAGCTCACCGAGCGCCTCTTCGGCTCGAAACTCGGCGTTCAGCCCCTCTACTTCCGCCCCCCCTACTCCATCGACCAGCAGCCCGACACCAACGACCAGGCCGCGCCCGTCGAGCACATCCAGGACCTCGGCTACACCATCGTCGGCAACCAGATCGACACCAACGACTGGGACGAGCACCCCCGCAAATCACCCCAGGAGATCACCGACTCCGTCCTCCAGCAGCTCGCCGAGATGGACACCCATCCCGACCGCCGCGGCTCCATCATTCTCATGCACGATGGCGGCGGCGACCGCTCCGCCACTGTTCAGGCCCTGCCCATAGTGATCGCCGCCCTCCGTGCCCATGGGTATACCATCGTCCCCGTCTCCGAGCTCGTCGGCCGCACCCGCGCCGAGGTCATGCCGCCCCTCAACGCACGCCAACGCTGGCAGGCACGCGCCGACTCCATCACCTTCTTCCTCCTCAGCTTCTTCAATCACCTCGTTATCTATATCTTCTACATCGGCGACATTCTCATGAGCGGCCGCCTCATCATCATCGGCCTCTGCGCCACCGTCGACCGCCTGCGCAAGCGCAAAAGCTACGCCACGCCCGACTACTGCCCGCGTGTCGCCGTCCTCATCCCCGCCTACAACGAGGAGAAGGTCATCGCGCGCACCATCCGCTCCGTGCTGATGTCCAACTACAAGAACATCAACATCGTGGTCATCGACGACGGCTCCTCCGACCGCACCTTCGAGGTCGCGCGCAGCACCTACTCCGCGGAAATCTCGGCCGGCCGCGTCACCGTCCTCACCAAGCCCAATGGCGGCAAGGCCGACGCCCTCAACTACGCCCTTGATCGCCTTGATGAAGAGATCTACATCGGCATCGACGCGGACGGCGTCATCGCCCACGACGCCATCTCCAACCTCGTCTGCCACTTCGCCAACCCGCACATCGGCGCCGTCGCCGGCAACGCCAAGGTCGGCAA
>CAXSDM010000141.1:4135-6487 GCA_964235575.1 uncultured Acidobacteriaceae bacterium | reverse complement strand
TGTGCCGCCAGCGCTGCACGCCGGTAGCGGCAGCTGGACCAAGATCTACGGCTCCGCGGCAGAGGAGCGCTTTGCCGCCTATGCCACCGCTCGCTACGTCAACGCGGTCGCCGAGGCTGGAAAACAGGAGTATCCGCTGCCCATGTACTGCAATGTGTGGCTCACGTATCCCGTGCATGCGCTGGCTAATCGCGATCATCCAAGTGCAGGCCAGGAGTATCCCAGCGGCGGGCCGCAGCAGGGCAACCTCGGGATCTGGAAGGTCGCCGCGCCGGCCGTCGATCTGCTTGGGCCTGACTTTTACGCAGACGATCGGCAGCTCTTTCGCGATGTTGTCGCGGCCTACGCGCGACCTGACAATGCACTCTTCATCCCGGAGACACACCTCGCGCACGACTTCGGTCCGAACCTGTTCTACGCGCTCGGCCACGGAGCGATCGGCTTTTCGCCCTTTGGCATCGACTTCTCCGGCTGGACCACCCTCGAGGGCACGACGGTCCCGTCCTATCTTGCGGACAACTTCGCCCTGCTCAGGCCGATTGAGGGAGAGATCGCGCAGTGGAACTTCGATGGCAAGCTCAGCACGGTGGTCGAGACGCCCGGACAGACGCAGAAGCGCATCCACTTCGCCGCGATGGGCAACCTACCCGCAGTCGACGCCGTGGTGTCTTTTGGCTTTCCCCAGCACGACGGCGATTCTCCGCCGGGCACCTCCGACGCATCCGGCCGCGCGCTGGTGGCCAGGCTGGCACCGCTCGAATTCGTCGTAACCGGCTTTGACGCGAGCGTTCGCTTTGAGTCTGCCGAAGGCCCTTCCGAGGCTGCGAAGACGACGCAACCAAAGCAGCAAATCGAGATCCTAACCGCCGAGCAAGGCACCTATGTGGACGGCACCTGGCAGAGAGCGCGCATCTGGAACGGCGACCAGACTGACCGCGGTCTAAATTTTCCCGCAGCAAACAGAGAGGTTATCCACCTTCTTCTGCACGCCTTTCCTCTGAACGCTCACTAGTTTTAGCTAGGAGTATCCATAAAGAAGCTCACCACAGCCTACAGTCTGATACTCGTCAGCGGACTCGCCGCATGCCGCAGGGCCATGAGCCAAAGGATGGCGGAGAGGGAGGGATTCGAACCCCCGGTACCCGTAAAGGTACGTCTGATTTCGAGTCAGGTGCATTCAACCGGGCTCTGCCACCTCTCCGCACTGCTTCAAGTTTACCGAGAGACCCGTATTTCTTCAATGGCGAAAGCCTAGACTAGCTGGGTGGAAGCCGTATGGAATGCCGAACTGCGGGGGTGGGTGGAAGGTTGCGCGCTGGAGCAGGGATTCAGCCTGGCGGGGGTTGCGTCGGCGCTGGCCGCGGAGGATCCCGCGGCTGCAGAAACCGGCGAGCGATTTACCGCGTGGGTCGACGCGGGTCGGGCCGGGGAGATGGAGTACCTGAAGCGCCGGGACGCCGAAGGGGCGTTGCTGCGTACGTCGGCGCGGGTGGCGCTTCCGTGGGCGCGGTCGGTCGTGGTGTGCGCGTTGAACTACAACGCTGCGGGTGCGCGGTCGATCGATGCGGCAGATGCGCGGGCGGGCTGGATTGCGCGGTACGCGTGGCTGGGCGACGCCGAGGGCCGGGCTACGGATTACCATGACGATCTGCTGGCGCGACTACGTAAGGTGGAGGCCGAGCTTCGGGAGCGGGTCGCGTGCGAGACGCGCTGCTACGTGGACACGGGGCCGCTGCTCGAACGAGACTTTGCGGCGCGGGCCGGCGTCGGGTGGATTGGCAAGAACACATGCGTGCTGAACCAGGAGCAGGGGTCGTGGCTGCTGCTGGGGGTAATTGTGACCTCCCTGGCGGTGCCGGCGGAGGTGGTGCTGGATGTCGCGGCGGACCGATGTGGCAGTTGTACGCGGTGCCTGGATGCGTGTCCGACGGGGGCTTTGATCGCGCCGCGAGAGATGGACGCTTCGAAGTGCATTGCGTATCTCACGATCGAGAAGAAGGGAAGCATCCCGGTGGAGCTGCGGGCGGGAATGGGGCGGCAGGTGTTTGGCTGCGATATCTGCCAGGAGGTTTGTCCGTGGAACCGCAAGGCGCCGGTGATGGCGCGGGAGGACCTGCGGACGCGGCTGGAGCTGGTGAACCCGGAGCTTGGCTGGCTGGCGGGGCTCGATCAGGCTGGCTTCAAGGAGCTGTTTCGGGGCTCGCCGCTCGAGCGGACCAAGCGCGGGCGCGTGCAGCGGAACGTGGCGATTGCGATGGGCAACAGCGGCGAGCGCGGGTTCGTTCCGCGGCTGAAGGAGTGGGCGGCCGGCGAGGATCCGGTGCTGGCCGAGAGCGCGCAGTGGGCGCTCGG
>CAXSDM010000141.1:0-4035 GCA_964235575.1 uncultured Acidobacteriaceae bacterium | reverse complement strand
CACTCGATGGCGATGGTGGATGTGCTGGTCGACCTGATGCACACGATGCTGCCGAGCAACCAGGATTTCGTCATGCGCAACATGGTGGCGCTGGTGCACCCGCATAAGGGGACGCAGGCGTTTTCGGTGTTCATGCTGCTGGTGACTTCGACGGGGGTGTTTCTGCCGCTCGAGGTGGCGCTGAACAACGTCTGGGGTGTGAAGCAGAATCGCAACTACCTGATGAACCAGTTGGTTTCGCTCGGACTGGCGGCGGCGGTGGGCGCGCTGGTGCTTGGCTCGGTGGCGGCGACGGCGGCGCAGCGGACACTGCTGACGTGGATCTTCTTCGGGCACACGGACAATATTGTGTTTCGGTTGATTGGGGAAGGGGTGCTGAGCTTCTTCGCGGTGATCGCGAGCATTCTGATTTTCTTTTTGATCTATTGGATCTTGCCGCATCGCAAGATTCCCGCGATGGCGGTGCTGCCGACGGCGATCGTGGTGGGGATCTCGTGGGAGGTGGCGAAGTATCTGTATGTGCTGGCGCTGCCGCGGCTGGATTTCGAGTCGGTGTACGGCCCGTTCCGGGTGTCGGTGGGAATTATGATGTGGGCGTTTCTTTCGGGTTTGCTGCTTTTGGCGGGGGCGCATTTTTCGGCGACCCGATATACGCTGCGGCTGGCGCGGGAGGCGGCGACGGAAGAGGCTGGTGGTTAATACAACTTCCGGGTCAAGGTCTGTGCAACCTTTGTGGCTCTGATTTGGGGAGAGAGCAACATTTACCGCTCGTTCCAAATTGGTTCGCAATACACTCAAGCAGCCTTCTCGCCTCATTGCGGCGGTATTCAGGATCGGAGCGGCCTTCGGGTCGTTAGAGCGACTCGAAGACCGTTACCAAGGTGAGGAGGTGAGGCGGATGAATCGGGAAACCGACGCTGCGAACACATCTTGGTTTCGTTTGTTCATCACGGTCGTCCTTGATTGGCGGCTCGTGATGGCAATCGTTCTTCTAGTCCTGGTCGTGCTGCTGAAAAAGTAGCACCAACACCCGGAGGGGTCGCAATCCTTCCGGGTCTACTTCTTCAGGGATAAGTCTGAAGCTTTGCGCCCTGCAAAGTCAATGCTTTAAGCAAACCGCCGCGTCTCTAATTAGCGTTTACGAGACGCTGTCCTAGAGTATCAAGGCGTGAGCGAACCTTAACTCGTCAGGGTTTGGCGGGCATGGCTTTGACGACGATGGCGGAGGGACCGCCGCCGGCGGGAAGCATGGTGAGCAGGGCGGGGCCTAGCTTGCTGGCGGTGCGGATGATGGCGATGTCGCCGGAGCGGGTGTCGGCGGCGAGCAGGAGGTGCTCGCCGGAAGAGAAGGCGAGGGCGTCGGGGCCGCTGCCGAGGCGGAGGCTGGAGATGAGCTTGCCGTCGGAGATGGAGTAGAGCGAGAGGGAGTCGGCGCCGGAGTTCGAGATCCAGAGGGCGCTGCCGTCGTCGCTGATCAGGCCGTGCGCGGGACGGTCGCCGATGGCGAAGGTGCTGCCGACCTCGTTGGTCTGGGTGGAGATTTCGCTGACGGAGTCGGAGGCGAGATTGGAAACAAAGATCTCGCCGCCGTCGGGCTTAAGCGTGAGTTGCTCGGGATCTTTGCCGACGTCGAGCAGGGTAAGGACGTGATCCTGGAGCTGCGTGGCATCCTGGCGGGCGGCCCAGGAGCCAGGCGCGGCGGCGAGCGAGATGGCGAGAACCTGATTTGCCGAGGGGCAGGCGATGAAGGCCTTCGAGGAGTCCGGGAGGATGACGGGGCTGGTGGCTCCGGGGCAGCCGGGCAAGGTGGCGCGCAGGACGAGCGGAGGCGCGGAGCTCTCCGGGCCATGTGCGGAAAAAAGCGAGACGGTGCCGCTGGCGCGGTTGGCTACGACGAGGGTGCGGCCGTCGGGGGAGATTTGCGCAGTGCCAGGGCGGTCTCCGGTGACATAGGCGGCGATCTCGCGGCGGAGGTCGAGGTCGAGGACGCTGACGGTGTTGGAGCCAGTATTGACGACGTAGGCGCGGTGGCCGCTGGCGTCCACGGTAAGGGAGGACGGGTTGCGGTGGACGGGAATGGTGGCGACGGCGGTGTTTTGCGTGGTGTCGATGACCGTGATGGAGCCGCTAGGGCTTTGAGGCTGCGCGCTGACCACATAGACCTCGTCGCGTTGCGGATTTGCGGTGAGAGCGACGGGCGAGACGCCGACCGAGAGGGTGCGGTCGGGGCGGAGATAGACCAGGTCGAGTACGGTGACGGAGTTGCCGGTACGGTTGGCGATGTAAGCAAACTCGCGGTAGCCGGCCGGGTAGCTGGGGAAGGTGGAGCGGTTGCAGCCTGCGGAGAGGAGGGCGAGGAGCAAAATGACGAAGCTGGGGCGGGGAAGACGCACCTTCGCAGTCTAGAGCACGCGGTGGATCTACACCGACTCGCGGACAAACGAGCTGCAGCGGATACGGACGCCTCTGCTACGTTAGGCTGGACGAATGGAGTTGAAGAATAAGCGCGTGCTGGTTGTTGGATTGGGCAAGTCGGGGTTGGCGGCGGCGATGTTTTTGCGGGATCGCGGAGCCCGGGTGACGGTGAGCGATACGCGCTCGGCGCAGGCGCTGGCGAAAGAGATTCCGGCGCTGCTTGAGGCCGGAATTGCGGTGGAAGCGGGAGGACATGGACTGCTGACGTTTCGGCGGCAGGATCTGATTGTGGTCTCACCGGGCGTGCCGCTCGAGACGCCGGAGATCGCGCAGGCTGCCCGGCTGGGGACGCCGGTGATCGGCGAACTGGAACTGGCGAGCCGATTTCTAACCGGCAAGGTGGTGGCTATCACCGGGTCGAACGGGAAGACGACCACGACGACGCTGGTGGGACGGATTTTTGAAGACGCGGGTCTGCCCACGTGGGTGGGCGGCAACATCGGGCTGCCGGTGGTCGAGTTGGTGAAGCAGGAGGCCACGTCGGTGGCGCGGGACGGAGAGATGTGGAGCGTGCTTGAGGTCTCGAGCTTTCAGCTGGAGACGACGGTGGAGTTTCGGCCGCGGATCGCGGTGGTCCTGAACATCACCGCGGATCATTTGGATCGGCACAAGACTTTCGAGCGTTACGCGGCGGCGAAGGCGCGCATCACCGCGCGGCAGGGGGCGAACGATTTCCTGGTTTTGAACGCGGAAGACAAGGCGACGCAGATGGTCGCAGCGCACACCGAGGCGCACATTTTCTGGTTCAGCCCGGCGCGCCGGATCAAGCAGGGGGCGTTCGTGCATGGGGAGAGCGTCTTCTTCCTGGCTGCGGAGAACGGGACTCCTGAGCCGATTCTGCCTGTGGCCGAGATCACTCTACGCGGCGCGCACAACGTCGAGAACGTTTTGGCGGCGGTGTGCGCGGCGCGCCTGGCCGGCATCCCGGCTGACTCAATCCGCCGAACGGTGCGAGAGTTTCACGCGGTCGAGCACCGATTGGAGCCCGTCCGCACGCTGCGCGGCGTTACCTACTTCAACGATTCAAAGGCGACCAACGTGGACGCGACGGCCAAGGCGATCGCCTCGTTCGCTGGCGGTATCCACCTCATCCTCGGCGGCAAGGATAAAGACTCCGACTACACACAGCTTGCGCCGCTACTGCGTGAGCGGGTGCGGGTTGTTTACACCATAGGTTCGGCCGCCGAAAAGATTGAGCGGGAGCTGGCCGGGGTGGTCAAGATAGAGTCTGCGGAAACTCTGGCTAAAGCTTTGGCGCTGGCTGCCGATAAGGCGATAGAAGGAGAAATCGTGCTGCTGGCGCCGGCTTGTTCGAGCTTCGATCAGTTTGAGAACTACGAGCATCGGGGCCGCGTGTTTCGCGAGTGCGTAATGGATCTGAAGGAGTAGGGAAGCATAGATGGCAAAGCGGGTGGGCGTCGACAAGTGGCTCTTCGGAGTGGTGCTGCTGCTGGTGCTGTTTGGGCTGGTAATGGTCTTCTCGGCCTCAGCAGTGATGGCCAAGGCGGAGTCCGGCTCGCCGTACCACTACGTGGCGAAGCAGGCGATCTTTGCGCTGCT
>CAXSDM010000140.1:4567-6551 GCA_964235575.1 uncultured Acidobacteriaceae bacterium | reverse complement strand
ACCCAGGGGATGGTGCGGCCGTAGTCGAAGCGGATGGAGAGGTCCATGCGCATGGCCACCTTGCCGTGGAGACAGCGAGCGATGCGGACAACATCCGAGTTTTCTCCGCGCGGAGGCATGAAGTCGAGCAGGCAGACAACGCCGGAGCCGGTGGTGAAGGTGGTTTCGACGACGAGCGAATCGGGCAGGTAACGCCGGGTGGTGGTCTGGATCTTGCCGGTGGGCGCGATCTTCCAGTAGCCGTGGTCCTTGGTGCCAAGCAGGGCGGCGAAGCAGGCGTTGGCGGAGAAGCTGGGCCAGCAGAGCCAGTCGATGGAGCCGTTGCGGCCGACCAGCGCGGCGGTTTCGCAGTCGCCGATCATGGCGTAATCTTCAATATGCTGCGCGTGCAGCGGGTGTTTGGTGGACTCAGTCGATCGCTTCACGTACTCTCCGTAACTGTATTCATTCCGCTTGGTGCCGGACAGACAGCCCGGCGTACCTGCACTGCATCCTTAACGACGAACCATGGCCGGTACAGAGATAGATGCGGGTTTGCGGAGGATGTATTCTTGCGCAGAGCGCAGCGGACCTCTCCTGGGACTACGCGCGGTCAAAATTATATTGAAAGCTGGGTGGGATGAAGCCTTCCGAGGGTCGAAGCCGCGTCGTAATTGAAGGAGTAGAACCGCAGGTCAACGGCGGGCGGTACCCTGCATGCCGGATCGTGGGGGACACGGTGACGGTGTCGGCGGCGATCTTTGCCGATGGGCACGACCACCTGGCGGCGCGGCTGCTGTATCGGCCGAAGGCGGAGCGGCGCTGGCGGTCGGCGTCTATGGTCGAGATGGGCAACGATCTGTGGTCGGCGTCGTTTGTGGCTGACCAGTTGGGAAGCTGGAGCTTCACGGTGGAAGGCTGGGTGGACCATCTGGATACGTGGAACAGCGATCTGAAGAAGCGCCTGGCGGCGCAGCCCGAGCCAGGCCAGCCGGACGCGGCCGCGATGGCGCAGAACATTCCGCTGGCTCTGCGTACCGGCGCGCTGCTTCTGGAGCAGGCGGCGGGACGCGCCAAGGCCGGCGATGCAAAGAAGCTGACTGGCGCGGTGCATGCGCTGCGCCTGCTGGCGGACCAGGACGCCCCAAAGTACGAGTACCCGCTGAATCCGGAGATGCTGGCGGTGGCGGCGAAGTACCCGGATCTAAGCTTTGCAACTAAGTTTGCGACGGAGCTGCCGCTGTGGGTGGCTCGGGAGCGCGCGCGCTACTCGACCTGGTATGAGCTATTTCCGCGCTCGGCTTCCCCGGTTCCGGGCCAACATGGGACGTTCGCGGACGTGGAGGCGCAGCTGCCAGAGATCGCGGCCATGGGCTTCGATGTGCTCTACATGCCGCCCATCCACCCGATCGGGACGGCGTATCGCAAGGGGCCGAACAACTCGGTGACGGCTAAACCTGGCGATGAGGGCAGCCCGTGGGCGATCGGCGCGGCGCCGACTCAGGACAACGAAGGCGGCCACAAGGCTATCCATCCAGGCCTGGGCACCTTTGCCGACTTCGACCACCTGGTCGCGGCGGCGCAGGCGCACGGAATGGAGCTGGCGCTCGACATTGCGTTCCAGTGCTCGCCCGATCATCCCTGGGTGAAGGCACATCCGGCGTGGTTCATCACGCGGCCGGATGGCAGCATTCAGTATGCCGAGAACCCGCCCAAGAAGTACCAGGACATTTACCCCCTGAACTTCGAGTCGACCGACTGGCGCTCGTTATGGGAGGAGCTGCACTCGGTCTTTGAGTTCTGGATCAAACGCGGCGTGAAGATTTTCCGCGTCGACAATCCGCACACCAAGGCGCTTCCCTTCTGGGAGTGGTGCCTGGGCACGCTGCGCGAGAAATACCCCGACACGATCTACCTCGCGGAGGCCTTCACGCGGCCGCACGTGATGTACTCGCTGGCCAAAGCGGGGTTCACGCAGTCCTATACCTACTTCACCTGGCGGACC
>CAXSDM010000140.1:0-4467 GCA_964235575.1 uncultured Acidobacteriaceae bacterium | reverse complement strand
GGAGCAGGGCGGCTGGATCGATCTTGATTTGAAGCGGCTGGGGATCCCGCACGGGGTGAACTTCGTGGTGGAAGATCTGCTGACCGATGTGAGCTACACGTGGCACGACCGGAGTAACTATGTGGCGCTGCGGCCGGAGGTGCAGCCGGCGCATGTGTTTCGTATAAAGCGGCTGGCGTAGGCGAGCTGGGTTCAGCGGCTGACAATTGCTTTCGGCTCCTGGGTGGTTGCGCCGCACTGCGTGGTGAGGCGTCCTCGAATCATGCCGGAGATTCGCAAAAAGCCTCCGGTATTGGTGACATTGCCGTCGACCATTCCTCGGATGTGTAGATTTCCGCCGCTCTGGACGAGGTTTCCGAAGACCATCCCGCGCATCTCGACGTCCGCATCGGCACCGATCAGGACGTCGCCGTAGATCATGCCTTTGATCAGCATCGACTGTCCGCTGACTTCGAAAGTACCTCGATGAATCCCTTTCATCACTTCCATGGTGCGGTCCTTTCGGGAACGAAAATAAAGTACGTGAGGGCTAAAGTTTTCTCAGAGAGTGACGATAAGGATAGAGAGTCAGACGGTCTGCATCTGCGAGGGGTGGCGGCGCGCCCACCAGGCGAGGAGGATGCGGCGGCAGGGGCGCTCGACGTAAAGGTGCATCAGGATGGCGAGGCAGGTAACCAGAAAGAGATTGATGGCGGCTTCGGGCAGACTTTGGTCGTAGCCGAAGCGGAGGGCGAAGGAGTTGAAAATGATGTGGATGAGGTAAAGGGCATAGCTGGCCTCGCCGAGCAGAACGAGGAACGGGGCGGAGAGCAGGCGGGAGAAGGCGTTGTTTTCGCCGAGACCGAGCAGCAGGAGGGCGTAGATGGGAAGAAGCAGGCCGTTGTGAAGCACGACGTAGGGCAGGTGGTCGGCGAAGAGGAGGGCGAGAACGAGCAGGCCTGAGCCGGTGACGGCGCAGAGCGTGGCGGCTTTGGGCGAGGGCCGGAAGCGTAGGAAGAGCCACGCGACGGACATGCCGGCGAGGAACTCGGGCAGGGCAAAGATGGGGAGGCGGTTGATGAGGAAGACGGTGTCGAGGCCAGGAACGCGGTCGAAGGTTTCGATCCAGGAGGCGTCGGGGTAGAGACGCCACAGGACGAGTGGCGCGGCGATGGCGAGGGCGTAAAAAAGGGCGATCCAGGCATGCGCGGAGCCGCGGGTGCGAGGACGGATGCGCAGGAGGACGAAGGGAAAGATGAGATAGAAGAAGGCTTCGCAGGAGAGGGTCCAGGCGCTGGCGTTGAAGAAGTTAATCATGCGCATGGACCAGGATTGGAGGAGCAGGAGGTCGGCGACGAAGGCCAGGATGTGGATGTGAGAGTGGAACTGGTCGGCATAGACAAGGCCGGCGAAGAGTGTGGAGACGAGATAGACGGGATAAATACGGGCAAAGCGGGCGAAGAAGAACTTGCGGGTGTTGCCGCGGCCGCGCTCGTACTCGGCGGCGTGGGCGTAGGTGAGGATGAAGCCGGAGAGAAAAAAGAAGAAACTGACTCCGGTGTAGCCGACGCTCATCGCGGCGGCGAAGATGCCCCAGCGGGCGAAGGGTCGGACGAGGTGGTAGAGCGCAACATGCAGTGCGGCGAAGAAGCGGACGGAGGTGAGGGCGCGCAGGACGGGCAGGCGCGGGACGCCGGGCGTGATGGCTGGGCTGCGCGGGTCGGTGAGTGGCTGAGAGGGGAGCATGGGGAGTGCTGCGATTTTAGCTGTAAGAAGAAAGTCAGGACGAGGCCGGATGCAGGAAGACACCAAGAACAGAGCGCCAAGGACGCGAAGGAATACCCGCAAGTACCAAAGGCGCCTCGAGCGGGTAAAATCAGAGCTTGTTGTGCGCGGACCACGGCGCACCAGCTACACCCTATTGGAGGAAGTCAGTTTTGGCGAAACGCGACCGTTTTTTGTTTACCAGTGAGTCAGTCACCGAGGGCCATCCGGATAAGATTGCCGACCAGATCTCGGACGCGATTCTCGATGCTTGCCTGAAGCAGGACCCGATGAGCCGCGTGGCATGCGAGACCTTGACCTGCACCGGGCTGGTCGTCATTGCCGGCGAGATTACGACCAAGGCCTACGTCGACTTTCAGGACCTGGTGCGCTCGACGGTAGCGGAGATCGGGTACACGCACTCGTCCTACGGCTTCGACTCGAATACCTGTGCGGTAATCTCGACGATCAACAAGCAGTCGCCGGACATCGCGATGGGCGTGGATACGGGCGGCGCGGGCGACCAGGGCATGATGTTTGGGTACGCGACCAACGAGACGCCGGAGCTGATGCCGCTGCCGATCTCGCTGGCGCACCGGCTGAGCGAAAAGCTGTCCGAGGTGCGGAAGTCAGGGCTGATGCCGTATCTGCGGCCGGATGGCAAGAGCCAGGTGACGGTCGAATACGCGGAGGTCGGCAAGCCGGCGCGCGTCGATGCGGTGGTGATCTCGACCCAGCACGATGAAGACGTCACCAATGAGCAGCTGCGCGCCGACGTGGAGAAGCACGTGATTCGCGCGGTGATTCCGGCGGAGCTGCTGGACGGGCAGACGAAGTTTCACATCAATCCGACGGGGCGCTTCGTGGTCGGCGGGCCGATGGGCGACTCCGGGCTGACCGGGCGCAAGATTATCGTCGACACGTATGGTGGTATGGGCCGGCATGGAGGCGGTGCGTTCTCGGGCAAGGATGCGACCAAGGTCGATCGCTCGGCGGCATACATGGCTCGGTATGTGGCGAAAAATATTGTGGCGTCAGGCCTGGCGCAGCGCTGCGAGGTGCAACTGGCCTATGCGATCGGGGTGGCCGAGCCGGTGAGTGTGCTGGTAGATACGTTCGGCACGGGCACGATGGACGCAGATAAGCTTGAAGAGCTGGTGCGGGCGAACTTCAGCCTGACGCCGAAGGGCATCATCGAGACACTCAAGCTCCGTCGGCCAATCTTCAAGCAGACAGCGGCGTACGGGCACTTCGGGCGGACCGGAGCTGACTTTACGTGGGAACAGACGGACAAGGCCGCGGCGCTGAAGGCAGGCGCGACGGAGGCGGTTGCAGCACGGTGAGAGAGTTCTGCGGTTAGCAGGAGGGCGGGCCCGCGTGGCTCGCCCTTTCTTATGGCGGCGATGGGTGAGCACAATGCCACGTGCCGGCGTGAGCTCTGTGCATAGAATCAACGGAGGAGACAGCCATGCTGATTCGGAATCAGTTTGCTATTGAGTTCGACATGCCGCGCGAGGCGGCGATGATCGGGCTATTGCGTCTGCATCCGTCGCTTGATGGGCGGCGGCGTGGTGAGGAAAGGCTGTTGGCCGAACACGTGGATGGAGGCCTGGGACAGGCGCTCGAAGTGGACGAGTACATGGATGGGTTTGGCAACCGGTGCAGCCGCTTCCTGACGCCGGCGGGGCATCTGCGGTTGACGGGAAGCAGTGTGGTCGAGACCGCGGCAGCGCCGGACGAGATTGCGACCGAGGCTCGTCAGCATGCGGTCGAGGACTTGCCGACGGAGGTGCTTCAGTTCTTGCTGGCGAGCCGGTACTGCGAGGTGGATGCCATGTCCCTGGTCGCGGGCGACCTGTTCGGGCACACGACGCCGGGGTGGGCGCGGGCAATCTGGATTCGCGACTGGGTGCACACACATGTACGCTTTGACTACCGTTCGGCGCGGCCGACCAAGACGGCGCTCGATGTGTTTACCGAGCGGGTGGGCGTGTGCCGGGACTTCCAGCACCTGGCGATTACGATGTGCCGGGCGATGAACCTTCCGGCGCGCTATGTGACGGGATATCTGGGCGACATTCGGCGGCCGGCCGGGGGCGCGGGGGATTTTAGCGCGTGGTACGAGGTGTTTCTCGAAGGGCGCTGGTGGACGATGGACGCGCGCCATAACGATGGGCGCATGGGCCGCGTGCTGATGGCGACGGGGCGCGATGCGACGGACGTGGCGATTACGACGAGCTTCGGGGTGGCAAACCTCACCTCTTTCCTGGTGGACAGCTTTGAGGTGGACGCGGAGGGCAAGGCCGTGCCGCTGCCCGCGAAGGTTCTCTAGGAATCGTCTGGGTACTTGACAAAAGAGTGCCTCGCCCAGCCCTCTCTTCGGTCGTTTAGCTCAACCAATCGGACCTCTTTCGATCCCGTCAATACCTCGAGGTCCGCACCTAAGCTCTCTACTTTGAAGACTTTGCATACTTAAGTACAGGGTGGGGAGGGTGAGCTACGCACGTTTACCTCATGTGCCGCAAACGACGGGTCTAAGATAAGGAAGGAGACCCTCATGAAGCGCACCCGCTACACAAAATTCACCGGCGACCTCAGCTCCTCGGTCGATCTCGACGACCTCATGCAGGCGCTCTCCGACTTCCTGCTCGACTCCGGCTTCCAGGACCCCATGTCGCGCTTTCAGTCCCTTGACGGCGACCAGACCATGGACAATCTGCGCGA
>CAXSDM010000139.1:4806-6641 GCA_964235575.1 uncultured Acidobacteriaceae bacterium | reverse complement strand
GTTGGACGGTCTGATCGAGGAAGTTCTGGCGGAGATCGCGAACCCGGCGATGCCTGCGCGCTTTGCCCAGCAGCTGAACCAGAGGAGCTTTGCCATGAGTGCGATCGCAGAAAGAAATGTCCTGGTCTTCGCGTCGATGAACAGAACCAGAGGACGCCGTATGTCGCCGGGCGCGGTGACGATTGCCGCCCTGTTGAATGTAGCCGCGCTGCTGCTGCTGATGGTGCAGGTGACCAAGGTGCGTACGGCGGAAGCGCGGAAGACGCTAGCGGAGATTGTGCTGACCGCGCCTCCTTTGGCTGTTCCGCCCAGGGCGAGCGCTGCCGGGGGCGGTGGAGGGCAGGCCGGTCCAGCGCCGGTGAGCAAGGGCAATCCGCCGAAGTTTGCCGCGCAACAGCTGAACCCACCGAAGGCTCCGCCGCTCGATCAGCCCAAGATCAACGTGCCGGTCACCGTGGACGTTGATCCGAACCTGAAGATGACGAAGACCGACCTGTCGAATCTGGGCATGCCGAATGCGCCTACGGTGGGGATGTCGCTCGGCAGTGGCAGGGGAACGGGGATCGGCTCGGGCAATGGCAGTGGCATCGGGCCGGGTATCGGCGGGAACATCGGCGGCGGCCTGCGACGGATCGGTGGCGGGGTCTCCGCTCCCCTCGTCCTGTTTGCGCCCGAGCCGGAGTTCTCGGAAGAGGCGCGCAAGGCGAAGGCCGCCGGCAATGTGCTCGTATACCTGCAGGTCGATGCGCAGGGCCGTCCGACACATGTGCATGTCCTGCGGGGGATCGGGTTGGGGCTGGATGAGAAGGCGGTCGAGGCGGTGCGGCAGTATAAGTTCAAGCCAGCGCTTGAGGACGGCAGACCGGTTCCCGTGGAGATGAATGTGGAGGTGAACTTTCAGATCTTTTGAGAGTGGGCTTAGATAAAGGCATGAGTCCGGCAATCGTTCTCGCGGCTGTGCTGCTGCTGACCCCGCTGCTTGGAGCGGGGTTCTTTCCAACCTCCATAGATCGGCTCGCAGACGCGCTGCCTACCTGGATGCGGAGCCTGCTGCCTGCTCTCCTGGCGATTCCATACGTGCTGATTGCTTTATCTGCCGGGATCTTCCACTGGGGCTGGTTTGCGTTGTATGCGCTGCTGCCAGTTGTGGTCTGCGGGCTGCTTTGGCAGGCGAGACGTGCCGACCCCCAGCAACGCGGCACCTGGCGTGATCTCCTGGTGCTCGCGACGCTCGGGCTGGCGGTCGATCTGCGCTGGTTCGAGCGTGCCTGGCCTCCGCATCTCGCGGTCTTCAACAAGGTACTGCTGCTCGATCTCGGCATCTTCGGCTTCGGCGTGGTGCGCGGGTTGGAGGGTGTGGGATTCGACCTGCGGCTGCGGCTCGCGGACTTGAAGATCGGGCTGCGGGAGTTTCTGCTGTATACGCCGCTGGCAGTCGCGCTGGGGCTGGCGACCGGCTTTCTGCATCTGCACCGGGCGTGGCCGCGGCCGCTGCCGATCCTGGGCGCGTGGATGTTTACGTTCCTCTTTATCGCCGTGCCGGAGGAGCTCTTCTTCCGCGGATGGCTGCAGAATCTGCTGGAGCGGCGGATGGGCCGCTGGCCCGCGCTGGGCGTCACCGCCGTGCTGTTCGGCCTATCGCACTTCAACAAACGCGCGCTGCATTTCAACTGGCGCTACGTGCTCCTGGCCGCCATCGCGGGACTGTTCTACGGCCGGGCCTGGCGTCAGCAGCGGCGCGTGGGTGCGTCCGCACTTACCCACGCCTGCGTGGACACGGTGTGGGGAGCGTTCCTGCGCTGAGGATGGCCGTGCGTCGCCGGGTAGGTGAGATA
>CAXSDM010000139.1:3316-4706 GCA_964235575.1 uncultured Acidobacteriaceae bacterium | reverse complement strand
TGAAAGGAACGCCAGACGACGACGGCCAGGAAAAAAGCCGCGAGCACGTAGAGAACGCGCTGATAGGGGCGCGGCGTCCAGATGACCAGCAGGATGAGGGTGTAGCCGACGGCAAGCTCCGCCAGGTCGCGACGTGAGGAGAGCGATCGTTCGCGGGAGGCAGGGGGAAGACCGGGATTGAGCACTGGACCTTCTAACAGAGCGCTACGAGCTTTCCGCGTGCGGGGTCAGACTCTCCGCGAATTTCGCTTCGAGCTGGTTGAGTCTCTCTTCGAGCACGCGGACACGCTCCTCAAGCGCTGTTCGCCCGGGCGGATCGCGTTGCGCTTCGGGTTGCGGCGGGGGATGCGAGCCGGGTGCTCCCAGCAGATGCATCCAGCGAACCTCGCGGGAGCCGGGCGCGCGCGGCAGGGCGGCGGTCAGGGGAGTTTCTCGGGCGGTCAGGCGCTCGAGCGTCGCCTGCACGGAGGCCAGCTCCTCGAAGCTGTGCATGCGGTCGGAGCGGCTGCGCAGCTCGCCAGGAGTCTGCGGGCCGCGGAGAAGAAGGAGGCAAAGGACGGCAGTTTCATCCCGGCGCAGGTTGAGCACGGTGCGGATGCGGTGCTCGTAACGCGCGGCGCGTCCGGAGTCGCGGGCCGGCACGGCGAGTTCGAGGTCCTGCAGTGCGTGAAGTGCGGTGCGGATTTCGTCCTCAGACAGGTCCATCACCGGATCGCGGCTGGAACGCTGGTTCGACGCGGCGATGAGCGCGTTGATCGTCAGCGGATAAAGATCAGGTGTGGTCATCTCCTTTTCCATCAGGGAGCCGAGCACGCGAAGGCTGGGAGCATCGAGCTGCATGAATCTAACTTACTGCAAAGAAAAACCCAGGTCTCTGTACGAGACCTGGGCTGTCCAGGTTAGAGGTTAGGCGGGGACGGCGACGGCTTCCGGAGCGTCAGAGTGAATGGTCACCTTGACGTGCGCGGTGACATCCCGATGCAGTTTAACCGGCACGTGGAACTCGCCAAGTTGCTTGAGCGGATCTTCGAGTGCAATCTTGCGGCGGTCGACGGTGTAGCCCTTGGCTTCGAGCTGCTGGGCGATGTCACCCGAGGTGACCGAGCCGAAGAGGTGATCGTTCTCGCCGACCTTGCGCTCAAAGGTCAACTCGACCTGCGAGAGCGTGCGGGCGAGCTCCTCGGACTGCGCCTTCTCTTTGGCGGATTTGCGGATGGCGGACGCCTTCATCTGTTCGATGACGGCCTTGTTGGCGGTGGTGGCTTCGATGGCCAGCTTGCCGGGCAGCAGGTAGTTGCGTCCGTAGCCGTCGGCGACCTTGACCACGTCGCCGCGGTTGCCGAGCTTCTGGACATCTTCTTTGAGAATGACTTCCATGTTGGATCTCCGA
>CAXSDM010000139.1:0-3216 GCA_964235575.1 uncultured Acidobacteriaceae bacterium | reverse complement strand
TTAGAAGCGGTTCGCGAAGGCCAGCAGGGCGATGTTGCGCGACTGCTTGATGGCGAGCGAAAGGCGGCGCTGGTGGCGGGTGCAGACGCCCGTCAGCCGGCGCGGGACGATCTTGCCCCGCTCGGCCACGAAGCCCTGCAGCAGACGCACGTCGCGGTAGCTGATGGCGTCGATCTTCTCCGTGCAGAACTTGCAGACTTTCTTGCGGCGGAAGAACTTGCGTCCGCCGGGGCCGCCTCCAGGTCCGCCCGCCGGACGTGGGCCGCCAGGGCCGCCGGGACCGCCCGCAGGACGCGGAGGACGCGGGGTGTAGGTGGAAGGAGCCGATGCCGCCGGGGCGGAAGATGAGTCAGGAGCGTTGGTAGTTTCGTCAGCCATGATGTCCTCTGGTGTTCAGTTACGTTGCCGATGATGGGCGGTCCGCAGGCGTGCGGACGAAAGTTATACGGTGGCTTCGACCGGGGTCTCGATCTCAGTCGCAGGAGCCGCGGGCGGCTCATCGGGTACTGCGGCCGCAGCTGGAGTCTCGGCAGCGGCGTCGATCGACGCGACGCGGGCCGGCTGAGCGGCGGGCTGCGCGCTGCGTTTGACGTGCGTCTCGCGGTGCGCCTTGATCTTGCCCAGGCGCTTCTCTTCCTCGTCGATGCGCACGGTGATGAACTTGATGACCTGCTCGGTCACGCGCAAGCGACGCTCGATCTCGGCAATCAGAGAACCTGCAGCGTCGATCGTCATCAGGATGTAGAAGCCGTCGTTGAACTTGCGCACGGTGTATGCGAGACGCCGGCGACCCATTTTTTCGGTTGAGCGTATGGTGCCGCCGCCGTCGGTAACGTTCTTCGAGAAGCCTTCGATCAGCTTGTCAAGATCGGCTTCTTCAGCGTCCGGGCGGACGATAAACATGATTTCGTAGCTGCGATTCATGGTTTGTTTCTTTCTGCGAAGTTCTGCTTCGCACCGGGCCCGGGCTGGCGCCAACGGTTTGGAGGAGGAGAACAGACTCAAGTTGAGACGAGTCCAACGGTCTTATGCTGCGGGGTCGTCGGCGGTGCCGCTAACCTTGCGGTTGAAGTGGTTCATGGCCTTCGCCACGCCCTCGGTGAAAATCATCTCGACTGCGCGTACGGCCAGGTCGAGCCCTTCGTCCAGTTCCTGCAGCTGCATCCTGCGCAGCGGGGAAAGCAGGTAGTCCGTGCCGCCCGCCTTCACCTCGCGTCCGCTTTGGGTGGGAGGTTTGCCCACGCCGATCCGGACCCGGATCCACTCTTCGCTGCCGAGTGTCCCGGAGATTGATTTTACTCCGTTATGCCCTCCGGCCGAACCGCGTTCGCGGATGCGAAGCTGTCCGAGCGGAATGGCAAGCTCGTCGTAGAGAACAATCACATCGGACCCAGGTTGCCCCAGCTCCAGCTCCTTCATTAGTGCGGCTACGGCTAGCCCGCTGAGATTCATGAAGGTCTCCGGCTTGGCCAGGAGTACGTCCTGACCGGCCAACGCGGTGCGGGCCGTCAGGGCGCGTCCCCGGCGGTTGACGACCGTCACGCCACACTGTGCGGCGAGACGGTCGATCGCGAGAAATCCTGCGTTGTGCGGCGTGAACTGATATTCGATTCCAGGATTTCCAAGTCCGACAATCAGTTTCATCGCACGCCAGCCGCTTACTTCTTCTTCGCGTCCGGCTTGGCTGCGGCTGCATCCGCGGCAGGAGCATCGCCCTTGCCCTTCTTGGCAACCTCAGGCTCCGCAGCAGCAGGTGCGGCGACTGCATCGGCAACAGCCTCTTCCTTGACCAGGGTCACGTGCGCGACCAGCGCGGTGTCCTCGCCAATGAACTTGATGGAGCCGGAGTGCGGCAGGTCGGAGATGTGGATCGCGCCATAGAGCTCGAGGTCGGTGACATCGACGTCCAGGTGGTCCGGAATGTCTCCAGGCAGGCACTCGATCTCGACCTCACGCATAATCTGGTCGAGCACACCGCCGCCAACGCGCACGCCGACCGGCGAGCCGGTAAGCTGCACGGGAACGGAGACCCGCATGGCCTTGTCCATCGCGATGCGCTTGAAGTCGATGTGCAGCAGCTTGCCCTTGATCGGCTCGTGTTGCCAGTCGACGATCATGGCTTTGACCAGGGCCGCGCCCTCGACGTTCAGGTCGAAGATGGTGTTGTGGCCGGACTCCGAGTGGAGGATGCGGGTGACAACCTTGGGATCGACCGCGACCGCGACCGACTCCTGGCCGGCTCCGTAGACGACTGCGGGGATTTTGCCTTCAACCCGCACGCGGCGGGCGTGATTTTTGTTGAACTTGCCGGTGCGCGGGGTCGCGACGACGGCGTCGAACTTCGGTGTGGCCATGTTGTTTCCTTTCGGGCACGGCTGCGCAGTTTTGAGACTGCCAGGGCCGCTCCGTTTGCGGCTGGATCCGCCGGGGTTGAGGGGGTTAGTTGAACAGCGTCGAAACGCTGGTCTCCATGTGGATGCTTTCAATGGCGCGGCCCAGCAGGCCGGCAATCGAAAGCGGCTTAATCTTGTCAACCCGCTGGGCGGCTTCGCTGAGCGGGATGGTGTTTGCGACGACCAGCTCGACCAGGGCGGATTTTGCAATGTTCTCAATGGCCGGGCCGGAGAGTACCGCATGCGAGGCGCAGGCGTAGACCCGGGTGGCTCCCTGGGCAAGCAGCGCATCGACCGTTTTGACGAGCGTGCCGGCCGTGTCGACGATGTCGTCGAGGATGAGGCAGGTTCTTCCCCGCACGTCGCCGATGACGTTCATGACTTCGGTGACATTGATGTCCGTGCGCCGCTTATCAACGATGGCAAGCGGCACGTCGAGCTTCTTGGCAAAGAACCTGGCGCGTTCCACGCCGCCTGCATCCGGGCTGACGACGGTAAGGTCGGGAAGGTTGAGCTTGCGGAAGTAGTCCACCAGCACGGGGCTGGCAAACAGGTGATCGACCGGAATATTGAAGAAGCCTTGAATCTGCGCCGCATGGAGGTCGACCAGCAGGGCGCGGTTGGCGCCGGCCGTGGTGAGCAGGTCGGCCACCAGCTTGGACGAGATGGCGACGCGCGGACGGTCTTTGCGATCCTGCCGGGCGTAGCCGTAGTACGGGATCACGACGGTAATGCGCGCGGCCGACGCTCGCTTGAGCGCATCGATCATGATCAACAGCTCCACCAGGTGCTGGTCGACCGGGCGGCAGGTTGGCTGAATGAC
>CAXSDM010000138.1:2934-6706 GCA_964235575.1 uncultured Acidobacteriaceae bacterium | reverse complement strand
CCGGACGATTACGGCCTCGCCACCCAGATGGTGTCGCTCAACGGCAGCACCGTCACCGCAACCCAGATCGTCGACGCCGACCCCAAGATGGCCACCGCCTTCGCCCGCAGCACCGCGCAGGTTCTCAACATCGTTACCGGCGGTGGCGCCGTAGCCGCTGGCACGGCCAAGGGAGGATTTTTCCCCAACGGCCTCAACGGCCTGTTCTCCTGATCCATTGATGTTTCTCTGCCTCGGGCCCCGGAGCGAACCTCCGGGGCCTCTCTCTACCCAAGCCGCTGCCGCACAAACGCCACCAGCTCCGGCGAGCAGTACTCCTCCCCACTCCCCGAAAACCGCCGCGCCCGCCGGACCAAACTCGGCGACACCCCTTCCCAAGCCGCATGCTCCAGGCTTCCCCCCGTCAGCACCACCGCATCCGCCCGATCCAGGTACCGCTTCGCCGATTCCTTGAAGTCCGCCGTCTCCCCATCGAGCACCGAAATAAACACATCCGGCTGCAAAAACCGAAGAATGCTATTCGATTCAACCATGGCGTTCTCCGCTTGCGCGAGTTCGCGCCGAAGCCTCGGCATCGCCTCTGCTAGCTGCCCCTGCCGCGTCCGCACCCAGAACGACCGCGCCGCCCCCGCCGCCAGGTATCGCGAAGAATCCGTCCCGCTCCCCCGCTCGCGCTCTTCACTGATCGCGATCGTGTGATCCGCCGTCTCGCAGTCGCAGGCCTCGCCATTGGCCGAGCAGACGCCATGCCCAAACTGCGTAATCTTGAACGCCGTCCAGTGCCTCTCCGGAGTCGCCGCGATCAGCCCCGCCATCACGCTCGTCTTGCCGATGTTGCGCGTGTGCCCCCCAACGACGACCACCGCCATTATTTCCGCCCCTTGCGCGCGCGCATCGCCGCCACATCCCGAAGATACTCCCGCACGGGCTGCGCGGGCGTCCCCCAATACACCACGCCCTCCCCGTCGATCCGCTTGCCGGGCAGCACGCCTCCCTGCCCGCCCAGAATCACGCCCCGCCCAATCGTCACCCGTTCCCCTAGGCCCACTTGCCCGCCCAGCATCGCCCCGTCCTCAATCACGCACGAGCCGGCCATGCCCACCTGCGCCGCAATCACCACATCCTCCCCGATGACGCAGTTATGCGCCACGTGCACCAGGTTGTCGATCTTCGTTCCCCTGCCGATGCGCGTCTCTCCCAGAGCCCCGCGATCAATCGTCGTATTCGCCCCGATCTCCACGTCGTCACCGATCCACAGCGTCCCAATCTGCGGAAACCCGACATATCCCTCGGCTGTCCGCGCATAGCCAAACCCCGCCGATCCCAGCACCGCCCCTGCCTGCACCTTCACCCGCCGCCCCAGCGTCGTGCCGGAGTACACCACCACTCGCGGGCCGATCACGCACCCCTCGCCCAATTCCACCTGCGCCCCGACATACGCCCCTGCGCTAATCTCACACCCCGCCCCCACCCGCGCCGTGGGGTCGACCACCGCCGACGCATGCACGCCGCCTCCCGGCCCCTCCGCGAACCACCGTGCATACACCCGCGCAAACGCCGTCCGCGGATCCCCAGCCACGATCACCCGCGCATCTCCGGCCCGGCTCTCCCCGGCAAGAATCGCCCCTGCCGCTGACGCCAGCGCCTCCGCAAGCGTTCGCTCGTCGCTGGCGAACACCAGCGTGTCCTCCTCCGCACTCGCGATCGCCCCTACGCGCGCAATCTCCCGTCCCCCAAACTCCGACGCCGCCTCGGCCCCGAGCAGCACCACAATCTCCGCCACCGTCGGCATCAGTACACCCCCGCTTCCCCGGCCGGCCGCGTCTTCCAGCGGCGATGCATCCACAGCCACTGGTCGGGATACTGCCGAACATACTCCTCGATCGTCGCCGTAAACTGCGCGGTATTCGTCAGCACGTCCGCCTCCGCATCTCCGGTCCGCATCAGCAGCAGCCGCGGCCCGAAGCGCAAGATGTACCGGCACCGTCCTTGATCCCACAACAAAAAGCCAGGCACCACCGCGGCATCCGTCCGCAGCGCCACCTTGGCCAGCCCGGAAGCCGTACACGCCGGCAGCCCAAAGAACGGCACAAACACGCCTTGCGGCGGCGTCATATTTGTGTCCATAAGGATCCCGACCGTCTCGCCCGCGTGCATAGCAGAGATCAGCCCGCGCGCGAAATCATCCTTATGGATCACCCGGTTGCCGTGCAGACACCGCATCCGGTTCACAAACGCATCCACCAGCGGGTTATCGAGGCGCCGAATCACCAGACCCATCGGATATCCGGCCAGCGAGTGATAAAAGCTCGACAACTCCCACGCCCCCAGATGCCCGGTCAGTACCAGCACGCCGCGGCCCTCCGCCTGCGCGTCGAGATAGTGCTCCAGGCCGTCGTACTCGATAAACTTCCCGGCCTGCTCCGCCGTGTAGTGCCGCATCAGGCAGAACTCCGCCAGCAGATAACCCATGTTGCGATACACCTGCTGCAAGAGCTTCCGGCGCCGCGATTCAGTCCACTCCGGATAGGCAATGCGCAGGTTTTGCAACCCGGTGCGGCGCAGCCTGCCCATCAGCCAGAACGCCGCCGACCCCAGGGCTCGCCCTGCGAACCTCGCCACCCCGCGCGGCAACGATCCCAGTCCCCGCACCAGCAGCCAAGCTAACCCCAACTCCAGGCGATGGCGCAAGCTGGCCTGCCGTCGAAGATCGTTCTGGCGTTCCACCGTCAAGGCTTTAGTGTACCGGGACTGTAGTGACATCACAGCGCACCCTTCCAAACGTCTCGGGCTTCGTCTAGGATCAACCTACGCCTATGACCGCACTTCGAGACGTCAAAGAGAACGCGGAGACCACGACAGGATTCTCCTCGTCCTCCGGCAAGATGTTTGGGAACTACTTTACCCCGGGCAGGACCTGGAACTTCAAGAAGGCCGACCTGCTCGATCCACGGGCTCGCCGCGTCTTTGAGAACACAGCCCTCGCCTGCTCCTTCGATGCCTACCCGTACCACATGCCGCTCGAGGCAAAGGCCGGCCCGTGCGTCACCGCGGACGGTCACCAGATGCTCATGATGTCGTCTTACGACTACCTTGGGCTGATCGGCGACCCACGCATCGACGCCGCCGCCATGGAAGCCATCCGGCGCTACGGCACCAGCACCAGCGGCGCCCGTCTGCTCACCGGAACGCTCGACATTCATCGCGAGATGGAACAAGCCCTCGCCCGGTTCAAGGGCACGGAAGACGCGCTCACCTTTAGTTCCGGCTACCTGGCGAATCTCGGCGTCATCTACGGTCTGTTCGGCTCCTCCGACCGGGTCATCATGGATGAGCTTTGCCATCGCAGTCTCCTCGACGCGTGCCGCATGTCCGGCGTCCAGCTGCAGCGCTTCCGCCACAACGACCCGCAGTCCCTGCGCGATGAGCTCCAGAAGCCCAACACCGCCAACCGCACGCTCATCGTCTCCGACGGGGTTTTCTCGATGGATGGCGACATCTGCTGCCTGCCGGAGCTGGTTGCGCTCAAAAAAGAATTTGGTTGTTTCCTCATGATTGATGAAGCGCATTCCTCCGGAGTCCTGGGCGCTACCGGCCGCGGCACGGACGAGCACTTCGGCATCGCCACCGGCGAGATCGATATCTGGACCGGCTCCCTCGCCAAGTCGATCCCCTCGAACGGAGGCTTCATCGCCGTCTCGCAGGAGGTCGCTATCTTCCTCCAGCACGCTTCGTCTCCTTATATCTTCTCCGCAGCCATGCCTCCGGCGTC
>CAXSDM010000138.1:0-2834 GCA_964235575.1 uncultured Acidobacteriaceae bacterium | reverse complement strand
GCGGTGGCGCAGGGCGCGGCCCGGCTGCGGCTGTGCGTCACCGCGGCCCACACCACCACGCAGCTCCAGTTTGTTCTGGACGTCTTTCGGCAGATGGCCGCGGCCGCTTAGCGCGGTGCCGTCCCTGGTCACCGGCGCGAGCGGCTTTCTCGGAGGCCGCGTCGCGCAACTGCTCTGTGAGCGTGGCGAAGAGGTGACGGTCCTCGCCCGGCCCACCTCTGATCTACGCCATCTCCAGGCCAGCCCCCTGCGCGTCGTTCCGGGCGACCTGTCCGAGGTCGCGGCCTTGCAAGCGGCGGTCCAGCACGTCACGCACATCTTCCACTGCGCCGCCTGCTCCACTGACTGGGCTCCCTCCCAAACGTATGTCGAAGCCAACGTGCTGGGCACGCAGAATCTGCTCGCCGCGGCCAGGCAAGCGCCCCTGCTCGAACGATTCGTGCACGTCAGTACCACCGACCTCTACGGCTACCCGCAGGTTCCGTGCAGCGAAGATCATCCCTTCGTCGACGCCGGCCTGCCGTATAACCAGACCAAGGGCGCAGGCGAGGCCGCCGTGTGGAAGGCGCATGCCGAGGGGCTGCCCGTCACGATCGTTCGGCCCGCCACGATCTATGGTCCGCGCGGCAAGGACTTCACCCAGGAGATCGCCACGTTGCTCCGCCAGCGGCTGATGGCGTACGTCGGCGGCGGCCACGCGACCGGCGGCTTCACCTATGTCGACAACGTTGCGCACGCGATGCTCGACGCAGCCGCTAGCCCCCGCACCCTGGGCCAGGCGTACAACCTCGCCGACGGCACGAACGCGACCTGGTGCGACTACGCCACGCTCTTCGCAGAGCAGCTCGGGACGAAGCCTCCGTGGATCGATCTTTCCTTCGGGGCAGCGATGGCGCTGGCCCGCGCGTTCGAAGCTCCGCACCGCATCCTGCGCCTGCCGGGACGACCTCTGCTTACCAGGCATGCGGTGCTTTTGCTTGGCCGCAACCAAGAGTTCCCCGCGACCAAGGCAAAGGATGACTTTGGTTTCCGTCCCGAGGTTTCGCTGGAAGAAGGCATCCGCAGATCCGTGGCGTGGCTCGCCGATGCAGCAGCGCCTAAACGGAGCTAGCCCTAAGCCATCTTTCGAAACGCAAGCACCGCGTTCAACCCGCCAAACGCGAACGAATTAGACAGGCACGCCTCGACCTCGAGCGCCCGCGCCTCGTTCGGGATCACGTCGAGATCGCACTCCGGGTCGGACGCCGTAAAGTTCGCCGTGGGCGGCAGCACGCCATGGCGCAGGCTCAAAATGGACGCGACCGCCTCGATCGCACCGGCAGCCCCCAGCGCATGCCCATGCATGGACTTCGTCGAGCTGATCGCGAGCCGGTCCGCGTGCCCGCCAAACACCGCGCGGATAGCCGCGGTCTCGGTCCGGTCATTGGCCAGGGTCGCCGTTCCGTGCGCGTTGATGTAGCCGAACTGCTCCGGCGCCAGCCCTGCATCGAGCATCGCCTTGCGCATCGCCCGCTCCGCGCCTTCGTAGGAAGGCTGCGTCAGGTGACTCGCGTCCGACGTCATGCCAAAGCCGACAATCTCCGCTAGCGGTGTGGCCCCGCGTGCGACCGCGCCGTCAAGGGTCTCGAGCACCAGCATCGCCCCACCCTCGCCCAGCACCAGGCCGGAGCGATCCGCCGAGAAAGGCCGGCACGTGTCATTGCTGATCACGCGCATAGCCTCCCAGGCCTTCAGGCCTCCCAGGAACATGGGCGCCTCGCTGCCCCCGGTGATCGCCATGGGCGCCATGCCCGAGCGCACCATCCAGAACGCCTGGCCGATCGCATGCGCCGCCGAGGAACACGCCGTCGACACGGTATAGGCCGGCCCCTGCATGCCGTACTGGATCGAGATGTGGCTCGCCCCGGCGTTGCTCATGCTCAGCGGAATCGTCAGCGGGTGCACGCGGGTGCGGTTATGGTGGAACAGCTCCCAATAGCCGTCTTCCTCGGCGCGTCGACCGCCGAGCGACGACCCGGTGACGATCGCGCCCCGCTCCCGGACGTCGTCAGTCCACTCGACGCCCGCTTGGGCAACGGCCTCCGCGGCGGCGATCAGCGCGAACTGCGCAAAGCGATCCAGAAACGCCAACTCTTTCGGCGGAAACGCAGCCGCCGCATCGTATCCGCGCACCTCCGCGGCTTTCTTGAACTTCAACTGCGCCCCATCCACCAGCGAGAGCGGCCCGATGGCGGCGCGCCCCTCGCTCAGCGCGCCCCAGAACTCCTGCTGGTCCCGGCCCATCGCGCAGATCACGCCCATTCCAGTGACGACGACGCGCTGGCTCACTGCGCCGGCGAAGACTCCGCCTTCGCGTCCACCAGCTGCGTAATGCCGTCGATCATCTGCTGCAACGTCGTCACCTGCTTGGCCTGTTCGTCATCGATCTGGATGTCGAACTCACCCTCAAGCTCGAATAAAATATTCAGGCGATCCAGCGAGTCGATCCCAAGCTCCTCAAAGGTACACTCGGGCTGCACTCGGTCGAGCGGCAGTCCCTGCTTCGTTGCGATCACGCGGAGAGCGCGATCCTTAATTGTTTCAGAGATCGTTTCAGACATCGGCCTCACCACGGAACCTGCTTAGAATAACCCTGCTTCCCGCAGAGTGACGCGGTTCGGGCTTACCTTTTTTACGCCGGAAGTACCGATTTTGCCCTGCTCTGGACGAACCTTGAAAGTCTCCGGAGCAACGATCGAAAATCGTCTTTCTAGAATTTGGTAGCGTTACCGGGGCTCGAACCCGGACTCTTCGCCTTGAGAGGGCGACGTGTTAACCAGTTACACCATAACGCC
>CAXSDM010000137.1:3508-6887 GCA_964235575.1 uncultured Acidobacteriaceae bacterium | reverse complement strand
GCAAACCTGCTCGCTCAGTCCTTCACGCCGGTCCGCGAACAGAAAAATCTATCCCCCGCCGCGCAGGCCAAGCTGCACATTCTCGAGACGCTGAATGCGCTGCCTCCCGGCGAGTGGCGCTATCATGCCGGCGACGTTCCCCACGGGGAGTCCGTCGCGCTTGACGACTCCTCCTGGACACTGGTCGCGCCGCGCACCAAGGCCAGCAAGGAAGCCGCCTGGTACCGCCGCACCATCGAGGTGCCGAAGACCCTGAACGGCTACGACCTTACGGGCGCGCGCATCTGGTTCCAGTTCCAGGCCAGCGCCAACGGCCCCATGCCGCAGATCATTTACTTCAACGGCCGGCGGGTCGCCCTGGGGGATGATCTGGAGCCGATCGTTTTGTTTGAGCCGGCCAGGCCCGGAGAAAAAGTTCTGGTGGCAGTAAAGTTATTGCACACAGTGGACGATAAGACCTTTAATGGCGTCACGCTGCGCATTGAACCGAACTCCGAGGCCAGTCACCGGCCGAACCCCGACGATCTGCGGGTCGAGTGCATCACCTCGGCTAACCTGCTGCCCGCGCTGCCCACGCCGCGCAAAGACCTGCTGCCTACGGTTGAGTCCGCTGTTGCGGCCATCGACACCGGCGCGCTCGCGTCCGCGAACCAGGCCGCCTTCGATGCGTCTTTGCGCAAGGCCCAGTCCATCCTCGCGCCACTGCACGCGGTACTCGCAACGGCCAAGTTCGACCTCGCCGGCAACTCGCACATCGATGCCGCGTGGCTTTGGCCGCGCTCGGAGACGATTGACGCCGTTCGCCGCACTTTCACGACCGCGCTCCAGCTCATGGACGAGTACCCGGACTATACCTTCAGCCAGTCCGCCGCGCAGTACAGCGAGTGGATGGCCGACAAGTACCCGCAGCTCAACGACCAGATCAAGCAGCGCATCAAAGAGGGCCGCTGGGAGATTGTCGGCGGCATGTGGATCGAGCCCGACCTCAACCTGCCGGGAGGCGAGTCGCTGGTGCGCCAACTGCTGGTCGGCCAACGCTACTTCCAGAAGGAGTACGGCGTGACGGCTCGCATCGGGTGGAACCCGGATTCGTTCGGCTACAACTGGCAGCTGCCGCAGATCTACAAGCGCTCGGGCCTCGACTATTTCGTGACCCAGAAGATGCACTGGAACGATACCAATATCCTGCCGTTCCGGCTCTTCTGGTGGGAGTCGCCGGACGGATCGAAGGTGCTGACCTACTTCCCCACGGACTACGTTCACGACAATGTGAACCCGACACGCATTTCGGCCGACTTCGCGGAGTCTGCCGAGCGTAATCCGGGGACGACCGAGATGATGGATCTGTACGGCATCGGCGACCACGGCGGCGGGCCGACGCGCGCGATGCTTGATCAGGGCGATCACTGGATCGCGGAAGACAAGAAGCCGGACGAAGCCGTCCCGACGATGGGCTATCACACCGCCCAGCATTACTTCACCGATGTCGAGCAGCACCTCAGCCCTGAGTCGCCCACCTGGAACTACGATCGCATTGCCAAGGGCTATACCGCGCCCCAGCCGTCTGGTCCCGGCTTGCTGGGACTGCCCACCTGGAAGGACGAGCTCTATTTTGAGTACCACCGGGGCATCTTTACCACGCAGGCCAAGCACAAGGACAACATGCGCAAGAGCGAGACCGCCACGCTCAATGCCGAGACGCTGGCTTCCTTTGCCTGGCTCGGTGGGGCGAAGTATCCGGCGGATGTGCTGACCGAGAACTGGAAGAAGATTACCTTCAACCAGTTCCATGATCTCGCGGCTGGCTCTGGCATTGCGGTCATCTATCGCGACGCGCAGAAGGACTTTACGGAAGTGTTCAACGCGGACCGGAATGTTACTTCGACCGCGCTCGATGCGGTGAGCGCGAGGATCGATACGCGAGCAAAGGGAGACACACCCCTGGTGGTCTTCAACCCGATGGCGTGGCCTCGCTCGGAGACCGTTGAGCTGAAGGTGCAGCTTGCAGAGAAGGCGAGCGGCGTCCAGATTCTAGATGGAAAGAACCGGCCGCTGCTCACGCAGGTGCTTGCAAGCGATAACAACACGCACGAGTTCACCGTACTGGCGCGGGTCGAGGACGTGCCGGCGCTTGGATACGCCGTGGTGCATGCGCAGGCCCGGGGAGAAAGCAGCGGAGCGGCTGGCGAGCTACGCCTGGAACAGACGCCGGCGGCGTACCTGCTCAGCAACTCGCGCCTGCGGGTTGCGGTGGACAGAAAGAACGGCTGCGTTACGAGCCTTGCTACTACGGGAGAGCAAGGCAAATCAGACGAATACATGACGCCTGGAGGCTGCGGGAATCAGCTTCAGACCTACGCCGACACCCCCAAGCAATACGACGCGTGGAACATCGACCCGGGCACTCTCGATGGCAAGATGACGCCGATCGACACGGTTGACTCTATTGCGGTCCTGACGGACGGACCACTTCGCAAAAGCCTTCGCATTACGCGTACCTGGCAGTCGTCGCACTTTGTCCAGGACATCTCGCTGGACGCGGGTGCCGATATGGTCCGCGTCGACAACGACGTCGAATGGCACGAGACCCATGTGCTGCTAAAGGCCGCGTTTCCTCTTGTGCACACCGGCCCGAAAGCCACCTACGAGATTCCCTATGGGTCCATTGAGCGGCCCACTACACGGAACAACTCGTGGGAGAAGGCCCAGTTTGAGGTTCCGGCTCTGCGCTGGGCCGACCTGGGCGATGCCACCGGCGGTGTGTCCATCCTGAACGATTCAAAGTACGGTTACGACGCCGTGGGCAACACCATGCGCCTGACCCTGCTTCGCTCGCCGACCTGGCCCGACCCCGACGCCGATCGTGGTCCGCAGCACTTCACCTACGCGATCTACCCCCACGCCGGCGGCTGGAAGCAGGCGCAGACTATGCACCGCGGCTATGAGCTCAACACGCCGCTCACCGCGATGCAGGTGATGCCGCACACCGGGTTGCTCGGCTCGACGCACTCTTTCGTTTCCGTCGACAACCCGAACGTCACCCTCACTGCCGTCAAGAAGGCCGAGGACGCCGATGCGCTCGTCTTCCGCATGTTCGAGTGGGCGGGCACTCCGTCTGAGGTCAAGCTGCACGTTCCGCCGGGCGCGCAGTACGCGTCAGCCAGCAACATGATGGAGAAGGTCGAAGGCGCGCATCTGCCGGTCTCGGGAGATACGGTGTCGCTACCGATCAAGCCCTACGAGATTCTAACGGTGCAGGTTTTCTATCTGGCAACGCGACAGTAAACGGCTATGCGACGCTGGCGATTGCGACCAGTTCCGGCGTCGCCTCGACGGTGCGCTTCAACTGACCGCAGGCCGCGTAGATGTCTCGTCCGCG
>CAXSDM010000137.1:0-3408 GCA_964235575.1 uncultured Acidobacteriaceae bacterium | reverse complement strand
GGGATGGAGCGCACGGCTTCGAGCAGCGAGGCGATGTTCCATTTTCGCGTGATGGGCATGATTTCGGCGCGGATGGCGTCGTTCGAGGCGTTCAGGCTGAGCGCCAGACGCGGGCGGATCTCCTCGCCTGCGAAGCGCCGGATCGCGGGTTCGATGCCGCTGGTCGAGACGGTCATCCGCGCGGCGGGAATGCCGATCTCACCGACCAGCAGGCGCACCGCGTCCATGAAGGCGTCGTAGTTCAGGAACGGCTCGCCCATGCCCATGAAGACGAGATTGATGCGGTCGGGCTGACCCCGGCCTTTGCCGCTGCCGACGGTGACGCTGTGGCGGGTGAGCACGGCGGCGACCTGCCCGGCGATCTCGCCCGCGGTCAGGTTGCGCCGAATGCCGAGCTTCGCGGTGAGGCAGAACTGGCAGTTGACCGCGCAGCCGACCTGGCTCGAAACACAGATGGTGGCTCGCTTGTAGTCGCGGCCGAGCTCGAGCGCGTCGTCCTCGGGCAGGTCGCCGTCGGGCATCCAGACCGTCTCGACGGTTTCGCCGTCTGCGAGCCGGACAAGGTAGCGCTCGGTGCCGTCGACCGATCGGGCCGTCTGCGCGAGTTCGGGCAGGCCGACCTCGTAGCCGGCGCGCTTCAAGGCTTCGCGCATGGCGACGGGCAAGGTGGACATCTCGTCGAGCGACCCGGCGCCCTGCTTGTAGAGCGCGTCCGCAAGCTGCGCGACGCGGTAGGAGGGCTGGCCCAGTTGCTCCACCAGCGCGCGCAGCTCCGCTCGAGTGGCCCCGAACAACGCTCTGGCTGGAGTAGCTGCTGCCATCTCTCCAGTTTACGCCGCTGAAACCCAGGGCAGCCCCGTGTGAAAGAATAAGCATGCAAGGAGTCGCATGTCCGCAACGCTCGTTTCTACCGATCCCCAGGTCCCCGCTTCCTCCGAGACGCACCCTACGCGCAACATCCGCCGCACCGTTCTGCCGAACGGGATGCTTGTGCTTACCGAGTCGATGCCGCACATGCGCTCTGTCTCGATGGGCGCCTGGATCGACTCGGGCTCGCGCGATGAGCCGGCCGAGGAGAACGGGCTCTCGCACTTTGTCGAGCACATGGTCTTCAAGGGGACAACGACGCGCTCGGCGCAGGACATCGCGCGCGAGGTGGACTCGATCGGCGGCAATCTCGACGCGTTTACCGGTAAGGAAGCGGTCTGCTTCAACATCAAGGTGCTGGACGAGAATATGCCTCCCGCGCTCGATGTGCTGTCGGATTTGGTGCTGCACCCCAAGTTTTCGACCAGCGATCTCGAACGCGAGCAGGGCGTCATCCTCGAAGAGATCAAGATGGACGAGGACAATCCGGACTACCTGGTTCACGAGACGTTCACGCAGAATTTCTGGAAGAATCATCCGCTGGGTCGGCCGATCCTGGGGACGGTGCAGACGGTGTCTTCGTTCGACCAGAACGTTGTCTTCGATCATCATCGGCGGCGCTTTACGCCCGAGAACATGATTTTTTCAGCGGCCGGACATCTGGATCACGACCGCTTCGTGGGCGAGGTGGAGGCGCGTTTTGGGGCGCTCGCGCCTGGCGGCGTCAAGGCCACGGCGACCGAGACGCATCCTACGACCACGCCGCACATCACGCTCAAGAAGAAGCGCTCGCTCGAGCAGGTGCAGATGTGCCTGGGCGTGCCTGCGCCGCCGGTCAAGGATCCGGATCGTTTTGCGCTTTACCTGCTGAACTCGCTGCTGGGCGGCGGCATGAGCTCGAGGCTGTTTGAGAGCATTCGCGAGAATGAAGGGCTGGTCTACTCCATCTACTCGGAGCTGAGTCCATTCCGCGACGCGGGCGCGCTTTCGGTGTACGCGGGCATGTCGCTCGACCGTACGGAGCGCGTACTCGAGCTGACACTGGTCGAGTTCCGCCGCATGAAGGAGCAGGAGGTGACGGCGGCCGAGCTGAAGCGCGCCAAGGACCAGATGAAGTCGAACATTGTGCTGGGGCTTGAGAGCTCGTCGAGCCGGATGAATAATTTGGCGCGGCAGCAGATGTACTTTGGCCGGTTCTTCGCGGTGGACGAGGTGGTTCGGGAGATCGACCGTGTGACGCCGAGCGATGTGCAGAGGCTGGCGACCCAGCTTTTTCAGCCAGAGCTGATTGCGTTGACGCTGCTCGGCAACCTGGGGCCGATGAAGGTGAGCCGGAGCCAGCTGGCCTGCTGAGCTTGCCGTCCGCATGGTCCTTTGGTGTGCTTCCGCGGATCGAACTCACCTGCTAAAGTTTTCGTGAACCTTTTCCGATATAGGTCGTCAGAGGAAGTATGAAGATCGAGTCATTCCGAGTCACGGGCCGAGCTGAGGACGAGGGCTTTACATTGATCGAGTTGCTGATCGTCATGTCCGTCATTTTGATCCTGATGACGCTTGCGATTCCGCAGATGTTGAAGCTGCGCAAACAGGCCAACGAGACCTCCGCCGTGCAGTCTGTACGCACCATCGGCAACGCGGAACTTCAGTACAACCAGGCCTACCCGGCCAATGGATTTTCGTGTTCGCTGACTACCATGGGTGGAGCTCCGGGGACCGCGCCCTCAGCCCAGTCTGCCGAGGTGCTCTCTCCTGATCTTGCCGGCGGGAACAAGTCCGGGTACACGTTCAACGTGACCAACTGCACCAAGGTGACGGTCAACAATCAGGACATGTACACGGGGTACGAAGTAACCGCCGTGCCAATCTCTGTAGGCCGTACGGGCGATCGCGGCTACTGCATGGACGAGAACAATCTCATTAAGTTCGATCCGGCCGGCGGTACTAACTGCACGCAGCCGCTGCAGTAATCATGCGGGGAGCGCGGCGGCTAGCCTTCTTCGCGCTGCTGTTTTCGCCGGCATACGCGCAAGCTCCTGCATACGCGGGTGTTTTGAAGGCGGTCGATGCCCACTACAACCACCTGCGCAGCCTGCGCACGCGCTACACGGAGCGCTACACGGGTATGGGGTTGACGCGGTCGGAGTCCGGGACGCTGACCCTGAAGAAGCCTGGGCGCATGCTTTGGGCGTATGACTCGCCGGCAGGGAAGGTGTTTGTGCTGGATGGGCATTTTGCCTGGTTTTATACGCCGGGCGACGCGCAGGCACAGCGGATTCCGGCGAAGCAGATGGATGATCTGCGCACGCCGCTGCGATTTCTGCTGGGCCATACGGAGCTTGGCAAGGAACTCGACGGGATCAGCGTCGTTCCCGCGCCGCAGGGCTTTCGCATCTCCGGGGTGCCGAGGGGGATGGCAAACCGTGTCCGGCAGATTACGCTCGAGGTCACGCGGGCGGGAAGCATTGTTCAGATGACGCTCGAAGAGGTGGATGGGGCGACGACCGCCTTCGCCTTCACCGACCAGCAGGAGAACATTCCGAC
>CAXSDM010000136.1:4509-6913 GCA_964235575.1 uncultured Acidobacteriaceae bacterium | reverse complement strand
GCGGATCACCGATTGAGGATGCCATCCAGACGGATGCGGCGGTGAATCCGGGGAACTCCGGCGGGCCGCTGTTGAATTCGCGCGGCGAGGTGATCGGGATTACGACGCTGATTGCGAGCGCGGGCGCGGACCAGTCGGCGGGCATCGGGTTTGCGATTCCGATCAATACGGCGAAGGCGGTGCTGGATGATTTTGCGAAGTATGGCCGTGTGCGGAGGCCGTCGCTTGATGTGGTAACGCTGCCGATCGGGCCGGATATCGCGGAGCAGATCGGCCTGCCGGCGGATTATGGAATCCTGATTGAGCGCGTGCTTCCGGGCGGTGCGGCGGAAAAGGCGGGGCTGCATGGAGGCAACCAGCGGCTTTACCAGGGGAACACGCCGGTGATGCTGGGCGGGGACCTGATTGTGGCGGTGGATGGGCAGCCGATCCAGTCGGCTCAGGATTTGGCTGCGGCGCTGACGGCGCATAAAGCGGGCGAGACGGTGAATGTGACGGTGTTTCGCGGGCAGCGCCGGATCACCGTCAAGGTGGTGCTGGGCGACGCCAAAGACGCGATTTCGCTGCCGGCGCAGACGACGTAACGAAACAGAAAGAGGCGGCAGGGATGAGCATTCCGGACTTTGGACGAGCCGAATATCGCGAGCCGCAGATCGTGGAGGGGGAAGCTGTCAGCGGGGGCTACTCGCGTGCGCGCGGCGGGAGGTTTCCGCTGGCGCTGCTGTTCGGCGCAGCGGCGGCCCTGGTGGGGAGCCTGGGGTACGCGCTGATCGGGTTTTCGGGGTTCATGGTCAGCATCGTGGCGATCGGCGTGGGCTGGCTGGTCGCGCGCGCGATGATGACGGCCTCCGGCGGAGTGGGCGGACAGGCGTACCAGGTTGCGGCGGTGGTGCTGACGTACTTTGCGGTGACGCTGGGCGAGTTGCTGGATGTGCTGCACTACAGCGGCATTCCAATGACGGCCGTGTTGCGGGTGCCGGCTTCGCTGCTTGTCCGGGAGTTGGTGGCGGGGCCGTTGCTGGCCTTGCGCAATCCGCTGAACGGCGGCCTGGGGCTGATCATTTTGTTTGTGGGCCTGCGCACGGCGTGGCAGCTGGCAGCGGGCAGTCCGGGTTTTGGACAGAGTGGAAGGATGCGGCGGGTCAATCCTTTCGGGCTGCATTAGGGTGCAGCTGAGGGCGGCGGAAGGTGAGTGGGTTGCACAGTTTGTGGCGCGGGTAGCGTCTAATAGACAGTATGGATTCCGTTGTTGACCAGGTTTTCGAAGCGCCTGGGCACCTGTCTGCCCCCGCGCCGATCTTCAGTTGTCCGCAGTGCAGCCATTACCTGCCGGAAGGTACGCTGGCGTGTCCGGATTGCCAGGCGATCGTGTACTCGGAGCATCTGCGTCAGCTGGCGATGGCGGCGACGTCGCTTGAAGGCGAGAAGCATTGGCCGGAGGCGCGGGAGCGCTGGCGGGAGGCTCTGGCCTGGCTGCCGGCTGGCACCAAGCAGACGGAGGCGGTTGAGCAGAGAATCGCGCTGATCGACCAAAAGCTGAATCAGACCGAGGCCACGCGGGCCAAGTGGACGCGGCGGCTGGGTCCGCTGGCGCCGGTGGTGTTCTTTCTGGCCAAGCTGAAGACGTTCTTTTTTCTTTTGTTCAAGGCCAAGTTCCTGCTTAGCTTTATCGGATTTTTTACGATCTACTGGGCGCTGTTCGGGTGGAAGTTTGGGCTGGGCTTTACGCTGGCGATCCTGATCCACGAGATGGGCCACTATACGGCCGCGCGCATGCGTGGGCTGAAGGTGGATCTTCCGGTGTTTTTGCCCGGGCTGGGCGCGTATGTGCGCTGGTACTCGATGGGAATCTCGCTTGAGGATTTGTCGAGCATCGCGCTGGCCGGGCCGTTCTTTGGGCTACTGGTGTCAGTGGCGTGCGGCGGCATCGCTTTGGGAACTCCGGCGGGACAGACGCATGATCTGTTCAGTGCACTGGCGCATGTTTCGGCGTGGCTGAACGTGCTGAACCTGATTCCGGTGTTCGGGTTGGACGGGGCACAGGCGACGTATGCGCTGGACCGGACGCAGCGCTGGCTGGTGCTGGCGACGTCGCTGATTTTTTTTGGGCTGCTGCATGAATACGTGTTCTGTTTTGTTGCGCTCGGCATGGGCTGGCGGCTTTGGCAGGGTGGGTACGCGGAGAAGCCGAGTACGCGGACGCTGGTGAAGTTTGTGCTGCTGCTGTTCACGCTGGGCGTGGTGACGTACTTGTTTCCGGATACGACGGGCGGCGGCGGCCGCTTCTAGCGCTTCAGGTAGCGTCTTCCCCGTACGTGGTATTCGCCGGAGAGGACGCGCGCGATAGCTTCGGGGTAAGCCTTGTGTTCCTCGAGGAGGATGCGGGCGGCGAGGGTGTCCGGGG
>CAXSDM010000136.1:0-4409 GCA_964235575.1 uncultured Acidobacteriaceae bacterium | reverse complement strand
GAGGATGAGAGGATAGAGGCATGAAACTTGTGTTGCCTGCCCGACTTTTCAAAGCCTATCTCTTTGACTGCGATGGCACGATCGCCGACTCGATGCCGCTGCATTACGTGGCTTGGCGTCGCGCGCTGGGAGAGTGGAACTGCGTGTTTCCGGAGGAGCTGTTTTACCTCTGGGGAGGCAAGCCGATTGTCGAGATCATCACGACGCTGAACCGGGAGCAGGGGCTGGTGATGCCGGTGGCGGTGGTGGCCGAGCGTAAGGAGGAGTACTACTACGAACTGCTGCCGCAGCTGACGGCGGTGCCGGAGGTGGTGGAGCACATCGAGGCAAGCTTCGGGAAGATTCCGTTTGCGGTGGTCTCTGGCAGCACACGCGAGTCGGTGGTGGCGTCGCTTGAGGTGCTGGGGCTGCTCGATCGGTTTGAGACGCTGGTGTGCGCGGGGGATTACCGCCGCAGCAAGCCCGATCCGGAGCCGTTTCTGATGGCGGCGGAGCGTCTGGGAGTTAACCCGGCGGACTGCCTGGTGTTTGAGGATACGGAGATGGGGATCGACTCGGCTCGGGCGGGGGGCATGGGGTGGGTGAAGGTGCCTTCGCCGCTGGAGCGGGCAGAGAATGCGGTCGGCGTTGCCGATGCTACTGCGGCAGGTCGGTAGCCCAGTCGACCAGCGTGAGGAAGGGATGCAGGTGCCGAAAGGCCTGATCGTGGCTGACTAGAACGGCGTCCGCGGCCATCGCGTGAGAGGCGATGAGGAGGTCCATGAGGGAGAGGCTCTTCCCGGATGCGCTGAGGTTCGCCCGGAGCCGGGCATATTCTTTCGCCACGCCCGAGTTCCAGGGCAGGATTGGCACGGAGGAAAAGAACTCCTGGGAGGCAATGCGCAGCTTGACGGACTCGGGCTTTTTCTCCAGCCCAAACCGGATTTCCGCCTCCGTGATGGCGGAGAGGGCAATGCTGGCGTGAGGCTCAGTCTCAAGATAGGTTTGCCGGGCCTTGGGTGAGCGGCCGGTAATCAGGTAGCTGACCGTGTTGGTGTCAAGCATATACAGCGAACTCACAGCTAAAGAATGTTCCGATCCGGCGGCAGGCTCTGGTCACGTTCCAGCACGAAGTCCGCGGCACCCGCCTCGTCCAACCTGGCAAAGACCTCCGCCATGGAAGGACGCAGCGGCTTTTCCGAGAGGCTGACGACGCCGCTAAAGGGATCGCGATCGATGTAGAGTTGCGCGGCGGAGAAGCGATACTCCGCCGGAATGGTGACATGCTGGCTCCTGCCGCTCATGAAGACCCTCGCTTTTGCCGTTTGTGCCATCGAACCACCCCTGCTTAACAGCATGCTATACGGCATAGGGATGAGTCAAGAGCTGTGCTTTCGAAGGCGACAGACTCAGGCGTAAACGACCTTGCGCGTCCCCCGGCTGACGATGCGGCCGATGAGGCAGTGGCGTTCGTTGGCGCGGTTGAGGATGGCTTTGGCCTTCTTGATCTGCTCGGCGGGAATGACCGCGATGAGGCCGATGCCCATGTTAAAGGTGCGGAACATCTCGTCCTGCTCGACATTGCCGAGCTGCTGAAGATGGGTGAAGAGCGGCGGGACGGCCCAGCTAGAGAGATCGATGACGGCGTCGAAGCCGCGGGGAAGGATGCGGGGCAGGTTCTCCGTGATGCCGCCGCCGGTGATGTGCGCCAGGCCGGAGACCAGGCCAGCTTCCGGGCCGCCGGCGGTGAGCTTTTTGATAACCGAAAGATAGCTGCGATGGGTGCGCATCAAGGCGCCGCCGGTTTTGTCCTTGAGCTCGTTGACGTACTGGTCGGGGCCATATTTGGCCACCTCGAAGAGCAGCTTGCGGGCGAGCGAGTAGCCGTTGGTGTGAAGGCCGTTCGAGGGCAGGCCGAGCAGGACGTCGCCGGGCTCAATCTTTTCGCCGGTAATAAGGTCGGACCGGTTGGCGGCGCCGACGATGGTGCCGGCAAGGTCGTATTCGCCGTCGGCGTAGAAGCCGGGCATCTGGGCGGTTTCGCCGCCGATGAGAGCGCAGCCGTTGGCGCGGCAGGCTTCGGAGAGGCCACGGACGACAGTCTCGACGATGTCGCTTTCGAGCTTGCCGGTGGCGAGATAGTCGAGGAAGAAGAGCGGCGTGGCGCCCTGGACGGCGATGTCGTTGACGCAGTGATTGACGAGGTCGGCGCCGACGGTGTGGTGGATGCCGAGCTCGAAGGCGAGCTTGAGCTTGGTGCCGACGCCATCGGCCGAGGAGACGAGCACGGGGTCGGGAAATTTGGCGAGGTCGAGCGCGAAGAGGCCGCCGAAGCCGCCGATCTCGGAGAGTACCTGTTTGTTGAAGGTCTTGCGGGCCAGCATCTTGATGCGCTGCTTGGCGCGGTCGCCGGCGGAGATGTCGACGCCGGCGTCGGCGTAAGAGACGGACGCTTTGGGCTTCTTGCCGGCGGTTTCGGCGGGGGCCGGATCGGCGGCGGGCAGTTCCGGAGGCGTTTGCGGCGCTGGTTCAGGCACGGAGGAGGCTCCTGGGCAAAGGGTCGCGACCGTGCCTTTGGACTGGGGTCGCGGACCGATCGCGCGAGAGGTCCAGTCTAGCAGGGGGTATTTCCACTTCCTGTGAATGGATGGGCGGGGCGGCTGCGGCGGGGCTTAGGATTGGGACAGATGGAGCGACGGGCATGCGGGTAATGGACGGTTCGAGGCGATTGCAGCAGAGGGCGGCGAGCCTGCTGCCGGGGGGCGTGGATTCGCCGGTGCGGGCGTTCCGAGCGGTGGGCGGGGATCCGCCGTTTGTCGCGCGGGCGGAGGGCGCGTACCTATGGGATGTGGATGGAAATCGCTACCTGGACTGTTTTGGATCGTGGGGGCCGATGATTCTGGGGCATGCGTTTCCTCCGGTGGTGGAGGCGGTCCGCGCGGCGGCGGGGCGCAGTGCGAGCTTTGGCGCGTCGCATGCGGATGAGGCGAACCTGGCCGAGCTGGTGACGCGGTGCTTCCCGTCGGTGGAGCGGCTGCGTTTTGTGAGTTCCGGGACCGAGGCGTGCATGTCGGCGATCCGGCTGGCGCGCGGGTTTACGGGGCGCAAGTTCGTGATCAAGTTCGAGGGCTGCTACCACGGGCACGCGGACGCGCTGCTGGTGAAGGCGGGCAGCGGGGTGGCGACGCTGGGGATTCCGGGCTCGGCGGGCGTGCCGGAAGAGACGGCGATGCATACGCTGGCCCTACCGTACAACGATCTGCCGGCGGTGGAGGCGGCGTTTGCACTGCATCCGGGGCAGATTGCCTGCATCATCGTGGAGCCGGTGGTGGGGAATGCGGGAACGATTGTTCCCGAGGCCGGGTATCTGGAGGGGTTGCGGCGGATGACGCAGGAGCATGGAGCGCTGCTGATTCTGGATGAGGTGATGACCGGATTTCGGCTGTCGCTGGGGGGCGCGCAGCAGATTTATAGGATTACGCCGGACCTGACGACGCTGGGCAAGATTTTGGGTGGCGGTCTGCCATGCGGAGCGTTTGGCGGGCGCGCGGACGTGATGGAGTTTCTGGCGCCGCAGGGTCCGGTGTACCAGGCGGGCACGCTGAGCGGGAACCCGCTGGCCATGGCGGCGGGGATCACGACCTTGAGCTACCTGCTGGAGCACCGGGACGAGGTGTACCCGCAATTGGAGCGCGTGACGCGTGCGATGGCGGATGGGGTGGCGGCGCTCGCCGAGCAGGCCGGCGTGCGGGTGACGACGAATCGCATCGGGTCCATGTTTACGTGGTTTTTTACGGAGCGGCCGGTGACGGATTTTGCGAGCGCGGCGGGGTCGGATACGGCGGCGTTCGGGCGGTTTCATCGCGCGATGATGGAGGCCGGCGTGTGGCTGCCGCCCTCTCAGTTTGAGGCGGCATTCCTCTCGACGGCGCATGGGGAGCGGGAAGTGACGTTGCTGCTGGACGCGGCGAAGGCAGCCCTGGCGGAGGGATGAGCGTGGCTGGTTCGGGCAAGGCGGGTCACGCGAGCGAGAGACGGATCGGGGCGCTCGACGGAGTGCGTGGGATCGCCATTCTGCTGGTGTTCGCAAATCACGCGTTCAAGGTGAGGCTGGCCTGGGCGGGCGTGGATTTGTTCTTTGTGCTCTCGGGATTTCTGATTACCGGCATTCTGCTGGGAGTGAAGCATTTGCGTGCGGGCGCATACTACGGGCGATTTTATGGGCGGCGGGCGCGGCGCATTCTGCCGCCCTACCTGCTGCTGCTGGCAATTACGCCGGTTTTCTTCGGGGTGGGATGGCTGCGTTTCGGGTACATGTATGCGTTCCTGATGAACTTTGTGACGGCATTTGCGATTCCGCATCTTTCGTCGCTGGATGTGCTGTGGTCGCTGGCAGTGGAGGAGCAGTTCTACCTGGTGTGGCCGGTGCT
>CAXSDM010000135.1:0-6967 GCA_964235575.1 uncultured Acidobacteriaceae bacterium | reverse complement strand
CCTCAACAGGCCAGATTTAGCGCATTTCGCGATGATTCGTAGCCTTCACTATCCCAGGTGCCCCAGGTCTCGATTCTGAGACCTGGGTTTACCATTCTGGCTAATATCCCTTCTTGGCCTCCGCCAGCAGGTTCCGCCCTTTCGCCGCCAGCTTCTTCTCGTCCGCCTCGGTCTTCGGCACCGGCTCTCCCCAAGCCGCAGCCTGTAGCGCCTGACGAGTCGGCTTGCCATTCTTCACCACCGGCCCCGGAGGCGTTGTGAAGTGCCGTGTCAAAAACGACCCCTTGCGCATCTTCTTCTCCGGCGTATCAGCCGCCCCTTTCACCCCCGGCCGCAGATGCCCGCCCGTAGCCTCGTTGTAAACGCGCCGCCCCTCCGCCGTCAGACCACCCTTGGGGTCCTTCCCTGCCTTGGGTAAGGAAACCGAGCGCTTACTTGGTGCCTTCTTCGTAGCGATCTTCTTACCGACAGTCTTGTTCGCATCACTCTTCTTTAATGTCGAAGAAGCGCTCGCGGCCTTGCCCGGCGCCGCCTCGCTCGTCGAAGCCTTCTTCCCCGCTGCCTTCCTGGTCGCCATACATCCTCCTGCGCAGTGAGAGCCGCGTGCCTGCGCCATGGTTGACTGGCGAGGGAAAGATAGTCGTCTCCAGACGAATCTGCTTGATAAAGCGAACGATCGAGCGTAGGTTGTTCGCAACACTCGGCCCCGGGCTCCTGCACGTGTCTTCCCTCCGTCTTCGGAGCATCCCGTTGGAAAGCTGAGCTTCCCCATGAAATCACTCTGGTCATTCGCTGCGCTGCTCGCGGTGCTTCTGTCGTACCCCTTCAGGCTATCGGCGCAGTCTCCCGAGGTCAGCTCGCCACCAAACACCATAACTTCACTGCCGGCGTCTCCTGGCTGGGCGCGTGTCCAGACGCTCTCGCCAGGAGCATATGTGCACATCAAAACCGGTAAAGGCACGCTCTGGTGCAGCTTCCAGAACGCGGACGCCGAATCGATCACGTGCCGTCATGGTAAACAGACCGAGACCCGCATCCGGGCAGACGTCCTCCGCATCTCCGTATCGCATCGCGGCCGCTCCATTCTCGTCGGAGCTGCCATTGGTGCAGGCGGAGGCGCCATCGCGGGAGCCGCCGTCGGACGAAACGGCCAGATCATCGGCCGAGGAGGACTCGCCGCCATCCTGGGCATCCCGCTCGGCGTCCTCGGAGGCGTCTTCGGCGCGGCAACCGACTTCACCCACCAGGTCGTCTACCGTGCTCCCTGAAAGCGAGGCGACCAACAAGCAAGCGGACCGGTGTTGAGCCGATCCGCCCTGGAGACCCGATGAGGCCTTATGCTGCGGCAGCGCTCAGCACTTCCTCCCGTACCTCCTCGTCCTTCTCTTCCTCGATCGCATCCTTCGGCAGCGCAACCGCCAGCACATCCTCGATCCGCCGCGCATAGTGAATCGTAATGCCCTCCGTCTGCTCCGGCGTCAGGTCTTCATCCACCTGCTGCTTGCAGTCCACCGGCAGGATCACATCCCGGACCCCCGCCCGCTTGGCCGCCAGAAACTTCTCCTTGATCCCGCCCACCGGCAGCACATCACCGCTCAGCGTGATCTCGCCCGTCATCGCCAGCAGCGGTCGCACCGGCTTATCCGTCATCAGGCTTACCAGCGCGGTCGCCATGGTCACACCCGCGCTTGGCCCATCCTTCGGTATCGCCCCGGCAGGCACGTGGATGTGGATGTCCTGATCCTTGGTAAAATCTTCATCCAGGCCCAGCATCACCGCATTGGACCGCACCCACGTCAGCGCGGCCTGCATCGACTCCTTCATCACATCGCCAATCTGCCCCGTGATGTTGAAGCCGCCCTTTCCTTTCATCTTGTTCGCTTCGATGAAGAGGATGTCGCCGCCCGCCGGCGTCCACGCTAGGCCCACAACCACTCCCGCGCGCTTGGTCCGCTCCGCGATCTCCGTGTCGACCCTCACCTTGATCCCGCCCAGGAACTCGTGCACGACCTCGGGTGTAATCGTCAGCTTCTCCGTGCGGCCTTCAGCAATCTTGCGCGCCAGCTTGCGGCAGATCGTGCCAATTTGCTGCTCGAGCTTGCGCACACCAGCCTCACGCGTGTAATGCCGCGCCACCAGTGCCACGCTCTCCCGCGGAAAGTCGATCAGCTCCGGCTGCAACCCGTTCTCCTTGATCTGTCGCGGGATCAGGTAGCGCTCCGCAATCGCAACCTTCTCCTCTTCGGTGTAGCCCGTAAGCTCAATAATCTCCATGCGATCGAGCAGCGGCCCAGGGATCGTATCCAGCTGGTTCGCGGTACAGATAAACAGAACCTTCGACAAATCGAACGGCTGATCCAGGTAGTTGTCCCTGAACGTGTTGTTCTGCTCCGGATCAAGCGTCTCGAGCAGCGCGCTCGCCGGATCGCCACGGAAGTCGCGTCCCAGCTTGTCGATCTCGTCCAGCATGAACACCGGGTCCTTGACCTCCACCCTCTTCAGGTGCTGAATGACCTGCCCCGGCAGCGCACCGATGTACGTCCTCCGATGTCCACGAATCTCCGCCTCATCATGCATGCCGCCCAACGAGATACGGGAGAACTTGCGATCGAGCGCCCGCGCAATCGATCGTCCCAGGGAGGTCTTGCCCACGCCCGGAGGCCCGACGAAACACAGAATCGGTCCTTTCATGTCCGGCTTCAGGCGGCGGACCGAGAGATAGTCCAGGATACGGTCCTTCACTTTCTTCAGACCGTAGTGGTCCTCATCCAGGCACTTTTGCGCCTTCAAAATATCTACCTCGCCCGAGCTCGTCTTTGCCCACGGCAGCACCGCCAGCCACTCAACGTAGTTGCGGGTGAGCGAGTAATCCGCCGCCGCCGGGTTCATCCGGCTTAGTCGACCAAGCTCCTTCAGTGCATCCTTCTGCACCTCCTCGGGCATACCTGCGTTCTCGATCTTCTCTTTCAGGTCGGCAATGTCTTTCTGGGTATCGTCGAGGTCCCCAAGCTCCTTCTGGATCGCCTTCATCTGCTCGCGCAAGTAATAGTCACGCTGCGACTGCTGCACAGAATCCTGCACCTCGGTCTGGATCTTGTTGCGCAGCTGCTGCACCTCAAGTTCCTTTGCCAAATGCTTGTTGATCCGCTCCAGGCGCGCCGCTACCTCGGGCGTCTCCAGCAGCTCCTGCTTGTCGGCAGTGGTCAGGAACGGAAGGCTCGACGCAATAAAATCCGAAAGCCGTCCTGGCTCATCAATATTAATCGCAATCGTCTGCAAATCGTCCGACAGCGTCGGCGAAGAAGTCACAATCTGTTGGAACTGGCTCACCACGTTGCGCTGCAGCGCTTCAAGCTCCGGAGACTTTGCTGGCTCGATCTCCGCAATCGCATCAAACTCGGCCATCATGAACGGCTGCAGCTGGCTGTACTCCCCAAGCCGCACACGTTCATTTCCCTCCGTGAACACGAACAAGCTCTGGTTCGGCATCTTTACTACTTTGTGCACCGTCGCGCGGGTTCCCACCGCGTGGAGATCGCCTCCGTCAGGAGCGTCCAGTCGGGCATCCCGCTGCGCCACCACCAGAATGGTCTTCTCCTCGCCAAGCGATTGAATCAGCTGGATTGAACTTTCGCGGCCCACCGTGAGCGGCAGCACGGCATGTGGAAAAAGCACCGTATCTCGCACCGGCAACACCGGAACCGAACCCGCAATCGTATGGATCTCGCCGGCAGGATCTCCGGCCTTCGCGGTGGGCTTGATGACGCTTACAAAATCGTTTGGCATGTTGAGTGTCCTTCTATCAGGTAATCAGCTATTCGATGCCTAAGGTGAAACGAACGACTCAGCTTGCCAATCCTGATCTCTCTATCGGCAAAACTCCAGGAAACTTCAGTAGATCGGCGATCTTTCGGCTAAACTCCCGCACTTCGGTACCGCCCAAGCACTCGCAGCTGCTGACAGCAGCCTTCCAGCTGCCGGAGAGCCTCATCCATTTCCCCGCCGTTCTCAAACCGAAGGTCCAGAAAGAAGCTGTACTCCCACGGCCGCCCCGGAACCGGCCGCGATTCAATCCTGGTCAGATTCAGTCGCGCAATCGACAATCCTCCCAAGGCCTCCAGCAGCGCGCCCGGACGATGCTCCAGGCTGAACGCCAGGCTGACCTTGTTCGCATTTCCCGGCCAAACCTCTTCGTTCTTCTGCCTCAGCACATAGAACCGCGTGAAGTTGTCCGCGTGGTCTTCAACTCCGCGCACTAGCACCTCCGCCCCATATTGCCGGGCGGCTAGTTCCGGAGCGATTGCCGCGGCATCGGTCCATCCCGCTTTCATCATCTGTTTGACGCTTCCTGCGGTGTCATAGCTTGGCACCGCCTCGATCCCCGGATGCGCCCGCAGCCAACGCCTGCACTGCGAAAGCGCCACCGGATGCGAGAGCACGCGCCGCACCTCAGCTAGTTCAACTCCGGGAGGCACGATCACGTTGTGCCGGACCCGCAGCATGCGCTCACTCACGATCCTCGCCCGGTACTCGAGCAGCAGGTCGTAGTGCTCGAACACCGACCCATGCAGCGTATTCTCGATCGGCAGCACCGCGCACGCGGCACCTCCGGCGGCTAGCGCCTCGAAGACATCCACCGACGTGGCGCACGGCAAAATCCTCGCTGAAGCCGCCACGCCAGCCGCCTCCGCATACTCGAGCGCCGCTAGGTGGCTGTTCGAGCCCAGCTCGCCCTGGATGGCAATTACGATGGATACTTGCTCCGACTGCTGCTCGATTTGATTTGACGCCACTTCGAGATCCTCCGGAAGGAATTGACAGGACAACCCAGTACTCCTACCCCGCAACTTACCAGAAGACGGCCGCACGGCCCGGCACTACGCCCACGGCAGATGAATTGCCGGGCTCACTCCCAGGAGAACCCATGCTTTGGACTATCACCATTCTGCTCGTTGTCTTGTGGGCAATCGGCCTCGTCAGCAGCTACACGCTTGGCGGCTGGATCCACATCCTGCTGGTACTGGCGGTCATCGTTCTGATCTTTAACCTGCTTTCCGGCCGTCGAGCTATATAAAGCATTTCCCGCAAAACGCCCGCCCTTATCCGCAGCCTTTTTGCTGACCATGACTCACGATCGGCGAAGCTCGATGGCCGCCGCTACGAACCCAAAGAACACGACCGAGATGATTCCGTTGAGCAGAAAAAACGCCGCGTTCATCCGGCGCAGGTCCCGCGGCGAGACCAGGCTGTGCTCATACAGCAACAGCCCCGCCACCACCGCCGTCCCCGCATAGCCCAGCCGCCCAAGCGCGAACAGACGATCCAGCCACAGTGCCAGCGCGACCATAACGACGTGCATCGCCCGCGCAATCTGAAACGCGCCCTCGAGCCCAAACGCTGCCGGCAAGCTATGCAGGCCAACCTGCCGGTCATGCTCAAAGTCCTGGCAGGCATAAAGCACATCGAACCCGCCCACCCAAAGCATCACCACCGCCGTCAGCACCAGCACGCGCGCATCCAGCGTACCGCGTACCGCGATCCATGCCGCCGCCGGTGCGATGCCCAGAGCAAGCCCCAACACCAGGTGCGACCATCGCGTCACCCGCTTCAAGAAGCTGTACCCCAGCACCACCACAAGCGCAACCGGCGCCAGCGCCAGCGTCAGCCGATTCAACAGCGCCGCCGCCGCCACAAATACCGCGCAAGCCGCAACCACAAATCCCAGCACAAACCCCGTACTCAAGAGCCCCGCCGGCAAAGCCCGCATCGCCGTCCGCGGATTCGCCGCATCGAGCTTCGCATCCACCAAGCGATTGAACGCCATCGCCGCCGACCGCGCCGACACCATGCACACCGCGATCAGCACCAGCTTTGCCGCCGCGGGCCACCCGTTCACCGCCAGCATCGCACCCGTCAAGGCAAACGGCAGCGCAAACACCGAGTGCTCCCACTTGATCATCTCAAGCGTCACCGCGGTGTTCCTCGCGAGCGTCGTCATCCTTTCAGTCTACTTGTAGCGCTTGCGAATCTTGTACACGACGCTGAACACCCCGGTCTCATCGCGCGTCGCCACCACCGACAGGTTCGGACTGAACTCATACTGCACCGCAATCAGCTGCTGCGCCGATGAGTTCACGTTCGTCGCATAGGTCAGCGTAAGCTGCCGCGAGAGCTGCTGCTGCACCGTAATCCGCGCCGTCGAGTTCCCCAGGGTCCCGATAAACGCCGGATCGATCTTCACGCTGCCTCCGCCAAACAGCTTCGAAACCCGGCTGCTCACCGTCGCGTTCAGCGCCCCGCCCAGCAGCGCGCTGGTCGTCGGATCGGTGCCCGCCGCCACCTGCTGCTCCTGGTAGATCTGCGCCTCTTCCTGCGTGCGCCCGAGCGCCAGCAGCGCAAAGATATCCGCCTCGCTCAGCGGCGGTTCGGAACGGTACGTCGGCTGCAAATTGGTCGTCGTGCCATGGAGGCCCACCGTCACGTCATACGTCTCCACCCGCGCCGTTGCGTCCAGGTCGACCGTCGGATCGATCCGCACAGGGTTCGTAAAGTAAATATCCCCGCGCTGCAGCTGGTACTTGGTCCCGGCAAACGTCGCGCTTCCGTCGGTAATCTGGATACGCCCCAGAATCGAAGGCTCCGCCACCGTACCCCGCACCGTCAGCGCCACCGTCCCCGCCAGCTTCGCATAGCTGTTCTGAAAATCCAGCTGCGGCGAGCTGTTAACCTGGATATCCAGGCGAATCTTGTTCGACGGCGCACTCGGATCCGGAGGCGCCTGCACTCCGCCGGACCCCGCAAACGCCGCAAAGTCCACATCCGCCCCCACGCCGAAGCGCGTCAGCAGCACGTTGCCGCTCAGCAGCGCGCCCGAGGTCCCGCCCTGCAGATGCAGCGTGGTGTTCGAGGTCGCACTCAACCCATACAGCCGCACCCGCACCGTCTCGCCCGTCGCCGTCAGGTCGGC
>CAXSDM010000134.1:0-6980 GCA_964235575.1 uncultured Acidobacteriaceae bacterium | reverse complement strand
TGGGACAAGCAGTTTGCGCTCTCGCTCGACCCGGAGACGGCGCGGGGTATGCACGATGAGACGCTTCCGGATGACTACTACAAGGAAGCGGCGTTCTGCTCGATGTGCGGACCGAAGTTCTGCTCGATGAACTGGTCAAGCAAGGTGGACAAGTTCAATGAGACGGAGTTCGGCCTAAAGAAGCCGGACCTGACGCAGATCGTCACCGAGCAGATGGCGCTGCGGAGCTAAAGCAAATTGCATCTGGCTATGCAGCTCTCTGAGCAAGTCGCCATCCTGGCGAAGTCAGAATCTGCGTAGTTGTCCTTTTCTCTTTCTGCAAATAGCTCTTGAGTCGTGAACTCCGGCGAGGGCACTCCGTAGATGGGGTGTCCCGCCGGCAGTTGAATGCAACTACGGAGCTTCTGGGCCTGCCAGAATGACCGCCTAACTAAGAGTCCTGGTGGCTGCGATCGCTTCGCATGACGATGAAGGCTGGGGCAGTGATGATGGCAAGAAACGATAAGGCAAAGATAACGTCGTGAATCACGGGGAGGTCTCCTCGAAAGAGAGCGATGATGCCCGTTCTCTTTGAATCCAAACTGCTCTGAATTCCCTCGTGAAGCAATCCCACGAAAGGAGGGTGGAGCGTGTGGCGGGTTGTAGTCCCGAGGCGCGAAGCCCTGGACCGGTTGAGGGGAGGCACGCAGCCGTCAGGCAGGTTGCGCGCAGAACTTACAGCGGGTGGCGGCGAGCGGAATTTCAGAGAGGCACTGCCCGCAGGATTTGACCGGCACGGCGGCGGCCGGTCCCAGGCCCATGCGGACCAGCAGTCTGGCAATGGGGACGACAACCAGGAAGTAAACCACCGAGGCGACGATCAAAAAGTTGATGACGGTGTTGAGAAACTTGCCGATGTGGATCTCGCCGGGCGGGATATAGTTGGCCGGCAGCGGGTGGGGCGGCGGAACCGGGTGCAGAACAGGCAGATGGACAACGAGGCTCGAGAAGTCCGGCGTACCGGCCAGCGCGGAGATGAGCGGAGTGATGACATCCGTGGTGAGCGATGAAGTAATCGCTCCGAAAGCGGCTCCGATGATCACGGCGACGGCGAGGTCGACGACATTGCCACGAAGAATAAAGTCTCTGAATCCTTTGAGCATCGTACGTCCCAGGAAGAAGTGGTTCAGCGGAGCAGCATAGTCTATTTCCGCGCCGGTCGCTGATTATAGTTCAGCGCGAACACGTTTGGGAATAGCTACTTTCCTCAACTCGCGGAGGAAAGAAAGCGCCAGTAGGGATACACCAGCAGAAAGGTGATAATCGAGACGGCCATCAGGTCCATGTACACGCAGAGCATCACTCCGGCGTGATAGAAGCTCCACCGTCGCTGCAGGCAGCGCACGGTCTCCGCTGTGCCGGCGATGGCAGTGGCCGTGGGCAAAAGCAAAAAAAGCGTGGCCCGGTTGTGAGGGAAGTCGGAGAGAAGCACCGCGACCAGCAGACTCGCGAACACGAGTCCGTTTCCGCGTACGAGGGAGCGGCGGCGAAGATTGAACAACGTGGAAAGGTCCGTCTGCATCCTGCGCGCGTCCTGTGTCTCCCCGATCTTTCTCAAGGATAAGCGACCCGACGGAAAGCCGGGTTCCTCCTGTCCGGGCCGCTGTTCACGGAATGGAAGCGCGTGCCGAAATCGGCGATGGGCTCGGACTCAAACTGTCAGTTGCGGCTGCAAGTCCAGCTTCGCTTGCGATCGTTCGCCCGCCAGCGCGGCGATAGATGTAAGGAACGGTGCGCGAAGCACGCCCCGCTCCGTGATGATGGCCGTGATGTACTTTGCGGGCGTCACGTCGAACGCCGGGTTCTCGATGCCGACGCCGTCCGGGGTCATCTGCCGACCGTTCGAGTGGGTCACCTCGCGGCGGTCGCGCTGCTCGATCGGGATCGCGTCGCCGGTGGCGGTGGCGAGGTCGATGGTCGCCCACGGCGCGGCCACGTAGAACGGGATTCCATGCTCCTTGGCGAGGATGGAGACGCCGTAGGTGCCGATCTTGTTGGCGGTGTCGCCGTTGGCGGCGATGCGGTCCGCGCCCACGATGACGGCCTGGATGCGGCCTTTGCTCATCAGGTGCGCGGACATGTTGTCGCACAGCACGGTCGTAGGAATGTCGTCCTTCATCAGCTCCCAGGCGGTGAGGCGGGCCCCCTGCAGGTACGGCCGGGTCTCATCGGCGAGCACATCGATCTGCTGCCCGCGCTCGACCGCTGCGCGGATGACGCCGAGCGCCGAGCCGTAGCCGCACGCGGCTAGCGCGCCGGCGTTGCAGTGGGTGAGCACGGTGCCCTTCTGCGGCATCAACTCCGCGCCAAACTGGCCTAGCTGCCGGCACGCGGCGATGTCTTCGTCGTACATCTGCCGGGCGCGCGCGACGACGGCGGCCTTAATCTCAGCGAGAGGCGTATGCGCGGCGGCCAATGCGTTGTAGAGGTCGCGAATCTGGCCGATGCCCCAGAACAGGTTCACGGCCGTGGGACGAGTTTCAGCGAGCGTGGTGCAGATGACTTCCACCTCGCGATCAAGCTCAGGCAGCGACGCGGCCGTGCTGCGATCGATGCCGAGCGCGACGCCCATGGCGCCCGAGACGCCGATAGCCATGGCGCCGCGCACGATCATGTCGCGGATGACGGTAGCCACCTGCCGGTAGTCGGTGGCGAGGACGTAGGTTTCTTCGAGAGGCAGCCTGGTTTGATCGAGGAACGAAACGCCTTCCGGAAGCCATTCAAGGGTGGGGATCATGGTTCCAGTTTATCGCGAGGTCCGCGGCGGCGGAGCGGAACGGTAGAATGACGAGGGTGCGACAACGCTTCGATAGCCGGAGAGTGCAGGGTTGAGACGGATTCTCCGGCTGCTCGGGTATCTGCGTCCCTATGCGTTCTTCTCGCTCTGCTCGGTGGTGCTGATGGCGGTGGTCGGGGCGATGGCGGCGTTGCGGCTGTTGCTGATCAAGCCGATCTTCGACCGGGTGCTGCAGCCGGATTCGCCGCCAGACGATCTGCTGCGGGTTCCGGTGGCTTCGCTGCACCGGACGATCGATCTGCACTTCCTGGTTCCGCATCACTTTCACAATGCGTGGACGGTGGTGGCGTATGCGCTGATCGCGTCGGCGCTGGTGAAGTCGGTGTGCGACTACGTGGGCACCTACTGCGTGAACTACGCCGGATTCGGCATGATTACGGATCTGCGCAACGACCTGTATGACGCGGTGCTGCGGCGGTCGACGGCGTTCTTTCAGAAGCATACGACGGGCACGCTGCTTTCAACGCTGATCAACGATGTGGAGCGGGTGCAGACGGCGATGTCGGCGGTGCTGGGCGACGCGCTGCAACAGGTGTTCACGTTTCTCTTTACCCTGGGCGCGGCGATCTTCTATGGCGGTCGGCTGGCGTGGGTGCTGCTGTTGTTTGTGCCGGTGGTGATCTCGTCCGCGCGGCGCATCGGGCGCGGAGTGCGGCAGACGACGCGCTCCGGCCAGGACAAGCTCGCGGAGATCCAGAACATCCTGCACGAGACCATCACGGGCAACGGCATCGTGAAGGCCTTCGGCATGGAGGGGTGGGAGATGGCGCGGTTTCGCCGGGCGGCCAGGCGGCTGTTGAGCGCGAATCTAAAATCGGTGAGCGTGCAGGCGATCAGCTCACCGCTGATGGATGCGCTGGGTTCGATCGGGATTGCGCTGCTCTTGCTGATCGGGCGCGACAGCATCAAGGCGCACCAGATGACGGCGGGATCGTTCATCGCTTTTCTCTTTGCGACCTTTTCGCTCTACGACCCGGTGCGTAAGTTTGCGCTGTTTTATAACAGCTTCCAGCAGGCCTTGGGCGCGTCCGAGGAGATCTTCCGGTTTATCGACGCGCAGGACGATGTGGTCGAGAAGAAGAAGCCGCGTACGCTGGACGGCTTTCGCGATTCCATCCTCTTTAGCGACGTGGATTTCGATTACCAGGACGAGACCAGGAGCGATCGAAGGAGCCGCGATAAGGTGCTGACGGGCGTGTCGCTTGAGGTGAAGCGTGGAGAAGTGATTGCGCTGGTGGGGCCGAGCGGGGCGGGGAAGAGCTCGCTGGTAAACCTGATCCCGCGCTTCTTCGATGTGACGGCCGGCAGCATCACAATCGACGGGCACGATGTGCGCGAAGTCTCGATTGCGAGCCTGCGGCGGCAGATTGGCAAGGTCACCCAGGAGACGGTGCTGTTCAACGATACGGTGCGCAACAATATTGCGTATGGACGGCCGGACGTGCCGTTCGCGCGGGTGGAGGAGGCTGCGCGGATGGCGCTGGCGCATGACTTTATCCTGCGCATGCCGCAAGGGTACGAGACGCGCATCGGCGAGAAGGGGGTGCGCCTGAGCGGAGGCGAGCGCCAGCGGCTGGCGATTGCGCGGGCGATCCTGAAGAATGCGCCGATCCTGATTCTGGATGAGGCGACGAGTGCGCTCGATACGGAAAGCGAGGCGTTTGTGCAGGCGGCGCTGGGCAATTTGATGGAAGGGCGGACGTCGCTGATCATCGCGCATCGGCTCTCGACGGTGCGGCGCGCGACGCGGATCGTGGTACTCGAGGCGGGCCGGATCACGGAGGAGGGCACGCACGAGGAACTGCTGGCTCGTTCTGGGACATACCGGCGTTTATATGACATGCAATTTGCTAAAGATTCGGGCGAGAGTGCCGATGGAGTAGATGTGGCGCAAGTGGAAGGGGCGGTATGAGCCGGGTGATGTCGATGACGGGGTTTGCCAGCGTGTCGGGTTCGCTCGACGCGGAAGGGGCCGGCGGCAGGAGCTGTACGCTGACGATCAAGGCGGTCAATCATCGTCATCTAGACCTTGCGGTGCGTGCTCCCGCAGGGCTGGAGGCGCTTGAGGCTGCGCTGCGGCGATGCGTGAAGGCGGCCGTGCGGCGGGGACATGTGGAGCTGACGCTGCTGCTCGAGAAGGCGGCCGGGACGGCGCGGGTGGAGGTGGATGAGGCGCTGCTCGATGCGTATGTGCGCGGCTTTCGCCAGGCTGCGCAACGCTATGGGGCGGCGCAGGAGCCGGATTTGAACGCGCTGCTGCGTATGCCGGGGGTGATGTCGGCTGCGGTCGTTGCGATCGATCCGGCGGCAGTCGAGGGTGCCGTGCTGGGCCTGATGCAGGAGCTGCTGGATCGCTTCAACCAGGCGCGGCATGCGGAGGGACGGGCGTTGGCCGCGGACCTGCAGAGCAACATGCAAGATTTGCTGCGGCTGACGGGGGAGGCGCGGCAGCTGCGCGAAGCGGCGGCCGGGACGGAGTTTACGCGGCTGCAGGGGCGTTTGCGCGATCTGGTGGGCGACGTGGAGCTCAGCCAAGAACGGCTGCTGGCGGAGGCCGCTCTGCTGGCGGCGCGCGGCGATGTGGAGGAGGAGCTGGTGCGGCTGCGGACGCACCTGGAGCGATTTGCGGAGCTGCTCAAGGAAGGCGGGGAGGTTGGGCGGCCGTTGGACTTTCTGCTGCAGGAGATGCATCGCGAGGCGAATACCCTGCTATCAAAAACAGGCGGTACGGCTGGGGGACTGCGGCTGACGGAGATCGGACTCGAGATGAAAGTTGGCTTGGAGCGGGCGAGGGAACAGGTGCAGAACCTGGAGTAACGGAAGATAGACGGACGGGGTACGCGCATGGCAGGTATTTTATTTATTGTTTCGGCGCCTTCGGGCTCCGGTAAATCGACGTTGGTGGGCCGGGTTCGCTCGCTGGTGGAGGGGCTGGAGTTTTCGATCTCGTACACGACGCGGCAGCCACGCGGCAGCGAGACGGATGGGCGCGAGTATCACTTCACGTCGCGCGAGGCGTTTCGCTTGATGATCGAGCGCGGGGAGTTCCTGGAATGGGCCGAGGTGTTCGGCAACTACTACGGGACGGCTGCGTCGGCGCTCGATCATGCGCGCGCGGCGGGCAAGGATCTGCTGCTCGACATCGACGTGCAGGGGGCATTGCAGGTGACGGGGCGTGTGCCGGAAGCGGTGTCGGTGTTCATTCTGCCGCCAAGCCCGGAGGTGCTGGAGCGGCGGCTGAGGATGCGCAGCGAGGCGGAGCATATGACGGCGCCGGAGGTGATCGAACGGCGGCTGGCGGAGGCGCGGAAGGAAGTCAACCGCGTGCGCGAGTATAAGTACGCTTTGGTCAACGATGTTCTGGACGAGGCAGTGGCCGAGCTGCGGGCGATTATGCTGGCAGAGCGTGGCGGCGACGACGACGGGGTTGTGGACCTGGCGGCCAGTTGTCGAACGGCGGCGCCTTCGGATCGTTTGTTGAAGGCGCTCGCCAGTTTCTAAGAAAAATCACCGGATTCCAAAGGACCTTGTCGCGCGGCTCCTTCAGCGGCCTACCCCAGCTCCTCCATGGAGTTCGCCCCATACTTCAAATACCACGGGCTCGCCGCCTCGAGAGCCTTATTCACGTTTATAATATTCTCCACGCCCGTCGTCTCCAGCCATTGCTTAAAGGCGTCCGGACCCTTGGTCGCATATACCGCGATGCCATCTTTCCACGTCGCGCGGCCGCACAGCACGCCGTTGAACTTCGTCCCGGACTCCGCCGCAAGCTCCAGCGTCTCGATAAACACTGCATTCGACACGCCCGCCGAAAGATAAATGAACGGCTTGTGCGTCATCGTCTCCGCATCCCGGAAGTGTTGCAGAGCCTGCTCCCGCGTGTACGCCGCCTCGCCCTTGTACGCGCGCGTCCCGGCGACGTAGCTCATCTCGATCGGCACCTCCACCTTCAGCACGTCGACGTTGTACTTCGCCTTGCCGAACTCCGCCATCGACCCCGAAACGATCTCCGGCTTCTTCTTCGCGTACGCGAGTGACTTCTCGTCCCCGCCCTCGACGTCATAGCCGACAAACTCCAGGAAGAACGGAATGTCATGCGCGATGCACTCATCGCCGATCCGCTCGATCCAGGCATGCTTCAGGT
>CAXSDM010000133.1:4824-7037 GCA_964235575.1 uncultured Acidobacteriaceae bacterium | reverse complement strand
GTGCCGGTCGATATGATGTTCCGCTACAACTTCGTCCCGCTCGAGCAGGCGGGGGGGCGCCTGGCGATTGCGGTGTCGGATCCCTCGAAGCTGATGGTGCTCGACGAAATATCCGGGCTGCTGGGGACGCGGCTGGTGACGCGGGTGGCGACGCTCTCGCAGATTACCGATCTGCTAAAGAAGACGGAGCAGTCACAGCGGGTGCTGGACGAGGCGTCCGAGGGCCTGGCATTCGACGTGCTCTCGTCGGAAGAAAACTCCGAAGAAAACATCTCCATGGAGCGGCTGACGGCGGGCGAGGACATCTCGCCGATCATCCGGCTGGTGGACACGACGATCTTTACGGCGCTCGAGCGGCGCGCGTCGGATATCCACCTAGAGACCCAGGATGATTCGCTGATTGTGAAGTACCGGATCGACGGCGTGCTGCAAAAGGCCATGGCGCCGATCGCGCGTGAGCATCACCAGACCATTCTGTCGCGCATCAAGGTCATGTCGGAGCTCGACATTGCGGAGCGCCGCGTGCCGCAGGATGGACGCTTTCGGGTGCGGTACAAGGGCCGGCTGATCGACTTCCGCGTGTCGATCATGCCGACCGTGCATGGCGAGAACGCCGTGCTGCGTGTGCTCGACAAGGAATCGATGAGCGAGAAGTTCACGAAACTTTCGCTCGATGTGGTGGGATTTGCGGCTAAAGATCTGGAGCGGTTCCGCCGATATATTAAAGAGCCGTACGGAATGGTGCTGGTGACCGGACCGACCGGCTCGGGCAAGACGACGACGCTCTATGCGGCGCTGAACGAGATCAAGAGCGAGGAAGATAAGATCATCACGATTGAGGATCCGGTCGAGTACCAGATCCGCGGCATCACGCAGATTCCGGTGAACGAGAAGAAGGGCCTGACCTTTGCGCGCGGGCTGCGGTCGATCCTGCGGCACGACCCGGACAAGATCCTGGTCGGCGAAATCCGCGACGCTGAGACGGCGCAGATCGCCATCAACTCTGCGCTGACCGGGCACCTGGTGTTCACGACCGTCCACGCCAACAACGTGGTCGACGTGCTGGGGCGCTTCCTGAACATGGGCGTCGAACCGTACAACTTCGTTTCGGCGCTGAACTGTATTCTGGCGCAGCGACTGGTGCGGACGGTGTGTGAGTTCTGCGTGCGCGACGTGATTTACTCCGAGGCCGAGCTGCTGGCAAGCGGCCTGGAGCCGGACGAGTGGCGCGGCTTTCGCTTCCGCGAGGGCGCGGGCTGCATGGAGTGCGCCGATACCGGGTTTCGCGGGCGCTCGGCTATCCACGAGCTTCTGGAGCTGGACGACGAGATCCGCGAGATGCTGCTGGCCAAGAAGCCGGGAAGTGAGATTCGCAAGAAGGCGCGCGACAAGGGGATGGCGTTTCTGCGCGATTCGGCGCTCGAGCGGGTGCGGGATGGGGTGACGACGCTGAAGGAGATCAACAAGGTGACATTCATCGAGGCAGGCCGATAACGCCTGGCGATGAAGTTCAGAGACATCATCAAGCTAATTGAGGCGGACGGATGGTACTGGGTAAGCACGAAGGGCAGCCATCAGAAGTATCGCCATCCGACAAAGAAGGGCACCGTCATCGTTCCAGCCCATGGGCTTGGCGGCGATGTCAAGATTGGGATTGAGAAAGCTATTTTGAAGCAGGCGGGGTTACTCTGATGGCTCACTACACGGCGCTTTTTGAACGAGCAGAAGATGGAACCTGGGGAGGATACTTTCTCGATCTTCCCGTCATTTTGGTCAATGGCGGCACGCTTGAAGAGGTTCAGCAGAATGCCAGGACCGGGCTTGAGCTTTGGATCGAGGACATGAAGGAGCAAGGCTTGCCGATTCCACAGCCGACCACGCACGTGCAGGCGTTTGAAGTGGCTGCATGACCCTGCATCCTGGAAGATTTGAGGCGAACTCCATGCAGCAGCAGCGGCACTCTGTGAACGAGAGGGTAGTCTAAGGAACGCATGGCACTTCTTCCCACATCCCTTGGCAGTCGTCCGCGGCTTGCGATCGAGATTCGCCCCGAAGGCGTCGTCGCGGCGCGCGCCGAAGACGCCGAGGCCGTGCTTGCGGCGATCGCCTACTCGGTGTTTCCCGAGGGAATCGTGGTGCCCGGTCTGAAGGCCGGCAACGTGCCTGGGCGGCCGGCCGCGGTGGCTGCGGTGCGCAAGGCGCTCGAGGCGGTC
>CAXSDM010000133.1:0-4724 GCA_964235575.1 uncultured Acidobacteriaceae bacterium | reverse complement strand
CGCTGGCCGAAGCCATCGTGACGTCGTCCTCGGTGGCGGATGCACCGGGGCTCGAGCCGCAGCGGATGTCGGCCGCGGCGCGCGAGGTGACGCAGGCGATCAGCGTGGCGACCGCCTACTTTGAAGACACGTTGCGGCTGCCGCCGGGCGAGGTGCTGACGGCCGGAACGCTGGGGGCCGAGTCGCTCGGTGCGCTGCTGGCAAGCGCCGGATTCAGCCGGGACGAGATCCGCGTTCGCGAGATGATTGAGCCGGCCATGTTGGGAGCGGGGGCAGTCTCAACGCGCGTGCCGCATGGCTGGATGGCCGGCGTGCGGGGAGCGTTGCGGAGCTAAGCATGCGGATCTCGATCAATCTCGCGACACGCCCGTTTGTTGAGCTTCGGCCCCTCTATGCCAAGCTGCGCCTGGCGATCGCCGGGCTGTCGCTGCTGTCGCTTCTCCTGGGATTCTATGTGTACGGACTGAGTGCGCGGGCAGCTGCCGCGGCGCAGCAGATGAACGCATTGAAGGCGAAGACGGCTGCATACCAGCAGCAGCGCGCCGCAAATGAAGCGCGCATGCGCCAGCCGCAGAACCTGGGCGTGCTGGAGCGGTCGCAGTTTCTAAACGCGCTGTTTGCCCACAAGGCTTTTAGCTGGACGGCGGTCATGATGGACCTGGAGCAGATGGTTCCGGCGGGAATCCAGGTGACGAGCATCGATCCGGTGATCTCGAAAGAGGGCGATGTGTCGATTCGGCTGCGGGTGACCGGAGACCGCGACCGCGCGATCCAGCTGGTGAGGAACCTGGAACGCTCGCGCAGGTTTGTGGGACCGCGGCTGGCGGGTGAGTCGGCGCTGACGGCCGAGAAGGCGAAGGCGCTTGGGCAGGGTGCCGCTGCAACGACGGCAGGCGTGCGGACGGTAAGCGCGACGCCCAACGATGCTTCGGGCAATGGAGTGGAGTTTGAGATTTTCAGCGGCTACAACCCGCTTGCGCCCACGGCGGCGCAGGTTTCGGCGGCCGGCCCGGACGCATCTCACGGCCGCAAGGTGGTTTCACAATGACGCCCATAGCCACACCTGGCGGAAGGCCCAGTGCGTTCGCGACCAGCCTCCGGGAACGGAGCCGCGACTGGCTGACGCCGCTTTCGCTCCACTACGCCGGTCTGGCAGTTATCCTGCTGATAAACCTCTATCTGTTAATCCAGATAGGAGTTCTGTGGCAGCAGGCGAAGGGTCAGGACGCCGAGGCGGTCGCCAGCCAGCAGGTCGCGTTGAAGACGGCCGAGCTCCAGGCCAGGCCGCTTGAAGGGCTGGATGTCAAGCTGACCCGGGCCAGCCAGGAAGCGGATCGGTTCTACGCCGACCGGCTGCCGGTCAGCTACTCCGAGGTGCTGAGCGAGCTGGGCGGCCTGACCAAGCGGCAGAATGTGCGCTTGACCCACGTGAACTACGCTCAGGCGGCGGTGGCGGCGCAGGGCGTCAGCCAGCTGACCGAGGTACGCATGGACGCATCGCTGACCGGCGACTATCGCTCGCTGGTGCTGTTCTTGAACGGGCTGGAGCGCGATCGGGTGTTCTTCGTCATCAACGGCGTGACCCTCACCGGCCAGCAGAGCGGAACGGTGAACCTGCGCATCCGGCTGACGACCTATTTGCGCGGGATGGTGCCGGGCGAGGTGCAGGCGGCGATCGTTGAGAACTCTCCGTCTTCGGCGCTCGATAAGGATCTGGATGCACAAGCGGCGAAGGCGGCCGCGGCCCAGCCGGGAGGCCCGCAATGAAGCTCGGCACTGAAGACAAGAAGAAGCTGCGACTGGCGGTGGTGGCCGGTTTTTTCGGCTTGATCGCGCTCGGCGTCATCTACAACGAGCTGTTTGGCGGACCGTCCGCACCTCCTCCGGCGCCAGTTCCGGTGGCGGTTGCCGCGCCCGCAGCCAGCGGCAAGAGCTCAGCCGCGCAGAAACTGGGAACGACGGCGGCGCAGCTTGACCCGACGCTGCACATGGAGGCGATGCTCGCAACCGAGTCGCTGGTCTATCGGGGCAGAGGACGCAACATCTTCGCGGCCGGAGCGGAGCCTGCGGCGGTGAAGACGATTGCCGTGGTGCAGCCGAAATTTCCTCCCCGGCCGAACCTGACCTCGGTAAGTCAGCCGGTGGTGAACTCAGGGCCTCCTCCGCCTCCGGCCATTGCCCTGAAGTTCTTTGGAACGGCAACAGCAGCCAATGGCTCCCGGCGGGCGTTTCTGCTGAACGGCGACGATGTGTTCCTCGCCTCGCCGGGCGATGTGGTGCAGCGCAAGTACCGCGTCGTGTCCATCGCGCTGAACTCGATCCTGGTTGAGGATATTCCCAACAACAACAAGCAGACCTTGCCTCTGCTCGGGAACTGAGCGGCGGCCATGCGGGCAGCCAGGAAGCACGGCGACGAGGGCTTTCTCCTGGTTGGAGCGATTGTGCTTGTCTTCCTGGTGCTGCTGGCGTTGACGGTGGCCGCGCCCAGGGTGGCGCGCGAGATGCAGCGCGAGAAAGAGATCGAGTCGCAGCATCGGGCGAACCAGTATGTGCGGGCCATTCGCATGTATTACAAAAAGTTTAACCATTACCCAAGCTCGGTCGAGCAGCTTGAAAACACCAATCATCAGCGCTTCCTCCGCGAGAAGTATCTTGACCCGCTGACCGGCAAAGACGACTGGCGCTTGATCCACGTGGGCGAGAACAAGACCAAGGTGAAGGGCTTCTTCGGTCAGGATCTTCCCGGGCTGCAGGCGGGGCTCGGTTCAGCCTCCAGTCTGGTGAGCACCACGGGCGGCGGCACGACGGGTACCACAGGCAGCACCACCGCCTCGAGCGGAAGCAGCGCAGGCAGCCCTGCCTTTGGCGGAACGAGCCCAGGAGCCGGCAGCCCGGGAGCTTTCGGCTCAGGCGCAGCAGGAAGCTTCGGTTCAACCACGACCGGTGCCGTCTCGCCAGCCACCGGCGGCGCAACCAGCGGCATAGGCCTGCCAGGCGCGACGTCAGGCAGTGGTACAACCGGTACGGGAACCGCCGGCTCGGGCATCTCGAGCCAGAACGCCACCGACGCGACCGGGTCGGGGGGACCGATCATGGGCATCGGCAGCTCAAAGTCAGGCGACGCGATGCTCGTAATTAACGACCAGACGACGTACCAGACTTGGGAGTTTCTCTACGACCCTCGCATCGAGCAGCTCTACGCCAAGGCCAATCTGCTGGGCGGAGGCGTGTCCTCGAGTTCGGCCAGCAGCCTGGGAACCGCGTCTGGTCTGGCCTCGCCAACGTCGGGCACTGTGCCCGGCGTGACCTCTGGCGCGCCGACTAATCCCACGACCAGCCCCACCTCAAGCCCAGGCATACCCTCCTCTCCGCCGTAGTAGGTGCGCTGCTACCAGCAGCTCCTCTTCGGGCTACAAAGTAGCTAAAGAAACTTGACATACCTACGCTCACATCGTATAACTAAAGATGTTGAAGCGGTATCCGGGCCCTTTGGGTCTGAAAGAAGCACTTTTGAGGAGTTAACCAATGGCAAAGATTATCGGAATCGATCTGGGCACGACCAACAGCTGCGTGGCCGTGATGGAAGGCGGCGAGCCCAAGGTCATCGCGAACGAAGAGGGTGGGCGAACGACGCCGTCGATTGTGGCGTTTACCAAGTCCGGAGAGCGGCTGGTGGGCCAGGTAGCCAAGCGTCAGGCCATCACCAATCCCGAAAACACGATCTTCTCGGTCAAGCGCTTTATGGGTCGTCGCATGAACGAAGTCGGCGACGAGATGAAGATGGTGCCCTATAAGGTGGTGCAGAAGGGCGATAACGTCGCCATCTCCGCGCAGGGTAAGGAGTACACCGCGCCTGAAGTTTCCGCGATGATTTTGCAGAAGCTGAAGAAGGCTGCGGAAGATTATCTTGGGACTTCGGTCACCGAGGCCGTCATCACGGTGCCGGCGTACTTCAACGACGCGCAGCGTCAGGCGACCAAGGATGCGGGCCGCATCGCAGGCCTCGATGTCAAGCGCATTGTGAACGAGCCGACCGCGGCCGCGCTCGCCTATGGCCTGGACAAGAAGAAGGACGAGACGATCGCGGTTTATGACTTCGGCGGCGGTACATTCGACGTGTCGATCCTCGAAGTCGGCGAAGGCGTGATCGAGGTGAAGTCGACCAATGGCGATACGCACCTGGGCGGCGACAATCTCGACCAGCGCATCGTGGATTGGCTCATCTCGGAGTTCAAGTCCGACACCGGGCTTGACCTGCATGCGAAGGGTAACGAGATGGCGCTGCAGCGCCTGAAGGACGCGGCGGAGAAGGCGAAGATCGAGCTTTCGACGGCGCAGGAGTCGGAGATCAACCTCCCCTTCATCACTGCGGACGCGAGTGGACCGAAGCACCTGGTGCGCAATCTGACCCGCGCCAAGCTGGAGTCGCTGGTTGACGACCTGCTCCAGAAGTCAATCGGCCCGTGCCGGCAAGCGATGAAGGATGCCGGGATCGATGCTTCTAAGATCGACGAGGTGGTGCTGGTCGGCGGACAGACCCGCATGCCCAAGATCCAGCAGATGGTAAAGGAGTTGTTTGGCAAGGAGCCGAACAAGGGCGTGAACCCGGATGAAGTCGTCGCGATTGGCGCGGCGGTGCAGGCGGGCGTGCTGGCCGGCGAGGTGAAGGACCTGTTGCTGCTCGACGTGACTCCGCTGACGTTGTCGATTGAGACGATGGGCGG
>CAXSDM010000132.1:0-7094 GCA_964235575.1 uncultured Acidobacteriaceae bacterium | reverse complement strand
GAAGCTTGGCCTGAGGAAGTAAGGTCAGCTCTCCTCCCCGTTCGCGACCAGGCGCAACGTTCCGTTAGCCAGCTCCGGCGACGCAGGATCGCTTACCTCGCGTAAGGTGCGGTTAATGGCACGGGTGCGTACTCCGACATCCGCGAGTGTCTTCTGAATCTTGCCAACGTCACCTTCGACTTTGTCCATCAGTGTGCCGAACTTGCCGAATTCGGTCTTGGCCGATTCCAGCACCTTCCAGACCTCGTCTCCCTTCTCCTGCAGCGCGAGCATGTGGAAGCCCATCTGGAAGCTGGTCAGGATAGCCGAGAGCGTGGACGGCCCGGCGATCGTGACCTGGCACTTGGACTGAATCTCCGCCTGCAAGGCATCGCGACGCATCACCTCGGCGTAAAGCCCTTCGGTGGGCAGAAACATAATTGCGTGCGGGGTGGTGCGCGGCGGATAAATGTACTTCTCGCAGATCCGCTTGCCTTCAATCCGAATGGCCGCCTCAAAAGCCTTGCCCGCCGCGGCCAGCAGCTCCGGGTCGTTCGCTGCGTAGGCGTTTTCGAGGCGCTCCCAGGCTTCGCGGGGGAATTTGGCGTCTATCGGCAGCAGCGCCTCCCCGTGCTGGCCGGGAAAGCGTACGGCGAACTCCACCGCCTCCTGCGTGTTAGGTTTGATACGCGCATTCCGCAGGAACTGCGAAGGCGCGAGCATCTGTTCGAGTAGCATGCCGAGCTGCACCTCGGCAAACCCGCCGCGCGACTTCACGTTGGTGAAGATGCGCGACAGGTCGTCGACGCCTTCCGAGAGCTTGGACATTTCGCCCAGGCCGGTGTGCACCTTATTCAGCTGGTCGGTGACCTGGCCGAAGCTTTCACTAAGGCGCGTGTGCAGCGTGGCGTGCAGCTTCTCGTCAACCGTGGCGCGCATCTCATCGAGCTTCGCCGTATTGGTGACGTTGAGGTGATCGAGACGCTCCTGCACGGCTTTGCGTAGCCGGTCCCCGTCCTGCAGGCTGGCGTTGCCGAGTTCGGCGAGCCTGGCATGCAGAGCGGCCTGCGCGTCCAGTTGATGACGCGTATTCTCCGCGACGAAGCCGCTTAGCCGCTGTGCCAAGCCGTCCAGCTGGCTCTGCACCACTGTGCGCAGAGCCTCCGCGGAGCCCTGGTTGTCGGCCCGGAAACTATCCAGGCCGGCGGTCAGAGCGGTTCCAAGCGCCGCAACACAATGGGTGATCTCGGTTCGCAGCGCGGCCGCTGAATTGGCGCTGGCCTCGCGGGAGGCATGCGTCTCCGCCAGCAGATCGGACCGCATTTGCGCGAACGCGATCCGCACATGGCCGTCGAGAGCTTCCGCCCGGGCATCCACCCGCGCCAGCTGGTCAGGCATCTGGAGAGCCCGGACGTCGGGTGCAGCCGATGCCGGGGCTCGCCTGAGGAATAGAAGGGCAAGCAAAGCCAGGATCACGAACTGGACCAGTAGGACGGCAATTAGCATATTCGTCTTTCCTTCGCCACTCAGCGTATCAGAAGATGTGGCCCAGAACGCGTTTCTTTCCGGACCGCGTATATACAACTTTCTTGGGAGGCGGATGGCATGGGCCGTGGTTGCCGGCCGGACAGCAAACGCAGATTCTCTTCAGGAATGACAACAAAATAAAAATGAAAGAGCCTCAGAGCCAAGATTCCTAAATAATCCGCTGGCCGGAGGGTGTTTTGCGCACGCCGGAGGGATGGATCTCGTCGTCCGGCTCCGCTGAGCCGAGGATGGCGTCGGCCACCGACGCGGCGGTGCAGGCGGCAAGGACGTCATGCACCCGGAGCAGATGCGCACCGGAGAGAATGGCTGCCACGTTGGCGGCAGTCGTCGCGTCTTTTCGCGCCTGCGGGAGAGTGTGCGTGAGGTGCGCGGTGAGGAACCGCTTGCGGGAGACGCCCGCCAGCAGGGGCAGCGCAAACTGGTGAAGCTCCGCGAAATGGGCGAGCAAGGTGAAGTTCTCGTCGCCTGCCTTACCGAAGCCGAAGCCCGGGTCGAGCACCAGATTAGTTCGCGGGATGCCTGCCGCGCGCGCGACGCTAAGGATGTGGGCAAGCCCGGAGACCAGCAGCGGCAGGATGTCCGCGTGCGGCAGCGGAGGCAGATTGTTCCACATGCGCGGGGCGCCGCGGGTATGCATCAGGATGGCTCCGGGCTGGTACCGCGCCAGCACGGCGGCCATCTCGCGATCCCAAAGCAGGCCGGAGACGTCATTGATAATTTCCGCACCCAACGCGAGTGCACGCTCGGCGGTGGAGGCATGGTAGGTGTCGATGGACACGATCGCGTCGGGGCGGGCCTTGAGGATTGCCTGCAGCACGGGTAGAACGCGCTCCTGCTCCTGCTTCGGCGTAACCGGGGTGGAGTTGGGCCGGGTGGACTCGCCCCCCAGGTCGATCAGGTCGGCGCCGCAGTCCAGCATGGCGAGCGCGTGCTCGACCGCCGCTGCCGGGTTGGGAAAGCGGTGTTCCTCGGAGAAGCTGTCCGGCGTGACATTAAGGATACCCATGACCAGCGTCCGGCGTCCCAGGGGAAGGCTGCGGGTGCGCAGCCGCCAGGTAAACCGCGGGCGAGTCAGGAATGCCATGGTCAAACCGTCCTAGACAGAGAATGCCAACAACAGGGGAAAGGAACAGAGGATCGAAGCGCTCTGAAAGGCGCTTAAACGTGAACTTTTGGCATGGGGCCGTTAGGGTCGCGCCACGTACTGATGGGAGTACGAAGTCAAACCGTCATCAGTTCTTTTTCTTTTGCTTTAAATAATTCGTCAAGCCGCTTGATCTCGGCATCGGTCAGCTGCTGGACCTCTTCGGTGGCGCGTTTCTCGTCATCGGCGGAGATCAACTTATCTTTTGCTGCTTTCTTGATGGCCTCGTTGCCGTCGCGGCGAACGTTGCGCATGCTCGTCTTGTGTCCTTCGAGCACCGCGGCCAGGTTACGGACGGCCTCTTTGCGACGTTCTTCATTCATCGGCGGAATGGGCACGCGGATGATGCGCCCATCGTGCATGGGGTTGAAGCCCTGGTTGGAGGTGCGGATGGCCTTCTCGATAGCCGGGACGAGGGAGATCTCCCAAGGCTGCACCAGGATGAGCTGCGCCTCGGGCGTGGTGATCTGCGCGACCTGCGAGACCGGGGTGTCAGTGCCGTAGTAGTCGACCTTGACCTGGTCGAGCATGTGGACGCTGGCGCGGCCGGTGCGTGCGGAGAGCAGGTTCGCGCGGAAGTCGTCTACGGTTCTTTCCATCCGGCTCTTGAGCTGGCCGTGGGTTTCCTTGAGGGCGACGATGCTCGCCATTGCAGATGCCATGCTTTCCGTCCTTCAGGGCGCGGGTGCGCCGAGTCCATTCTACTGAAATCTGCTGCGGACGGACCAGGTCTTCGCGGGTTTGGCGTGCAGTGTTTCCCGGCCAGACCCCCCGCGCTACAATCGGCCCATGCAGAATGCTTCCACTTCGCCGGGCAAGATGGCGATCTCTACCCTGGCTGCTCCGGCCGCCATCGGCCCCTACTCGCAGGCGATCCGGGTCGGCGACACGCTCTACACCTCGGGCCAGATTCCGATCGATCCGGCCACGGGCGAGTTCGTTCCGGGCGGCATCGCCGAGCAGACCACGCAGGTGCTTGAGAACCTGAAGGCAATCCTGGCCGAGGCGGGATTGCAGTTGACGCAGGTGGTCAAAACGATGGTCTTTTTGAAAGACCTGAAGGATTTCGCGGCAATGAACGAGGTCTATGCGCGGTACTTCGCGGCGGACGGGGCAGTCGCGCCGGCACGCTCGACGGTACAGGTTGCGGCGCTGCCGAAAGACGCGTTGGTGGAGATCGAGGTGATTGCGAAGGCGCCGCTGCGTGGAGGGTCCGAGTAAAGCTCCGAGTGCATCTAATCTGGAGGAAATACACGCAGAGGAGACCGCACCATGTCCCAAGCCGCAAGCAGCATCGAGCCGCGTCCCAGGATTCAGAAGTCGCCTGAAGAGTGGCGCCGGGAACTGACCCCGGAGCAGTTTCACGTCATGTTCGAGAAAGGGACCGAGCGCGCTTTTACCGGAGCGCTGGTGAACAATCACGAGACTGGCACGTACCTTTGCGCCGCATGCAAAGCCCCGCTGTTTGCCTCGGATACGAAGTTCGAGTCAGGCTCCGGCTGGCCCAGCTTCTGGAGTCCGATCAGCACGAACGCCGTTGAAGCGCACGAGGACCGCACCTATGGCATGCGCCGGGTCGAGATTACCTGTGCTACGTGCGGAGCGCACCTGGGACATGTTTTCCCAGATGGTCCCCGGCCCACGGGCGAGCGGTACTGCATGAACTCCGCCTCCTTGGCCTTCGAGAAGAAGTAACCGAACGCAGTTTGACCCACTAGACGGCCTTCCTCTGGAAGGTCGTCTTTTTTGTATTGGCAAACGAGTCTTTGGCTTTGAATGAGGCAACCGGCGTGTTCGGAGCCTGCTTTGCGCCGCTCTTGCCTTGCTCTGCCTTTTCGCGCGCTGCTTGCAGCTTCTGCGCCGCCCGCCCGAGACCGCCAATCTTGATCTTGCCTGGCTTCGGAATGAAATCGCTCATGGAGAAATCCTCTCACGATTGGACAGCGGCTTCAAAGCCCGGATGCATCCAAATCCGCGTCTCATCATCTTCGTACCGAAGGGGATTTCATGCCTGCCTACCTTGCTTATACCCCGTCGGTGGAGAAGCCCGCGTCCGACGAGCACATTGTCTTCGACGAGATCTCGCGGACCATGCAGCACATTACCCGGACCATGGCAGCGCGGTATCGCCATGCGTACCGGCCGGTGCACGCCAAGTCGCATGGGGTGCTGGTTGGGACGCTGGAGGTTCTGCCCGGCCTTCCGCCGGAGTTCGCCCAGGGCCTGTTCGCTAAGGCGGGCAGCCATCCGGTAATCATGCGGTTCTCGACCAATCCCGGTGACTTGCTGGCAGACAACGTGTCAAGCCCGCGCGGCCTGGCCCTCAAAGTGCTCAATGTAGAGGGCGAGCAGCTTACCCCGAACGCCGGGGCGGCGACCCAGGACTTCGTCTGCGTGAATGCCAACGCCTTTGCCGCGCCCGATGCTGCGGGTTTTCTGAAGACGCTGAAGCTTCTGGACAAAACGCTGGAGCTGCCCGAAGGCGTGAAGCATGCGGTATCGGTGGCGGCGCAGACGGCCAATGCCGCTCTGAAGCTGGTGCATCTGCCGTCGCCTGCGCTCGAGTCACTGGGCGCGCCGGCCACACATATTCTGGGCGAGAGCTTTTCAACGGTGGCGCCGATCCGGTACGGGAGCTATGTCGCCAAGGTCGGCTTTGCGCCGGCGTCCGAGAACCTGAAAGCGCTTACGGGCAAGCACATCGATCTTGGGGCGGAGTACAACGCGCTCGAAGAGCTGATCAAGCACTTCTTCCGGCATGAGACTGCGGTGTGGGACGTCAAGGTGCAGCTGGCCCTGGCGGAAGATTCCGCGCTGGAGGAGAAGGACAAGTCATTTCCGATCGAAAAGGCGGATACGCCATGGCCGGAAACGGAGAAGGACGGCAAACCGGGGAGTCCGTGGGTGACGGTAGCTCGGATTACGGTGGTGCCGCAGGACACGTACTCCGATGCGCGGCAGCTGTTTGTGGATGAGCAGCTCTCGTTTACGCCGTGGCACGCGCTGGCGGCGCACCAGCCGCTGGGTAACATCATGCGCTCGCGGCTGAAGGCGTACGAGGAGGCGCGGAAGTATCGGGCGCAGCGAAACGCTCGGGTGATTGGGGAGCCGAAGAGTATTGAGGAAGTGCCGGCATAGACGACAGGCAAAGCAAAGCCCCGGCAGGAGGTTCGCCGGGGCTTGCAGATCTGCTGGGAAGCTAGGCTTTGACGATCTTGCCGGTCTTGATGCAGCTGGTGCACACGCTCATTCGTTTGGAGCCGCCTACCGCTTTGGCCTTGACCGGGCGCAAATTCACATTCCAGCGACGGCGCGTCTTGTTGTTGGCGTGGGAGACGTTGTTGCCGAACTGCGGGCCTTTGCCGCAAAGTTCACATTTGGCTGCCATGGCGTGATGCTCCTGAAGTCAGTATGGGTAGACACGAGCGATGGGATCGCTGACCCTCTACCAGGTCGACTCCAGCCGCACGCCGCCCGAAGACACACAGGACAAAGCGCGACCGGAAAGGTCGTGAGTGGTTAGCATAGGGCATGGCTGGCTGTGAGTCAAGGGAGCGCCGTCCCGTAGACTGATTGCGGGAGAGACCTATGCCGCGTGAGATCGACTGGAACGACACCGAAGAGATCGGGATTCAACTTCAGGAGAAGTACCCGGACATGGAGCCGTACACCGTCCGGTTTACGGATTTGCATCGCTATGTGACCGAACTGGCGGATTTTCGAGGGGATCCCGCGAAATCGTCCGAGCCGCTGCTGGAGGCGATCCAGACGGCCTGGAACGAAGAGTATGAAGACGCGAAGAAGGCGTGATTTATACGACTTACGGTAGATGGTTGCGATGGGCGAGTTTGCTCAAGGGCACCCGCCTGGGTCCTCAGTACGCCGTGAGGGCCGCGCGCATCCACTGGTTGGTGCCGACACAGGCGTAGATGTACGGAAGCACAATGCGGATGGCACCCGGCGTGCACAGGTCTCCCGGACCCGGGGCGTTGGTGCCGGTATGCAGGTCGCCATTGCCGTCAACCACCTGGGTCTGGTTGAACTGGACGGAGTTTGAGACGCCGTTGAAGCCATAGCCAATCTGGATGGCATTGCTGGCCCCGTTGATGGTGGTTGCGCCGTCGCCGATGGCGACCGTGCGGTACTCGTTGCCGGTGAGGGCGAAACCGGCGGCGGTGCCGATGGCGGTGTTGTTGGCGCCGGTCGTGAGATTGCCGCAGGACTGGAAGCCGATGCAGGTGTCGTAGTTGCCCGAGGTGACGCTGCCGCCGGCGGCAAGGCCGATGAAGGTTCCGGCGCTGGTGGCGTTGGCCGCGGCGAACGGCCCGACGATGGTTGCGCCGGAGGGGGTGTAGAGGCCGGCCTGCGAGCCGATGATGACGCTTTGGGTGACGTTGGTGCCGTAGTTGCCAGCGTTGTCGCC
>CAXSDM010000131.1:0-7157 GCA_964235575.1 uncultured Acidobacteriaceae bacterium | reverse complement strand
GGCGACCAGCCCGCCACCGACCAGCCCGCCACCGAAGAGACTGCAGACCAACCAGCGTTCGATCCCGCCATCCCCACCCTCTTCCTGCCGCGTCTGGCCAACACCCTCCCGCTGCCCACCCGCATCCACCTCGCCCAGCTTCTCTCCTCCGCCTACGAGCGCGACCACCAGGACTTCCTCGCTCTCGGCTACGCCCAGCTCGTGGTCAAACTCTCCGACACCCACCCCGACCCCGCCCTCCTCCGCCGCCGCGACGAGCTTCGTGCCACCGTCACGCTCGACCGCCTCAACGCCGCGCGCCGCCCCGTCTTTCACACCACCCTCGACCAGTCAACCCAGGTCCGCCCCCGCCTCTCGTCGCTCGACCTCTCCCGTCTGGAGCTCCGATGATGACCCGCTCCCGCGTTCTCACCTTCTGCTTGTCCCTCGCCATCCTCGGCGGACTCGCCGCCTGGGCCGTCCAAACCGCCACTCGCCCGCGCCGCCCCGCAGCCGACGCCGGCATGGCCGCCCTCCTCCCACCCGGCGCCCTGCTCACCATCGAATCCCCCGACTTCGCCCAGCTTCTCGCCAGCTGGAACGCCTCCCCCGAGCAGCGCGCCTGGCTCGCCTCCGACAACCACAGCGTCTTCTCAAACTCCCGCCTCTTCGGCCGCCTCAACGACGCCCGCGCCGAGTTTGAAGGCGCCGCCGCCAACCCCAAAAGCAAAGACAAACCCAGCTTCGACGCCGACTTCCTCACCTCCATCGCCGGCCGCCGCTCCATCTTCGCCTGGTACGACATCGGCAACCTCGAGTTCGTCTACATCACCCACCTCGCTCCCAGCCAGTCCGCCCGCATCGAGCTCCTCCAATCCCGCGCCGCCTTCACCCCGCGCCGCATCGGTCAGCAGACCTTCTACATGCGCCGCGGCACCGGCTCCGAGCAAGGCCATGCCCGCACCGTCGCCTTCGCCGAAGTCTCCCGCCCCGGCGACACCCTCCTCGTTCTCGCCACCCGCGAAGACCTCATCGCCGGCACCCTGCGCCTCCTCGCCCAGCCCGCCTCCGCCTCCAGTCCATCCTCTCTGGCCGCTGAGCCCTGGTATACCGACGCCTTCGCCGCGCTCACTCCTTCGGCACCAAACTCAGCTCCAGTCCTGCGCATGGTTCTCAATCTCGATCGCCTCGTCCCTACGCCGTACTTCCGCAGCTACTGGATTCAGCGCAACATCACCCAGATGAAGCAGTATCGTGCCGCCGCTGCCGATCTCTACCGCGAGCCCACCCAATTCCGCGAAGAGCGCGTCCTCCTGCCCAAAGATCCGGAACCCGCCACCGCGACCCTCGCCACCCTCGCCACGGAGCCTGCCCTCGAAACTCTCGCCGCCCTTGCTCCCTCCACCGGCGTCTTCCACGCCACGCGTACCGGCGACCCCGCTGCCGCCGTCGCCGCGCTCGAAGACAAACTCCTAGGCAGTATGTCGCTCACCCCGCTTTCCTCGACCGAGGCTTCCGACCCATCCCTCACCCCGTCTGAGTCCGGCACCGACAGCGATTTCGAAACGTCGATCGACACTCCCGCTCCTGCTGCCGCGCCCACCTCCACCAACTCCGCACTCACCCAGGTCTTCACCTCCGCCGGCCTCAACGCCGTCCTGACCTACAGCTCCGCCTCCCTGCCCGCAACCCCGAACGGCCTCTGGGTCCCGATCCACTCTGCCGTTCTGCTCCGGGCCGCCTCCGCCTGGAACCCGCAAGTCCTGCAAACTGCGCTGCAGGAGAGCCTCCGCGGCACCCTCACCGCCTCCACCCTCGGCATCGAGTTCCACCCCGAAACCGTCGCTGGCCATATCCTCTACTCGCTCACCGGCCCTAAGCCGCTCTTCCTTGCGCTTAGCTCCTCACCCGCGCTAGGCCAACTCTTATTCCTCTCTGACGACCGCGCCCTCATCCTGCAACTTCTCCGGAAGCCCGGCCCACCCGTCCTTTCCGCAAGCTCCGCCGTTTACCTCGCCGGCTTTGACCACGCCTCGCAGCGCGCTCCCTATGCTCGCCTGACCGGCCTCATCGACGGCCGCAAGACACTCCGAAGCGCCGAACCAGCCGCCTTCGCCGCCGATACACAAGCCTCGTCGCCCTTTTTCTTGGGCAATCTCCGCTCCCTCTCCGACTCTTTCGTCGCTCTCACCGGCGAACACATCACCGAGCGCCGCGACGGCGCAACCATTCGCCAGACCGTGGTTTACTCATGGCAGACCGCGGGCCAGAGATACGCAGCAGAGACAACCTCCCGCTAACCATTCCCTTACACAGGAAGGAGACTGTCTTTCGATCTAGCCCGGGAAGCACCTTTAGCAGCAGTCCTGGGCTCAGTCAGCTTCGCTTGTACGTGACTCCCTCGCCGCCAGCAGAACAGGATCGTTGGCATCTTTGACTGAAGTCCCCGTACACGCCGCGCCGATGATCTTCCCCGCGGCGTCCAGGATAGGAGCGTAGGCGCACAGGAACGGCAGGCCAAGCGTATAGACGTAGCCATACGTGGCTTGCCCGTTGAGGAGCTTCTGAGCGGCGTTTCCGCGCGGATTCAACTGGGTTCCCACCGCCCGCTGCCCATTGCTTCGGCGCAGCGAGGTGGTAATTCGATAGAAGCTCGGTTCCACCTCCTCGGAGAGGACGAAAAGCGTGGTGAACAGACCTGTGCTGCGGCTCATCGAATCGATCTGGGACTCGTTCTGCGTCGTGCTGATGCCGCCGAAGCAGAGCTCGGGCATCGGCGAGTCATCGTCGGCAGCGGGGTGGCGCGACGCGGGCCCCCGGCGTTTGCAAAAGGCAAGCAGTTCGTCGAGAGATCGCAGGATGTGCGGCCGAAGGTGATTCAGCTCGGCGAGACCTGTCTGAGCGCTGCCGGCGAGGGCGCACTCCGCCAGCGTGTGTCGCTGCTCCGTTACAGTCGCCTTCTCGGCGGGAGACTGAACCGGAAGAGCGGCGCCCAACTGCCCAAGTTCTTCGGCAAGATGCACAGTGAGATAAACCATGTGCGTGCTCTGTTCCGCGGAATCATCGGCTTCGAAGGTACATCGGCGAGCTCCTTCGCGCATCGTGCGCCACTCCTCGCGGTACTGATCAACAACAGCGGCCTGCGATTCCAGGCACAATCCTGCGCGATCCGCTGCATGTCCCGCACTCTCCAGGATGGTGGTGCAGTCACGCATCAGCCCCACGGCGCTTTGACCAATGTCCTGATTTTCCCCGCTCCAAGCCGTAGCTTCCTGCATGGACGCGGAGGTGGCGTCGCTCGACCGCCGCATTCTCTCGGTGATGGAGAGGATCTCCTTGGTGGCCGCTTCCGTCCGGTCGGCGAGCACGCGCATCTCGCGGGCGACTACATTGAATCCAGCGCCCTGGGTTCCGGCGCGAGAAGCCTCGATCGCAGCATTGAGAGCGAGCAGACTGGATTGATTGCCGATCTCCTGGATGGTGGCCACGAAGCGCTCGATCTCGTCGAAGCGAGGGTGGAGTTCGGCGAAGTTTGCCTGGCTCCGGTCCACCACCTCGATGAGCTTCTCGACCAGGCGGGAGCGTCCCGCCGCGAGCAGCGCGCAATTTGCGATCAGCTGCTGGGCTTGATGGATGAGCGTACGAGAATCCTTGGTGGCGCTTCCGGTTTCGACCGCGATGCGCCGGAGCTCTTCAAGGTTCACGGTTTGCCGCCTCAGGCTATCGACGGCGGCCCTGCTTTGTAAGGCGAGCTGCATGGAGACTGCGAAGGCGCGCGGGCCGGCGCTGGCCATCTCTGTGGCCAGCCTGGCGATGGAAGCAAAGGCTGCGGTGAGAACGCCGGTTTGGGAGCTGGATGGGAGAGGCAGTGCGCGAGCCGACTTTGTCCGCAGCCGGCGCTTCCACCAAGGTGCGGGCGAGCTCTCGCTTTCCGGGCGCGCGGCGGACGCGTCGAAGTTCGCTGTTTTCACGGCGAGTTGCGGCCTGTATTCAGGCGGCTGATTCAGCAGGTTGACGGCGGCATTCTGCATGATTTCTCCCACAGTGGAGTTATCGGCAGGATCGACGTTTTGTTTAGGAACTATTTTGCGACATCGCGCGATCAGGTGCGGGCGGCGATGCGGAGGCTGAGCTCGCGGAGCTGGTGGTCTGTGGCAGGGGTGGGCGCGTCGACCATGAGATCGATCGCCTTGGCGGTCTTGGGGAAGGCGATGACCTCGCGCAGGCTGGAGGCTCCGGCGAGGATCATGACGATGCGGTCGAGCCCGAGCGCGATGCCGCCGTGGGGCGGGGTGCCGTACTCGAGCGCGTCGAGGAAGAAGCCGAAGCGAGCTTTCTGTTCCTCCTCCGTCATGCCCAGCGACTGGAAGATTTCCTCCTGGACATCTTTGCGGTGGATACGGATGGAGCCGGAGCCGAGCTCGGTGCCGTTGAGGACGATGTCGTAGGCGAGGGCGCGGACGGCGCCTTTGTCAGAGGTAAGGCGGCCGGCGCGGATGTCCTCCTCGTGCGGGCTGGTGAAGGGATGGTGAGCGGCCTGCCAGGTTTTGGCTTCCTCGTCCCACTCGTACATGGGGAAGTCGGTGATCCAGCAGAACTTGAAGTCGGCAGAGGTGCCGGTCTGGGTAAAGAGGCCGTGCTTGTCGGCGAACTTCTTGGCGAGTTCGAGGCGGAGGGCGCCGACGCGCTTGTAGATCCAATGGGGGTCGTGGTTCCAGCGGGCGGGAGTGCCTAGTTTGGGGGTGATGACGATGAGGAGATCGGCCCCGGCGGGGTGGAGTGAGGCCTCGATGGAGGATGCGAGCGGCGCGAAAGCCTCGTTGGTTTTGAGGCGAGCAGCGTCAAGAAAGTCGAGTCCGCAGTCACCGAAGAACTTGCGGATGTCGTCGATGAGGGCGCGTTTCTGGGTGCCACTGAGGGCGCCGGAGCTAGGGATCACGAACCCGAGAACCGGGAGCGTGGGTTCGATCTTCAGCGCTTCGCGAAGCTCGGACGTGAGAGTCGTTGTGAGGTCGACCATCGGCGGTAACCGCATATCCGGCTTATCGATGCCGTAAAGCCGAATGGCGTCGTCATACGTCATCTGGACGAAGGGCGGCTGAAGCTCAATTCCGGCAGCCTTGAAAGCAGCGGTCAGGAAGCTTTCGACGACCTCGAAGATCAGCTCCTGTTGCGGGAAAGTCATCTCGAGGTCGATCTGGGTGAACTCGGGCTGGCGGTCGGCGCGGAGGTCCTCATCGCGGAAGCAGCGCGCAATCTGGAAGTAGCGGTCGAAGCCGGAGACCATCAGGATTTGCTTGAAGATCTGCGGTGACTGCGGCAGCGCGTAAAACTCGCCCGGGTGGACGCGGCTGGGCACGAGGTAGTCGCGGGCGCCCTCGGGGGTGGAACGGGTCATGAAGGGCGTTTCGATTTCAAGGAAGCCGGCGTCGGACAGGTTGTTGCGGATGGCGCGGGCGACTTCGTGGCGCAGCCGGAAGTTACGCTGCATCTCCGTGCGGCGGAGGTCGAGGAAGCGGTACTTGAGGCGGACTTCCTCGTTGGCGATGGCGTCCTCGGCGGGCGAGAACGGCGGCGTTTTCGCGTCGTTGAGCAGCAGCAGCTCGGTCGCCGCGACTTCGATCTCGCCGGTGTCCATTTTGGGGTTTTCAAGGCCGGCGGCGCGGCGGCGCACGGTGCCCCGGGCGGCGACGACGAACTCGGGACGCGCGGCTTCGGCCCTGGCGTGGGCCTCGGGGGAGAGCTGCTTGTCAAGCACCACCTGGACGATGCCCGAGCGATCGCGAACGTCGAGAAAGATAAGGTCGCCATGGTCGCGGCGGCGGTTGACCCAGCCCATCACGACGACGTGTTCCTGGGCGTTGACGGCGCGCAGATCTCCGCACCGGTGGGTGCGCTGCAGGGTTCCTAGAAAGTCGAGAGTCACGATGCTTTCATTGTACGGAAAGTAGCCGAAGGCATTCGGGCTGGGAAGCGCATCGAATCGAATCATGGCGTCAATCGAAGAACTGGAGCAACTGTCGGAAGCGGAAGAGCCGCTGGACATCGTGGTGGACCCGCAGGCCAGCGCAAAGGCAGCCGGGCTGCGCTATGTGACGGACGCGAAGCCGGGGATTGAGCGCAGAAAGACGGCTAAGGGCTTTCGCTTTCTGGACAAAAAAGGCAAGCCGGTGCGCGATGTGGAGACGCTCGGCCGGATTAAGTCGCTCGTCATTCCACCGGCGTGGACCGATGTGTGGATCTGTCCGCTGCCGAACGGACATCTGCAAGCCACCGGACGCGACGTGCGCGGGCGCAAGCAGAGCCGCTACCACCCCAAGTGGCGCGAAGTCCGGGACGAGAATAAGTATGAGCGCATGATGCTGTTCGGCGATGCGCTGCCGCATCTACGTGAGCGCGTGGACCATGATCTGGCGCTGGCTGGGCTGCCGCGAAATAAAGTCCTGGCGACGCTGGTGCGGCTGATGGAGACCACGTTCATTCGCGTGGGGAACGTAGAATACGCTCGCGAGAACAAGAGCTACGGCCTGACGACGATGCGCAATCGCCACGCGCATATCGAAGGAACGACCATCACCTTCGACTTCACCGGCAAGAGCGGCGTGCACCACACGATCGACGTGCAGAACCGCAAACTGGCCGGCATTGTGAAGAAGTGCATGGAGCTTCCAGGGCAGGAGCTGTTCCAGTACGTCGATCACGAGGGCAACCGGCATGGCGTCGACTCGCAGGATGTAAACGACTATCTCCACGAGATCACGGGGCAGCACTTTACGGCCAAGGACTTCCGTACCTGGGCGGGAACGGTGCTGGCCTCCATGATGCTGAAGGAGTTCGAGCCGTACGCCTCGCAGACCCAGGCGAAGAAAAATGTCGTGGAAGCGATCAAGTCGGTAGCCAAGCGGCTGGGCAATACGCCTTCCGTGTGCCGTAAGTGCTATGTGCATCCGGTGGTTCTCGACAAGTATCTGAACGGCGAGATGCTGCAGGAGATGGAAGCTGCCGTGGAGCGCGAGGTAGACCGGAAGCTGCATGCGCTCCGGGATGAGGAGTTCGCGCTGCTGCGGTTGCTGGAGCACAAGGTGGCGGCATAGCTCGCGTGGTTTAGAGGAGCTTATTGTGGGCTCCTATGTGCGAGGGTGCGCTGATGATGGTGGCCGCGCGGCCGCTTCGACGGA
>CAXSDM010000130.1:3845-7368 GCA_964235575.1 uncultured Acidobacteriaceae bacterium | reverse complement strand
ACCGGGATGGTGCGGCTGGTGTGTTTCAGCAGATAGCGGCGCGCACGCTCGAGTGGCTCCTCATTCATCCAGACCAGCGAGGCGGTGAGCCGGCTGGTGACCGTAGCGGGCGCAGTGGATGAGACCAGCATGTCGCCGCGGCTGATGTCGAGCTCGTCTTCAAGCACCAGGGTGACGGACTGCGGCGCCTGTGCCTGCTCGAGATCGCCCGAGAAGGTGACGATGCGGCGGACGCGGCTCCTGCGATTGGAAGGGAGGACCAGGACCTCGTCGCCGGGGCGGACCGTGCCCGCGGCGATCTGGCCGGCAAATCCACGGAAGTCGAGGTTGGGCCGAATCACGCGCTGCACTGCGAGGCGAAAGGGCAGGTTCGCGACGCCTTCTGCGGCAGGAACCGATTCCAGCAGCTGCAGCAGCGAAGGCCCCTGATACCAGGGCATATGGACTGAGCCGCGCGCGACGTTGTCCCCGGCCAGCGCACTGACCGGAACGAAGTGCAACTGCGGTGCGTGCACCTCCTGCAAGCCGGCCTGCACTTCGGCGAAGAAGGCGGTGAACTGCTGCTCGATGGCGGCGAACGTGGCCTGGTCATAGCCAACCAGGTCCATCTTGTTGACCGCGACGACGATGTGCCGCACGCCCAGCAGCGCGGTGATGCAGGCGTGCCGGCGCGACTGGATGAGGACGCCTTTGCGCGCATCCACGAGCACGATGGCGAGCGAAGCGGTGGAGGCTCCGGTGGCCATGTTGCGCGTGTATTGCTCATGGCCGGGCGTGTCCGCGATGATGAATTTGCGGCGCGCGGTAGAGAAGTAACGGTAGGCCACGTCGATGGTGATTCCCTGCTCGCGCTCGGCGCGCAGACCATCGGTAAGCAGCGCCAGGTCGAGTACGCCGGGCGCGGTCGTGCCTTTGCCTTCGATCGAGCGGACCTGGTCATCGTAGACGCTCTGCGTGTCGTACAGCAGGCGTCCGATGAGCGTGGACTTGCCGTCGTCGACCGAGCCTGCGGTTGAGAAGCGTAGAAGATCCTTGGTGGACTCGCCGCTCAAATAGTCGGCCAGATCAAAGCTGGGAGAGATCTCGAGCGGCGCGGCTTCCGGCGCGTGCCCAAACAGCGGATTGAAGTCTGGAATGCGCTCGTCCCAGACTTCTGGTTCGCGTGCGGGCGCTCCGTTTGCAGCCAGTAGAAGGTCGTTGAAGGGCTGCGCCATCAGAAGTAGCCCTCGCGCTTCTTAAGCTCCATGGAGCCTTCCTGGTCGTGGTCGATGACGCGGTTGGCGCGCTCGGAGGAGCGAAACCCAAGCAGCTCGCCGATGATCTTCGGCAGCGTGTCGGCGTCCGAGCGAATGGCCCCGGTGCAGGGACTGCAGCCGAGCGAACGCAGGCGGGAGCGGACCATCACAGGCTGCTCGCCCGGCCGCGCGACAAAGGCCTGTTCGGTCGGAAGCAGGGCGTCGCCGCGCAGGTACATGGGCCGCTCCCGGGCGAAGTAGAGGTCGACGATCGGGATGTCTTCCTCAAGGATGTACTGCCACACGTCCATCTCCGTCCAGTTAGACAAAGGAAAGACGCGGATCGATTCGCCCGGGTGAATCCGGGAGTTGTACAGGTTCCAAAGTTCGGGGCGCTGGTTCTTGGGATCCCACTGGCCGGCCTTATCGCGAAAGGAGTAGATGCGCTCCTTAGCGCGGGATTTTTCCTCGTCGCGCCGCGCTCCGCCAAAAGCCGCGGTAAAGCCATAATGATTCAACGCGTCGAGCAGAGCCGTGGTCTTGAGCAGGCCGCAGCAGCGCTTAGTATCGAGCGCGATGGGATTGGTCCCGGCGGCAAGGGCAGGCTCGTTGCGCCAGACAAGAAGCTCCGCGCCTACGTCCTTTGCCATGCTGTCGCGGAACTCAAGCATCTCGCGGAACTTGTAGCCTGTGTCGATGTGCAGCAGAGGAAACGGAAGAGGTGCGGGAAAAAAGGCCTTCTGCGCAAGCCGCAGCATGACGGAAGAGTCCTTGCCGATGCTGTAGAGCATGACGGGCCGCTCGAACTCGGAGGCTACCTCCCGCAGGATATGGATGCTCTCTGCTTCAAGAAGCTGAAGGTGAGTCAAGGCTGTGGACATTGGATTACTCCGTGGAGAGCGTCGCGGATCGCGCTGCAGTAGGGATCTGCATGAACAAGTTTTGCGGTGGGAGAGCGTGCACTGAAGGAGGGCGCGGCCTGCTATGCGTTGAGAGGACAACAACAACGAAGCTGGCGGGCGGTGTGCATGGCTCTGACGCAAGAGTAGCAAATGAGAAGCGATAGAACAATCGTGTCGAAAGGGTGTGCTAAATTACTGCCATGGCACTGACCTCTCACCAAGCCGCCTTTCGTTGTCGCGGCTGTTGTTGTTGTGAAGCGGGTGTTTGCCGTGGCCTGATGCTACGGGCTTAGTGTTCAGGACGATTGGTTCGCTTCCCCTCAAGGAAATAACTTTGCATCGTTTCGTTGCACAGCAGCACGGTCAGCGTTGTAACCCCGCAAGCTCGTGTGAGCTTGCGTGTTGTTGTTGCCGCTGACGTCTTCTCCCGCTTGCCGCCTTTCCTGTTGACCGCCGCCGCGTACGCATGGCAAACGCCCTTCCCTCTGGAGACAACCCCATGGTTCGTCGCACCCTCTTGTCCTCATTGCTGATTGCTCCTGTGATGCTGCACGCGCAGGTGGTTGGCGGCACGATCAGCGGCACTGTGCAGGATCCCGCAGGCGCTGTGATTCCCGGTGCCGCGGTGCTGATTCACAACCAGGAGACCGGTGGCGAGCGCCGCCTGGTGACCGATGCCTCCGGAGCGTACGCAGCGCCGTCGATTCCTATTGGCCGCTACACGATTACGGTGACGCGCGACGCCTTCGCCCCGCAATCGCGCACGGATATTTCGCTCACCGTCGGAGAGGCGAGCCGCATCGTGGTCACGCTTCATCCGGGATCGGTGTCCGAGCAAGTCTCCGTAACGGACGCGCCAAGCACCGTGAATATGACGACCCAGCAGACCTCCGGCCTGGTCGACGAGCGCCAGGTGAAAGACCTGCCGCTGAACGGCCGCTCCTACGATCAACTGATTACGTTGAACCCCGCCACGGTGAACTACACGGCCCAGCGCAGCGGTTCGGTCGGAACGTCGAACTCGTCGGTCGGCAGTATGTTTTCTGTCTCCGGACGCCGGCCCCAGGACAATCTCTACCTGCTCAACGGAGTGGAGTACACGGGCGCTTCGCTGATCAATGTCACTCCGGGCGGCACGAGCGGCCAGTTGCTGGGCGTGGATGCGGTGCGCGAGTTCAACGTCGTGGCCGATACCTACTCTGCCAGCTATGGCAAACGCCAGGGAGCGCAGATCTCGATCGTGACGGCCTCCGGAACCAATGCGGTTCACGGTTCGGTGTACGAGTTTGCGCGCAACTCGTTCTTCGATGCGAGGAACTACTTCGATCAGGCGCGCATTCCGGAGTTTCAGCGCAACGATTTCGGCGGCTCGCTCGGTGGGCCGCT
>CAXSDM010000130.1:0-3745 GCA_964235575.1 uncultured Acidobacteriaceae bacterium | reverse complement strand
TCGACGCCAACCTATCCTCGCGCGACCTGCTTTTCGGGGTGTTCACGGTCGATGATTCGACGGCCAACACCCCGACACAGAACCCTTTCTCGCTGATCGACGAGAGTCTTCGCGAGCAGGTGACAAGTGTGCAGGAGCAGCATGTGTTCACGGCGCACCTGCTGAATACAGCCCGGTTTGGCTTCTCGCGAGCCAGCTTCTTCTTCCTGGGCGAGGTCCCTTCGGAGCTGGCAGCGTCTGTTCCCGGCTTTGTGCCGGGCAAGCCGGTGGGCGCGATTGTGATCGCAGGATCGACGGCGTCGAACGGCTCGTCGCAGATCACCGGCGCGGGCGCAAACGTCGGCTCAAACAACGCGATCGCGCGCAATCTGTTCACGTTCGACGATCACATCTTTTACTCGCGCGGCCATCACCAGTTTGAGCTGGGCGGCTGGTTGCAGCGTTTGCAATCGAATGACAACCTGGCGCAGAACCAGTTTGGGCAGGCTTCCTTCGCTTCGCTTGCGACGTTTCTTTCGGGAACGGTGAAGACCTACACCGTGGTGTCCAACCCTACGCCGCTGAACTGGCGCAGCACCATGGGCGCCGCCTACGTGGAAGACACCTGGCATCCGCTGGCCGACCTCGAAGTGCGCGGCGGCTTGCGCTTTGAATCAACCGACGGCTGGAATGAGGCGCATGGGCGCGCGTCGATCTACGGCTTCACGAGCGGCGTGATCAACAGCACGCCTTCGACCGGCGGATCGGGGCTGACCGACAATCGCGCGCGCTTCCTGCCCGAGCCGCGCGTCGGGCTGGCGTGGAACGTCGCAGGCCGCAACCAGACCAGCGTTCGCGCCGGCTTCGGCCTGCACCACTCGCTCTTGGACAATCTGGATTACCGCTTCGACCAGGCCGCGCCGTACAACACGACGCTGACCTACTCCGGAGTTCCGATTGCGAATCCGACCGGTAGTGCAGCGGGATTGATCTCGCCTTCGAACGTCCAGCCTGACATCTCCACGCCCACCGTGCTGGCCTATGACCTGCGCGTAGAGCAGCAGCTGGGGCCGTTCGGTTCGGTGACCTTTGCCTTTGTCGGCTCGCGGAGCTACCACCAGATTCTGTCCGAAGACCAGAACGAGCCGGCGTTCGTGGTGTGCTCGGCCAGCGTAGCGTGCCCGGCAAACCTCCCTGCCGGCACCCTGTATTACCCTTCGGCGACCAAGGCGAATCCGCAGGTCGCGAACACGACATCCTGGGTCTCGGGCGGGTCTGGCAACTACAACGCGCTCGAGGTGGACTATCAACGCAGGCTGCGAAAAGGGCTGCAGCTTCGCGCCAACTACACGTTCTCGAAGAATCTGGACGACGGCTCGGCGTGGAATACAAGTGTCTCGGCGAACACGCCGGCGTTCGTCTCCGTGCCTTCGTTGCCGTCGCTGGACTACGGCCCCGCGGCCACGGACGTGCGCAACGCCGCGGCGCTGAACGGCACCTACGAGCTTCCGCTGGGCACAGGACAGCGGCTTCTCTCCTCAGCGCCGGCCGGGGTGAATCGCCTGGTGGGCGGCTGGGAGCTCAGCACGATTGTCACGCTGCAAAGCGGGTTTCCCTTGACTCCGCAGCTTGGCTACAACCCGACCAACTCCGGCGACACCCGGAACCCCGTGCGCCCGAACGTCAATCCCGCATTCAGCGGAAGCTTCTACACCAGAGGCAGTACCGCGCAGAGAGCCGCTCAGTATTTCAATCCCGCAGCTTTTTTGGCACCCGCCAATGGGACAGTCGGCAATCTTGGACGAGACACGCTGACCGGCCCGGGACTGGCGGAATGGGATCTCTCTTTGCTGAAGGCCACCCAAGTCGCCGAGCACACCCGCCTGCAGTTTCGAGCGGAGTTCTTCAACCTTTTAAACCATACCAACCTGCAGACACCCAACGCGGTTGTCTTTACCTCCGCGACTGCGGAGAGCCCTACCGCCGGCGTGATCACGGCAGCTGGAGCGAGCCGCCAACTGCAACTTGGGCTGAAACTCCTCTTCTGACTTTCCGAGGAAACGTAAACTATCCTTCCGCCAGCATCTCCGCTCGCGGATCCTCCGGATTGAGCTTCGAAAGCTCTCGCAGAATCTCCTTCGAGCGCTCGTCCTGCACCTTCGGCACCACGATCTTGACCTCCACAATCTGGTCTCCGCGCGCGCCTTCCCGGGTCGCCGAAGGAACGCCTTTCTCGCGCAAGCGAAGCTTCTGACCGGTCTGCGTTCCGGGAGGAATTTTGAGCTGCGTCCGCCCGTCAACGGTCGGCACCTCGATTTTGGCCCCCAGCGCCGCCTCCGTTACCGTCACCGGCACGGAGACCACGATGTCATCTCCCGTGCGACTGAAGAAAGGATGTGGCCCGGTCTTGATGATCAGGAACAGGTCGCCCTTCGACCCTCCATTCAGCCCGGCGTTGCCTCTGCCCGCCAGCCGAATCCGCTGTCCATCCCGGGTACCCGGCTTGACGCGAAACTCGAGCGGCTCCCGCCGTACGACCACGCCCTCGCCATCGCAGGTAGGACACGTATTCTCAACATGGCCCGACCCGCCGCACCGTGGGCACTGAATGTTGAACTTCATGCGCCCACCCATCTGGGTCACCTGGCCAGACCCATGGCACTCCGGGCACTCGGCCGAGCCGCCCGTGACACTCTTGCCATTGCACGTCGGGCAGGTCTCCTGCCGCTGGATCTCGAGCTTGGTTACGCCTCCGCGGATGGCCGTCCAGAAATCGATCGAGACCTGATACTCGATGTCCGATCCCGGCTGCGGTCCGCGCGTTTGCCCTCGCTGCCCACCGGAAAACATGCCTGAAAAAATGTCTTTGAACGAACCGCCGAAGCCTCCGCCCGCCGGCTCCCGCGGCTCACTCGCTCCGCGCGCGCCTCCGGACCCGGCCGCGAAATTTGAAAAATCGAATCCGCCAAACTCAAACGGCACCTCCTGCGCCGACCCGCGGCCGCCGCGCGAAGACCCTGGCCCGGGACCGGCTCCACCGGGAAAGCCACCTCCGTAGCCGCCACGGGCCGCTGCCTCGGCTGCCGCCGGATCGATCGAATCGGAATAAAACCCGAACTGGTCGTATACCTTGCGCTTCTTCTCATCCGACAGCACATCGTTGGCCTCGGAGATTTCTTTGAACTTCTCCTCAGCCTTCTTATCGCCGGGGTTCACGTCCGGATGATGCTTGCGCGCGAGCTTGCGGAAGGCCTTGCGGATGTCATCCTGCGAGGCATCTTTCTTGATCCCAAGCGTCGCGTAATAGTCTTTGGTTTGCGTTGCCATCTCTGCCTCGTAACTTTCTATTGCCCGATCCGCCGTTGCACTTCTTTTCTGAGTCTCGGCATCAACTCAGCAGTGCCGACCGTGAGGTCGTAAGCCGATTGCATTCTGAGCCAGTAATCGGGCGTGGTATCGAAATACAAACTCAGCCGTATTGCCGTATCGATTGTGATTCCCCGCCTTTCGTTCACAATCTCGGAGATGCGGGTCGCCGGAACTCGCAAGGCAAGTGCCAGGGCATTGACCGAGAGCTGAAGAGGCTTTAGGAAGTCATCCCGAAGGTATTCTCCGGGATGAATCGCAACCATTCGATCTGTCGCTTTTCTAGCAATCATAAGAAGCCTCCTCAGTGATAATCGACGATTTCAACTTCGGAAGCATCGACCCCACTCCAAACGAAACACAAACGATATTGGTCATTAATGCGAATGCTCCATTGTCC
>CAXSDM010000129.1:0-7602 GCA_964235575.1 uncultured Acidobacteriaceae bacterium | reverse complement strand
CTGGATAAACCGTTGATCGCGGTGAACCACCTGGAAGGCCACATCCACGCGGTGCTCCTGGAGTCGCGGGCCAGCGGCGCGCTGCCGGAGGAGTACCCGCTGCTGGCGCTGGTGGTCTCGGGCGGCCACACGCACCTTTACCTCGCGGAAGCCTCCGCGGCCGGCGCGTGGAGCTATCGCAATGTCGGGCGAACGGTGGATGACGCGGCCGGCGAAGCCTACGACAAAGTCGCAAAGCTGCTGGGGCTGGGCTATCCGGGCGGCCCGTGGATGGACCGGCTGGCAGCCTTTGGCGATCCGGGTGCCGTGCCGTTTCACTTTGGGCAGATCAAGCCGAAGGAGAACGCAGGGTTGCGCTTCGACTTTTCCTTCAGCGGCATCAAGACAGCCGTGCTGCGCTACGTTCAGGCGCAGGCAATGGCCCCGGGAATCGAGACGCGGCGCGCGACGCTCGAGGCGCAGCCCGGAATAAAGCCCGAGGAGGCAGCCGGACTCTGCGATGCCCAGACGCTTGGACTGATCGCGTCGTTTCAGTCGGCGGTGGTCGGCAATCTGCTGCGCCAGACGATGCGCGCGGCGGAGGCGTTCGGGGCGCGCGGGCTGCTGGTGTCTGGCGGCGTGGCGGCAAACGGCGAGCTGCGCCGCAGGTTTCGCGCGGAGGCGGCGCGGGTGGGGCTGCCAGTCGCATTCCCCTCCGTGGCGCTTTCGACTGACAACGCGGCGATGATCGCTGCGGCGGCCTGGCCGAAGTACCTCGCCGGGGAGTTTGCGCCGGAAGCGATGGGAGCGCAGCCGCAGCTTCGCCTGGGGAGCGTCGGCTAGAATCGAGTCTGGCCAAAGCGGCTCATTCAAAGGCAACTGACAGGCAGACACGATTGACCATGCAACTCTTCAACACCATGAGCGGGCGCGTCGAGCCGCTGGCCCCAAGTGACGGCGCAACGCTCCGCATGTACGCCTGCGGGCCGACCGTCTACGACTACGGCCACATCGGCAACTTCCGCACCTTTATCCACGTGGACGTGCTGCGGCGCTACCTGAAGCAGTGCGGCATGGCGGTTCTTCACGCCATGAACGTGACGGACGTCGATGACAAAATCATCCGCAACGCGGCGGTCGCAAAGTTGGGCATCGACGCCTACACGGAGAAGTTTGAGCAAGCATTTTTTGAGGATATGGATGCGCTCGGGGTGGAGCGGCCCGAGGTCATCCCGCATGCGACCGACAACATCGCCGAGATGGTGACGCTGATCGAGCAACTGAGCGCGCAGGGCATCGCGTACCAGGCCGAAGATGGCAGCTGGTACTTCCGCATCGCCAAGTTCCCGGAGTACGGCAAGCTCTCAAAGAAGGACTTTGCGGGCATGGAAGATGGCGCGCGCATCGATGTAGACGAGTATGACAAGGATGCCGCCCGCGACTTCGCGTTGTGGAAGGCTGTGAAGACGGACGCGAATGGCGTGCGCGAGCCGGCGTGGGAGACGGCGCTCGGCGCGGGCCGGCCGGGGTGGCACATCGAGTGCTCGGCCATGGCAACCAAGTTCCTGGGCCAGAGCTTCGACCTCCATGCGGGCGGCGAAGACCTGATGTTTCCTCATCATGAGAACGAGATTGCGCAGTCCGAGGCGGCGAGCCACCAGACCTTTGCCCGGCACTGGATGCATGTGCGCTTTCTGCTGGTCGAGGGGCGCAAGATGTCCAAAAGCGAGGGAAACTTTTATACCCTGCGCGACCTGCTGCTCAAAGGCCATCGGGCTTCGGCGATCCGGCTGCTGCTGATGAGCGTGCCGTATCGGCATCAGCTGAACTTCACGTTTGATGGGCTGGCGGAGTCGACCCATGCGGTGGAGCGGCTGCGAACATTTGCCGAGCGCGTGCGCGGAACGTTTGCCGAGGGGCTCGATGCGGAGCTTGCGCAGGCGACCGAGCGGGCGCGGGCAGAGTACGACGCGGCGCTCTCGAACGACCTGAACACGGCGGAGGCGAAGGCGGCGATCTTCGACCTGGTGCGCGCTGGAAACTCGGCCGCGGATGCGGGCACGCTGCGGGCGGGCAACGCGGCGGCGATCCTCGAAGTGCTGGAACGCTTCGACGGCGTCTTTGCGGTGCTGGCGGATCGCGATGCGGACATTACGCGCGCGGCGCTTGCCTGGGCGGAGCGCGAGGGGCGGCTCGAGGAGGCAGCGCCGGAAGTAATAGCGATGCTGTCGCTGCCGGATGCAGCCATCGAGGCGATGGTGGCCGAGCGCACCAAAGCCAAGAAGATGCGCAACTTTGCGCGGGCGGACGCATTGCGCAACGAGCTGCTGGCGCAAGGGATCGTGCTTGAGGACTCGAAGGACGGCGTTCGTTGGAAGCGGAAATAGCTGATGACCAACGTCTTGACACTACAGATGGATGAGGCTTCGCAGGCATGGTTTGAGGGCTTGCGGCAGGCGCATTTTCCAGCGCACCTGAACCAGATAACGGCCCACCTGACGCTCTTTCACACCCTGCCGGACACGCCTGAGGTGTACGAGGCGTTGCGCGTGGCGGCGGAGGCTCAGGCGCCGTTTACGATGCAGGTGACCGGGCTGCGGATGCTGGGGCGCGGCGTCGCGTACCAGGTGGGGTCTCGCCCGCTGCTCGATCTTCATGCGGAGCTTGTGGAGGCCTTCCGCGAGCATCTCAGCGGGCAGGATAAGCAGCGCTTTCAGCCGCATGTAGTAGTGCAGAACAAGGCGACTCCGGAGCGGGCGAAGCTGCTTTTGGCCCAACTCCAGGCGGGGTTTCAGGCGCGGCGGGTGGAAGCAGTTGGGCTGCAGTTATGGCATTACCTGGGCGGCCCGTGGAAGCTCGCGGAGAGCTTTCCATTTAGCGGCTGACGAGCTCGTGGGCGGCGGAACGGGCGTCGCGGATGAGGTCAGGCAGGCCGACGCCGCGGTAGGCATTGCCGAGCAGCCAAAGGTTAGGTTGAGCCTGCCGCAGGCGCTCGAGCTCGGCCATGCGATCGAGGTGGCCAACGCCGTACTGCGGCAGGCTGAGCGGCCAGCGGCGGACGACGCGGAAATCCGGCAGGGGCAGCGGGCCGAGCAGAGCCTCAAGCTCGTGCAAGGCAAGCGCGGCGATAGCCTCGTCGGACTGATGAGCAAGGGCGGCGGCGGAGGCTCCGCCGAAAAAGGCGCGGAGCAGGCGGCTATGCTCGGGCACGCGTTCGGGATATTTCTGGTCGACAAAGGTGGCGGCAAGCAGGCGGTTCGACTCGCCGGCAGGAACGAGGAAGCCGAAGCCGCGTGGGAGGGCGAACTCTTTCGAAAAGGCGAACGCGGCGATGAGGGCGGAGGTGGCTTCCACCTCATGCAGCGCGGCCATGCGTGCAGCGCTGGGAGCGAGCAGGCCGCGGGTGACGTGGGCGGGCGTGGCAAGAAAGACGGCGTCAAAGCGGTCGGCAGCATGGGCAGTGGAGACGACCCACTGCTCGCCTTCTCGAGCCAGCGCGGTCACGGGCGTCGAGAGCCGGACGCGGTCGCGGCGAAGCTCGGACGCCATGCGGTCAACGAGGACCTGCGTGCCGCCTTCGAGGCTGGTGAAGATAGGGTGCGCAGCTTCTCGTCTGGCTTGCAATTGAAAGCCCCGGATCAGCGAGCCGTGTTCCTGCTCCATGCGGACGAAGGCGGGCATGACCGCGCGAACACTCAGCGTGGCGACGTCGCCGCCGAAGACGCCGCTGAGCAGAGGGGCGGCGACCTTGGTTAGAACCTCCTCACCAAAGTGCCGCTGGACGAAGCTGGCGATGCTCTCGTCGGTGAGCGGCGCCGCGCGGCGGAGCTCGTCCGCGCGTCCGGGCTCAGCCGCATAGGCGGCGCGTGCGGCGGGGCTGAAGAGCGGGGATTGGTCGAGCGCGGCGAGGTCCGTGGGAACCATCAGGCGCATGCCGTCAGGCATCGGCAACAGGCGGCCGCCGGAGAGGATGTAGGTCACGCGTTCGGCGTCGCGGGAACCGACGAGCTTGTCTTCAAGCAGGAGTTCCCTGGCCAACTCGCGCGCCCACGGCTTCTCGGTCACCCAGCCGTCCGGGCCGCACTCGATCACGAACCCGTCCTGGTAGACGGTCTCGACCGTACCTCCGAGACGTGACGAGGCTTCAAAGAGCGTCGTTTCCAGGCCGCCCTGGAGGCGATCAAGCTGCGCAAGCTGCCAGGCGGCGGTGACCCCGGCGATGCCTCCGCCGACGATCGCGATGCGCCGGCCGGGTCTCATACGAGAGCGGTGGCGGGCTGAACCGCCGGCTCATCCACCTGCGCGGCGAACTCGCCCGTCGCGACCTCGACCAGCGCGCGGATCAGCGTGGGGCTGTCGTTCAGGCTTTGCGCCCGCCAGAGCTGCATGCCGAGCTCGCGGGCAGTCTCGGTAAACGCGATGTCGATGTCGTAGAGAATCTCGACGTGGTCGCACAAGAAGCCGACAGGCTGCAGCACCACGCCCTTGTGGCCTTCGGCGGCGAGCGCGTTGAGCGTGTCCTCAACGCTGGGCCCAATCCATGGTGCGCCGGCCACGCCCTGGCTCTGGAAGGCGAAGTACCAGTCGCGTTCGGTCATCCCGAGCGGACGGAGCGCTTCTGCGATGGCGGCAGCGGTGCGCTTGCATTCAACCGGGTAGGGGTCGGGCGTGGGGTCCGCGCCATAGTTCTGGATGCCGTCGGCAGGAACCGGCGCGCCGGGCCGGGCAGACGGACTGACCGGGTTGCTGGGCGTACCGACCATGATCGTCCGGCAGGGAACCGAGTGCGCGGTGAAGAGCACAGGGACGCGGGTGCGGAGTGCGGCGCAAGCCTCCGCCCAGGCCGGCCAAAGCTCGAGCGCGAAGGCCTGCGCGAGCAGCGGATGCTCGCTCCAACCGGCGACGAACTCCATCTCCAGGTCCTCGCTCGCCTTCTTCGCCGCAGACCGATACAGGCCGACGCTGGTGCGGGAGTTCTGCGGCGCAAGGCAGATCGCCTTGAAGCAGGAGACGCCGTCGACGCGCACTTGGGCGAGCACATCCGCGATGTACGGGTGCCAGTTGCGCATGCCGACGTACACCGGCACGCCAAGCGCCTCGGCGAGCAGGCGGCCCTGCAGCAGCGTCCAGCGGGTCAGCGGCGGACCCTCCGCGAGAGGCTCTTCGCGCAGGCCAATCTCGGCGTAGCGATGCTGCAGCTCTTCAACGACGTGCTGCGGCATGGCACGTCCGCCGGTGACCTTGCCGAGGTACTCGGCCATCTCGCCGAGGGTGTCGGGCGTGCCGTGCGCTAGCAGCAGGATGGGCAATTGTTTGTTCATCGTTGGCTCAACTCCTTCACCCACTCGACGACACGGATCACGTTCTCGACCGGGGTGCCGGGCACGATCCCGTGGCCGAGATTGAAGATATGGCCAGGGCGTCCACCGGCCTGCTGGAGGATCTCGGTGACCCGCGCACGCAGCATCTCTTCCGGAGCGAACAGCGTGATGGGGTCAAGGTTGCCCTGCACGGCGCAGCCCGGGCCCACGGCCTTCCAGCCTTCGTCGAGCGGCGTGCGCCAGTCCAGGCCAAGGACGTCGGCGCCGGTCTCCCGCATGGCCGGCAGGAGCGACGCGGTGTCCACGCCGAAGTAGATGACGGGGACGCCGAGGTCGCGGATGCGGCGGATGAGCTCGGTGGTTGGCGCGAGACAAAAGGCGCGGTAGTCGGGGACGGAGAGCGCGCCGGCCCAGCTGTCGAAGACCTGAATGACATCGGCGCCGGCCTCGACCTGCTGCTGCGCATAGCCGGTGAGAACCTCGACTAGCTTCTCCATCAGCAAAGGCCAGGCTGCGCCGTCGCTGTACATCATCTTCTTAGTCTCAATGTAGTTGCGCGAGCTGCCGCCCTCGATCATGTAGCTGGCCAGGGTAAACGGCGCGCCGCAGAAGCCGATGATGCCGAGCTGGTCGCCATCCGTACGCGGTAACGCGAAGTGTTTCGTAACCAGCTCAATCGACCGCGCGACGTAGCTCAACTCCTCCACGCGATCGGTGCGCAACGCCTGCACCTGGGCGAGCGTGCGGATGGGCGTGTGTACCTGCGGGCCTTCGCCGGCGACGAACTCGAAGTCGACGCCCATCGGCGTAAACGGCAGCAGCAGATCGGCAAAGATGATAGCCGCGTCGACGCCCAGGCGCTCAGCGGCGGTGATCGTCACCTCCGCGGCGACCTGCGGGGTGCGGCAGATCTCGAGCAGCGTGTGGTGCTTGCGCACGGCCATGTACTCCGGCATGTAGCGCCCGGCCTGGCGAAGGAACCAAACCGGGGTGCGGTCCACAGGCTGGCGCAGGCAGGCGCGCACGAAGCGGCTGCTGGTACTCAATGAGGCGGGTTCGTGCGCGTGCGGATCGCTCAAGAGCTGGTTGATCTCCCAGACCTGAGCCTAGCATCCGGCATGCAACCGAAGCGCGTCGAGGCCGATCTCCTTTTGCGCCAGGTCGAACAGTTAGCCCGGAACTCAGGCTTCCAGGCGGAAGCTGTACTCTTCAATCACGGGGTTGACGAGCACCTCGCGCGCGATGCGCTCCACCTCGCCGCGGGCCTCGGCTTCGCTGGCCTGGCTGTCGAGCGACAGCACGAAGTACTTGCCTTGCCGCACATCCTCGACGCCCTTGTAGCTCATGCGCCTTAGCGCGTCGGCGATCGTCTGGCCTTGCGCGTCGAGCACCGTTCGCTTCAGCGTGACATAAACATGGGCTTTCATCGACTTCGATTATAGACTTAGAACGTGCTTTCCCTTGACTCAGGTTCCGCTCCCTCCATCGGTACTTTGCGGAGCGGCACCGAATCCCAGTTGCAAAGAGCGTTTCCAAAACGAGAGAAGATGACAAACTTTATGCCTAACTATATGGAGTTGCCCGTCGGCGCCAAGAGTCCCGAAGTGATCAATATTGTCGTCGAGATCCCCGGCGACGGAACCAACAAGTACGAGTACGACAAGGATCTGCACGTCTTCCGGCTGGACCGGAACCTCTACTCGCCGGTGCATTACCCGGGCGATTACGGCTTCATCCCGTCCACTCTGGGCGACGATGGCGATCCGCTCGATGTGCTGGTGCTGGTCGACTCTCCGAGCTTCACGGGGTGCCTGATGGAGGTCCGGCCGATTGGCCTGCTCGAGATGATTGACCAAGGGCTTGGCGACGAGAAGGTGTTGTGCGTTGGTATGGGCAATCCGCGCTACAAGGACGTCTGGAACTTTTCGGAGATCTATCCGCACATGTTGCGCGAGATCACGCACTTCTTTGCGATTTACAAGGATCTCGAAGGCAAGCGCGTCGAGGTAAAGGGCTGGCGCGATGCCGCCTACGCACGCAGCAAAGTGGTCGAGGCGCAGGATCGCTTCATCAAGAACAAAACGAATCCGGAGCCCAAGCCGGTTCCGCACAATTAGCCGCGAGCCGTCCTACTCGACGTACTTTGCGGCGGTGAGTGGGACGCTTCGGCTTCGTTTCTGGAAGAGTTTTGCCGCTCCATACAAGATGGGTCCACAGGCCGCGATCAAGCTCGCGAAAACGAGTGCCGGCATACCGGCCATGCGCTCGTCGCGCGCGGCCCAAGCGGTGTAGGCGATGAGCA
>CAXSDM010000128.1:3792-7749 GCA_964235575.1 uncultured Acidobacteriaceae bacterium | reverse complement strand
CTCGTGCTCACCTGGGGCGGCCTCCGCGGAGGCCTCGCCGTCGCCCTCGCCCTCGCCCTCCCCGGCACGCTCCCCGAGCGCAATCTCCTGCTCGTCGTCACCTTCGTCGTCGTCATCTTCTCGATCCTCGCCCAGGGCCTAAGCATCGGCCGCCTCCTCCGCACGCTCGAGCCCCGCAAGCCAGCCGCCGTCCTCCAATAGCCCGCCTACATCCCCTCCCGCCGCACCGCAAACCCAAACGTCGGCACCTCCGTCACCCGCCAGAACTTCTTGTACGCCTCCTCCCCCCGCAGCATGTCGATCACCTCCACGCCCTCCCCCGCCGCCTGCTCCATCGCCATCGCCGTCAGCAGCGTGCCCGGATGCACCTCCGCAAACTCCGGCGCCGACCCAATCAGGTAAAACGACTCCACCCGCCGCACCCGCAGCGCATACAGCACCGCCACCATCTCCCCCGCCAGCTCCAGCCCATACAGCCGCAGCAATCCTGCCGCCTGCAACTCCGGCACCGACTCCCGATGCCATGCCAGCACCCGCGCATCCGCCAGCACCCCCGACTCCCCCGCCGCCTGCCACCGCGCCGTATGCAGCCGCACCAGCTGCTCGAACATCCCCAGCGCATCCTCTTCCGAAGCCACCCGCAACCACAGCTTCCCACGCCCAATCGCCGCATTGCGAAAATACAGCACCTCCGCCCGCACCTTCTTCGGCAGCCCCGCCACCGCCACCGCCGGCAGCTGCGAGCAGCTCTCCCCCGCAAACCGGCTCACCGCCACCGCCCCCAGCCGCTCCACCGCCTGCCCCAGCAGCGACCCCGCCGCCAGCTGCGTAAAGTAAGCCACATCCCACCCGCCCTCCTCCCGCAGCCGTGCGAGCGCCGCCCCCACCTGCTCCACCCCGCACTCCGGAGCAAACACCCCGTCCAGGTAATCCGACGTCCCCGCCCCCACCAGAAGCAGCTGCCGCTCCCCGCCCGCCTCAGGCTGGTACACATACGTCGGCAGCAGCCCCACCAGCTCCTCACCTCTCCAAAGCGTGCACGCCAGCAGCCGTTCCTGCCCAAACTGCCTCCACCAGGGCACCAGCCACGCCGGGTGCTGAAACGGCTTGGCCCGCGGATCAGACCCCCACACATCCGCCCACCGAGGTGCAAGCGCCGCCAGCTCCTCAACGCTCCCTACTACTCGAATCGTGCAAGCTTCCGCCATCGATCGCTCCAGGCAATCTGATGCGATCCCTGCCAAATTCCGGCTGCCCATCTCAGACGACCCCACCGTCTGAGGTGGGGAAACGTACACCGGGTCACCCAACATCCCCGCCCCACTGTCCTCCTTCGCCGAAGCCGGAGGGACCCGCTGTTGCCCTCATTCACAACCAAAGTCTCGTCATTCCACCCCGGGACGAACTCCTTGACGAACCTTATCTGGCCCGCGTACCGTGCCGAGAGTCCAAACAACCTTGTCGCACAGTCGTGAACCTCGTGAGGAGCTCCAAGATGCACAGTACATGGTCGAAGTGGGTCGTAGTCTGCTTTCTAACCGTCTTCGCAAACTTCTCTCTGCAAGCCCAGGCCGTCAGCGGCACCATCGTCGGCACCGTAACTGACCCCAATGGCGCCGTCGTCCCCAACGCCCAGGTCACCATCACTCTCACCGGCCAAAGCGCCGTCCATAACTCGGTCACCAACGAGAGCGGAAACTTCACCGAGCCTGACCTCCCGCCCGGCACGTACACCGTTACCGTCACGGCCACAGGCTTCAAGAAGGTCATCCGCGAGAACATCACCCTCGACACCAACTCCACCTCGCGCGTCGACGCCGCGCTCGACACCGGCAGCGTCTCCGATACCGTCACCGTCTCGAGCGCGCCGCCAACCCTCCAGACCGATCGCGCCGACATCTCCACCACCATCGGCGAACGCCAGATCGCCGACCTCCCCCTCTCGAGCGGCAACAACTTCCAATCTCTGCTCGACACCATCCCAGGAGTCGCTCCGGTCGTCTTCAACAACTCGCAGTTCTTCAACGCCAACAACGACCTCTCGGCCAACTCCAACGGTCAGTCCTCGTACGTCAACCTCTACCAGATCGAGGGCATCGACGACGACCAGCGCACCGGCATCCACATCATCCTCGTCCCACCCGCCGCCGCCATCCAGAACGTCGACATCACCACCAACAACTTCGAGGCGGAGTTCGGTCGCGCCGTCGGCGCCGTCGTCAACGTCACTCTAAAATCCGGAACCAACAGTCTCCACGGATCTGCCTTTCAGAACATGGAGAACAACGGCGTCAACGCCCGCAACTACTTCGCCAAAGGCCCCAACGGACGCCTCGTCTACAACTACACCGGCGGCTCCATTGGCGGCCCCATCGTCAAGGACAAGCTCTTCTTCTTCGGCGACTTCCTCCGCGTCTCCGACCACGAGTCCTCGACGACCAACGCCAACATCCCGTTCTACAACGTGCAAAACAACGTCCTCAACCTGAGCGGCTATGCCGGGCAAGTCTACGATCCGAACACCGGCCAGACCGCAACCTGCACCAACACCACGATCGCAGTCACACCAGGCAACACCTGCGGCACCGGACGCACCGCCTTCGCCGGCAACCTCATCCCGCTCTCCAACCCCGGAATCAACCCCATCAGCCTCAAAGTCCTGCAGATGATTGACGCGCAGGCCAGAAACCCCGCCATCAATCTCGCCTCCGCCGCCTACATCGCCGGCACCACGACCAACAACTTCTCGCAAAACCTGCCCTTCAGCAAAGACTCCATCAGCTACGACATCAAGTCCGACTACACCATCTCGCCTAAAGACCATCTCAGCGGCCGCTTCTCGCACCAGACCACCAATACCTTCCAGGCGCCCACCTTTGGAGCGTTCCTGGGTGGACCCGCAGGAGGAGGCTTTGAAGCCACCGGAGTCGCCGCAGCCTACAGCACCGGCGCTAATTACGACCACGTCTTCTCACCCAAGCTCTTCACGGAGGTCCGCTTCGGCGTCGCCCACCTGCGCAACTCCGCCCAGCAAACCGACTACGGCACCAACGACGCCAGAACTCTCGGTATCCCCGGCAACGGTCCCAACGGCACCGACAACGTCATCACCAGCAGCGGCCAGGTCGCCTTCTCCGTCAACAACTTCTCCGGTCCTCTCATCGGCTACTCCGCTTCGCTGCCCTGGCTGCGTGCCGAGTCCAACATCGACTTCGCCAACAATTGGACCAAAATCCTCGGTAATCACACCCTCAAAGCCGGAGCCGATATCCGCCGCGTCCGCGACGACCTCCTGCAGGGCAACAACAACGCCGCCGCGGGCCAGTTCTACTTCAGCGAAAACCAGACCTCCGCTCCAGGAGCTCCCAAGTTCAACGGTTCAGTCACCGGCGCCGCCAACGACATCGCCAGCCTCCTCTTCAACGTTCCCAACCAGGTAGGACAAGACACCAACAGCACCTTCCCCGCCTATCGCCAGACCTGGCTCTTCTTCTTCGCTTCCGATAAATGGCAGGCCACCCCCAAGCTCACGCTGGACATCGGCCTGCGCTACGAGCTCTACCCACCGGCCACGCCGCGGAAAGCCGGAGGCTTCGTCAACTACAACCCCGCCAACAACCAGCTCGTGCAGGCCGGCGTCGACGGCAATCCCTCCAATCTCGGCATGGCAACGGATTACAAAAACTACGCTCCTCGTCTCGGCGCATCGTACCGAGCCTCGGAGACCACGGTCCTCCGTGCCGGATTCGGAGTCAGCTATGTGCCCTTCGTCGATAACACCTACGCCTACAACTACCCCATCAAGACCAGCACCTTCTACACCATTACGCCCACCTACGGACCGGCCCTCAATCCCGCAGGAGGCGTGGTCAACTTCACCACCGGCGTCCCCGCCACGCCCACCGCGGCCTTCTCGACCGCCGGAACCCTGACCGAGAGCGCGGCCAATGGAACCAT
>CAXSDM010000128.1:0-3692 GCA_964235575.1 uncultured Acidobacteriaceae bacterium | reverse complement strand
ACCGAATACTTCCTCGGCTACTCGACTAACTACGAGTCGCTGCAGGTCCAGTTCAACCGCCGCTTCACCAAGGGACTTGGGTTTACGTCCGCGTTTACCTGGGGCAAGGCGCAGAACTACCAGACAGGCGCACAGGATGGAGGCCTCTTGTTCTGGAGCGGCCCGGTCCGCCGCAACTACAACCTGGCTGATTTCGATCGCACCCTGAACTACGAGCAGACCATAACCTACGAGCTGCCCGTCGGAAAGGGTCACCGCTATTTCAGCTCGGGTGTCGGCTCGTATGTGCTCGGCGGCTGGAGAACTTCGGCCATCGTCTCCGCGGTTTCCGGCCTGCCCTTCACCATTACTTCCACCAGCGCCACGCCAGGCACCACCCAAACCGCAAACCAGACCGGCCCTTACCAGGTCACCCACAACACCGTTGGAGGAAACACGGCCAGCTATCCCATCTGGTTCAACACGGCAAACTTCGTGACCGCTCCCACTGGCGTCGTCGGCAACACGCAGCGAAACCAGTTCCGCGGCCCTGGTTACTTCTCTGACAACCTGTCTCTCTTCAAAGTCTTTCCGCTCTACCACGAGCGAGTCAACCTCACGACCCGCTTCGACGCCTTCAACCTGTCTAACACTCCCGCGTTCGGACTTCCAGGCGCAACTCTCGGCTCCAGCACCTTCGGCCAGATCACCGGCACCCTGGGCTCCGGCACCGGCAACGTCAACGGCGTAGGCGGCCCCCGCGTCCTCCAGGCCTCCGCCAAGATCACCTTTTAATCAGCGGTACTGGAAAGTGGGTGCCCCAGAAATGGTGCACCCACTTCGGTACCTCCGTAAACCTGAAGTCCGGACCTAACTCTCCTGTTTCGAAGACTTTGCATACTTTTGGTAGGGGTGGGGCAGACCCCCGGTTTGCCGTCTCGAAAACCCTCAGCTACTCTTACTCTCATGTATGAAGACTTCACGGTAACCGACCGCTGGACGGGCGAGCCGCTCCACTGCACCTGGAAGGGAACCGTCGTCGCCATCGCCACCCGCCACGCCGACGCCACCGACATCCGCTTCGCCGTCAACGGCCGCGCCGTCTGGATCGCCATGCCCAACCTCGCCTGGATCGAGATGAAGCGCCAGACCGGCAAGGTCATCACCGACCTGGTCGCCGCCCAGGCCGCCGGCCGCTACCTCAAGTCCGCCATCGACTCCGGCTACGACAACGGCCGTGAGATGTACACCATGACCATCGAAGAGGTCCTCGAGCACGCCCGTGCCGTCGTCAAGGAGGCCGGCAGCACCGCCAACCTGCCTTCCCTCCCCGTCATCAACGACGACATCAAACCCGAGACCTACCTCGGCGAGCTGCCCGGAGACCCCGGCAGCCCCGCCTACGCCAACTCCCCCCAACCCGACACCAACGAGCGCGTAAAGCTCTAGCCGCTCAGCCCCAGCTACAAAGTCGCGCAATCAATTACAAATCGATACTTGACGTCGCCTTTGACGACGCGTGGGTACGCGTCGTTCACCTTAGCCATGTCGACCATCTCGATATCGGCGACAATGTCATGCTCCGCGCAATAGTCCAGCATGGATTGCGTCTCAGCCATGCCGCCGATCATCGATCCCGACAAGCTGCGACGATTCTTGACCAGCGAAAACGCACCCACCGGCAACGGTTCCTCCGGCAGTCCCACCTGGCAAAGCGTGCCATCCAGGCGCAACAGGCCGAGGTACGCATTCAAGTCATGCGGCGCGGAAACACAGTCCAGAATGAAGTCGAAGCTGTCTGCCTGCTTCGCCATCGCGTCGGCATCCTTCGACAGCACAACTTCATCGGCACCCAATCGCCTGGCGTCCGCCTCTTTGCCAGCAGACGTAGTGAACAGCACAACGTGCGCGCCGAAAGAGTGCGCAAACTTCAGGCCCATGTGCCCCAACCCACCGAGTCCCACAATGCCCACCTTCTTCCCCGGTCCAACACCCCAGTGCTTCAGTGGGCTGTAGGTGGTAATGCCGGCGCACAGCAGCGGAGCAACCGCGGCCAGCTTCGGTTCCAGCTTCTTCAAGATCGTATGCACGTAACGCTCGTCCACCACGATGTTGTTGGAGTAGCCTCCCTGTGCGACCGAACCGTCATAGTGTTTCGCGTTGTACGTCCCGACGAAACCCTTCTCGCAGTAAGCCTCCTCCTGCGCCTTGCAGTTCACGCACACGCGGCACGAGTCGACCATCACGCCCACCCCCGCCAAGTCCCCGACTGCAAACTTCTTTACGTCCGTCCCGACCGCAGTCACGTGCCCGACAATCTCATGCCCCGGCACCATTGGATACGTCGACCCGCCCCACTCGTCCCGGACCTGGTGAATGTCCGAGTGACAGATACCGCAGTAGGCAATCTCGACGACGACATCCGCCGATCCCGGATCGCGGCGTTCAAAACTATACGCAGCAAGCGGTGAAGTCTTCGATTGCGCGGCGTAACCATGTGACTGAATCATGATGACTCTCTCCTCTGTTTCGCTATGTTGGCATTGGATGCGGACGAACATCAGACCGTCACGGTCACTCGCTATAGTGCAGCAAACTCAGCACATCGTACTCTTCGAGCTTCGCCCGGCCCTCGAGAAAATCAAGCTCAATAGCGAAGCCAATCCCGGCGATCTCCCCGCCCAACTGCCGCACCAGCTTGACCGTCGCCTGCATCGTCCCTCCGGTGGCCAGCAGGTCATCGACGATAATCACGCGCTGCCCTGGCTCGATCGCATCGAGATGAATCTCGAGAGAATCGGTCCCGTACTCGAGATCGTAACTAACGCGTGCCACAGGCGCTGGCAGCTTCTTCGGCTTTCGAACCGGCACGAAACCGGCATTAAGCCTATACGCGAGCGCTGGTCCAAAGATGAAGCCACGCGCTTCAATGCCAAGCACTAGATCGATCTCCCGCCCGATGTAATGCGCGGCAAAAGCATCAATCAGCTGTGCAAACCCGGCCTTGTCCTTCAGCAACGTGGTGATGTCATAAAACAAAATCCCCGGCTTGGGAAAATCCGGAACCGTCCGGATCAACTGCTTGAGAGGCTCACAATTTACAGCATCACCACGGACCATCTACCAAGCTCCTTCAATCACAAATGGCCCGAGCTTCTCGGCTTCCCGCGCTTCCAGATCATGATCAAGCACAGCATCAACACGGCTGCCGCGCGAACCTTCGTGCAGGGCGGCTTTCAGCTCAGTAAGCTGTTCGGCATCGCCTGCCGCCACAATCTCCACGTGACCTTCATCGGTGTTCTTGACCCATCCGCGCAGGCCAATCTCGGCTGCTTCACGGTGTACGAACCAGCGAAAGCCAACGCCCTGTACCCGACCCTTCACCAGGAAGTGCTTTACTTCAAGCCGCTCATCCACCTCATAAGTCTCGCACTGGTTGGCATGCTGCGCAAACGTTCTTGCCGACACACCGCGACTATATCAACAGGACCCGCTCAACGCCCTCGGATCGATGCAACCCCACGCGGCACCATGGGCGTCTGTTGACTAAACGAATTGGCGTCGGATGGCCCGAGCCTTACGGCGGTCACCGATCTTTTGAAAACGTACGAGGACTGTAAGGGAAGTCGGCTGGCTATTGGAACGGCGAGCACGCTTCCGTCCTCCCCAACAAGGAACGGAGAACCGAGATCATGCAGACGTCCCCACGCGTC
>CAXSDM010000127.1:0-7869 GCA_964235575.1 uncultured Acidobacteriaceae bacterium | reverse complement strand
CCGGCCTGCTGCACGATGCGGTTGAAGACACCGACGTCACCTCGCCCGAGATCGCGCGCCGCTTCAACGAGCAGGTCGCGCACATCGTCGAGGGCGTCACCAAGCTCGACCGAATCAAGTTTGCCAACCGCGAAGATCATCAGGCGGAGAACATCCGCAAGATGCTGCTCGCCATGGTCACCGACGTCCGCGTCGTGCTGATCAAGCTTGCCGACCGCTTGCACAACATGCGCACGCTTGAGCACCTGAAGCCCGAGAAGCAGCAGAAGATCGCCCGCGAAACCCTCGACATCTACGCGCCGCTCGCGCATCGCCTCGGCATGGGCAAGCTGCGCGGCGAGCTCGAAGACCTCGCCTTCCGCTACACCGATCCCTACGCCTACATCCAGGTCGCGCAGGAGGTCGAGTCGCTCCGCAACGCCAACGAGGGCTTCCTCGCCACCATCGTCGCCACGCTGCAGGCCAAGCTGGCCGAGTCGGGCGTGCAAGCCCATGTCGAGTCACGCATCAAGCGCCTCTACTCCATCCAGCAGAAGCTGCTTACGCAGAAAATCCCCGTCGAGCAGGTCTACGATCTGCTCGCCATCCGCGTCATCTGCAACACCGTCGCTGAGTGCTATGCCGTGCTCGGCCTGTTGCATGCGCAGTGGCGTCCCGTGCCCGGCCGCATCAAGGACTTCATTGCGATGCCCCGGCCCAACCTCTATCAATCCCTGCACACGACCCTGATAGCTCCCGGCGGCCATCAATTCGAGGTCCAGATCCGCACGGAGGAGATGCATCGCATCGCGGAAGAAGGCATTGCCGCGCACTGGAAGTACAAGGCCGGCGACGTTGTCTCCGCCAAGGACGAGCAGCGCCTTGCCTGGGTGCGCCAGCTCATGGAGTGGCAGCGCGAGATGTCCGATCCCAACGAGTTCATGTCGACGCTCAAGATCGATCTGTACCCGGAGGAGGTCTACACCTTCACGCCCAAGGGCAAAGTCGTCGTCCTGCCCAAAGATGCCAGCCCCATCGACTTCGCGTACGCCATTCACACCGAGGTCGGTAACACCACCGTCGGCGCGAAAGTAAACGGCCGCATCGTTCCGCTCCGCACCAAGCTCCGCAACGGCGACATCGTAGAGATCAATATCCAGACCGGCCACGCGCCCTCCCGCGACTGGCTCTCCTTCACCAAATCCAGCCGCGCCCGCAACAAGATCAAGCACTGGCTAAACGAGCATCAGCGCGAGCGCGCCATCGAGATTGGCCGCAAGTTGCTCGACCGCGAAGCCCGTAAATGGAGCGTCTCGCTCAAGAAGTTCCACGAGCTCGACTACAAGCGCGTGGCCAACGACTACGGCCTGGGCTCCGAACCCGAGCTGCTCGCCGGCATCGGCTTCGGCAAGTACTCTGCCCGCGTGGTGTTGAACAAGCTGGAGCCCGGCAGCACCTCACCCGCACAGACCGAACCCGATGCGCACGCTTCGCTACCCGGCCTTACCAACGCAGTCGGCCAGATGTCCGAAGCGGTCAAACGCGTCTTCTTCGGCAAAGGCTCGGATTCGCTCCAGGTCGAGGGCCAGGACGATCTGCTCGTGTATCGCGCGCGATGTTGCAACCCGATTCGCGGCGAGGAGATCATCGGCTACGTGACCCGCGGCAAAGGCGTTGCGGTCCACGCGCGTTCCTGCCCCAACGTCCAGAACCTGCTCTACGAGTCCGACCGCCGCATCCAGGTAGAGTGGGGCGCGGATCCCACAACCAGCTCCGGCGGCGCCAAACCGACCACCTATCCCGTCAAGCTAACCATCCTCTGCGACGACCGTGCCGGCATGCTCAAGGAGTTCACCGCCATCATCGCCGACGACGGCACCAACATTCGTTCGGTCGACTCCAAGCCCGCCACCGACGGAGCCTTCGTGGTCGACTTCGTCATCGAGACCGTCGACGTCCGTCACCTCACCAAGCTCACCGGCAACCTGCGCAAGGTCCCTGGCGTCCGCGACGTCCAGCGCGTCCAGAAAATCTAAACCGCAGGCTGTGTGAAAGCCGCAACAATTATTTTCTAAAGGCAACAGCAAGACACTTCTACGCACCTCAATAACAGCAGATGAGCTGCAGGTATCGACCCGAAGGCCATCGCTCTACAAAACCGACCATTTACTTGCTTAGTCGCACATTCTTCGGAACAGGTATCAGCAGAGCCGGACGACTGACTCCCGCAGCCCGGCCGAACATCACACACAATCGCTAAATTCCACTCGAGACTCGCCGCGTTTGCGCGCGACGGAGAATTCATGCCCATGACCAACGAAACGACTTCCTTGCTGTGCGTCTTCCATCACGAGGATCACGCGCACTCTGCTCTTCGAGATCTGCAGCAGGCCGGCTTGCCCCAGGACGCAATCACCTCGATTACGGGTAGAAACGCACACACTCAACTCTCCTCGTACGATATGCCCGAGCGTGATCAGAAACTGCTAAAAGACAGCTTACGCGAGGGTGGCGTCGTGCTCGCCGTGCAGGCGATGCCGCAACAGGTAACTTTGGTGGAGCGAATCTTTGGCGACCATAGCGCAAGGTTTGTCGATGAGTTCGATCGCAACAATGCGCCTGTAGAAGCTATTGCAGCCGCCGCTTTGCCGGAGACCATGGATGCAGAACGCGTTATCCCAGTGGTTGAAGAAGAGTTTGCGGTGGGCAAGCGTACCGTCGATCAGGGCGGAGTCCGTGTTTTCCGCCGCATTGTCGAAATCCCGGTCTCTGAATCCGTAAACCTGCGTGAGGAGCACGTTGTCGTGGATCGCAAATCTGTCGATCGTCCGGCAACCGAGTTCGACCTGAATAACTCGAACCGTAGCGTTGAGCTTACCGAAACTGCTGAAGAAGTTGTTCTCTCTAAGTCGGCACATGTGGTGGAGGAGGTTCTGATCGGAAAGAAATCGAGCGACCACGTGGAGCGCGTCGAAGACACCGTGCGCCGTACGGAAATCGAAGTGGAAGAGCTTCCGGCAGAGACCTTCACGCAATCCCCCTCGCAGCTTAAATAGTCTGCATCGCATCTACGGAGAACCTTATGGCTGAACACGTTAAGATTTACGAAGAGAAGAAAAAAGGTCTGCCCATTTGGGCGTGGCTTCTTCCCCTCCTTCTTCTCCTCGCATTGCTTGCTTTCTATTTGTTGCATCGTCAAGCTGGCACTGGAGCTGCCGTACCGGTTGCGAGCACAACCGCTCCAGTAGCCGCCGGAGTAGCAGCAGCGCCGGCCGCATTCCCGGATCTCGGCACCGTCCACTTTGATACGGATAAGGCTACGCTTACCGCTGAGGGAACAGCCACGCTCCAGCAGGCGGCGGCGGCTATGAAATCAAATCCAAACGCTCATCTTCGCATGGAAGGGTATACCGACAGCACTGGAACCGACCCGCACAACGATTCGTTGTCGGATCAGCGTGCGAAGACTGTCGTCGATTTTCTTTCAGCGCAAGGAATTGATCGGAGTCGTCTGACCGGACAAGGTTTCGGCGCTAGTAAACCGGTCGACACCAATGCTACCGCTCAGGGCAAGGCGGATAATCGCCGTGTCGAACTTTTCTCGCAACAATAAACCACGTGTACCGCACAGCAGGCACAGGAGAACTTATGAAGACTGTAGTCGGACTATTTAGCACAACGGCAGAAGCTCAGCAGGTAAAGCAGGCTTTGGTGGCACAAGGTTACTCCAGCAGCGATATCAACGTTCATGCCAACGACGCCTACGACGAGGAAGGCGAAGGCACGGGCTACAACGAAACCACCGGCAGCACCGCGATGTCCGGTAATACCACGGGCACGACCGGCAGCGGCACCGGCATTGGCCACCGCATCAGCAACTTTTTCAGCTCGCTCACCGGTGGCGATGAGGATGCGCACAGCACCTATGCCCAGGGTGTGAACCAGGGAGGCGCGTTGCTCAGCGTCAAGGCCGACGATGACCAGGCTAACTCCGTAGCGGCACTGCTTCGTCAGCATGGCGCGCGCGACATTGAAGGCGGAACCCGCAACGCAAGCTACGAGGAGACAACCGACAAGTATCGTGTAACCGACATGACGAACACCACCGGACAGACCTCCATTCCGGTCGTCGAGGAAGAACTTGTCGTCGGCAAGCGCGAGGTTGATCTCGGCGGCGTCCGCGTCTACTCGCACATCGTAGAGCGCCCTGTCTCCGCGGATGTAAGCCTGCACAATGAGAGCATCGACATTGGCCGTCGCGCGGTCAACCGTCCTGCCACTGCGGCAGATTTTCAGACTGGTTCGATGCCCATCGAACTACGTGCTACCGGGGAAGAGGCCGTGGTCGGCAAGACTGCTCGCGTTGTCGAAGAAGTCACCGTCGGCAAGCAGGGTTCGGACCGCACGCAGACGGTTAACGATTCCGTTCGCAAGACCGAAGTCGATATTGAGGAACTGCCCAGCACTGCAACGACCGGCACCGCCACCACAACCAAAGATCGCTACTAACGCGATTCATCCATCACCACAAGAACGGGCCGGACACACTCTGTCCGGCCCGTTCTTGCTTGAACTCGACCACGGAGCGCCCTGTGACTACCGAACTGCTCGATTCCACCTCTGCCCCAAGCGGCTTCAATCGCTTCACCGCAACCGAAGCCTTCGACAGCACGCGTCCGGCCACTGAGCTCCGCTTGTCCGACGGCCGCCTTCTCCGTGTGCCTACCGCACTTCTGCTGGAACAGTTCTCAGTAGTCGATCCTTTAGACACCGGCCCGGAGATCGTCCTCGATGCAGATGAGCCGATCGCCATTCCCGTCATTGAAGAGCAGCTGCACGTGGGCAAGCGCAGCGTCGTCACCGGCACGGTCCGCCTGGACAAGCACATCGGCGTCTACGAGGAGGCACTCGACATTCCGTTGGCGGTCCGCTCGTTCGACGTGGAGCGCGTGGTGCTCAATTTGCCCGTCGAAGCCGCTCCGCCTGTACGCCAGGAAGGCGACACAACCGTCTACCCGCTCGTTGAAGAGCAACTCATCCTCACCAAGCAGCTCATTCTTCGCGAAGAACTCCGGGTTACCCGCCGCGACACGGAACGCCGCGACACTCGCACCGTCTCACTCCACCGCGAATCCATCGAAGTCACGCGCTCCTGAACACAAGGCGATTCCACACGCGCCACAACATTCCATTGCCTGCACCAAGTAAACTGAGCAGATGACTCGGCCTCATTTAGCTCGTGTGCTTGTCACCGGCGCCACGGGAACGCTGGGCTATAACGTCGTTCGTCTTCTCGGCGCAACGCATCCAGGCACGCATGTCCACATCCTCATGCGCAGCCTGGATGGGACGCTCTTCGACGATCTTCCCAAGGTCGACCTCGAGCGTGTCGACATGGCTGATTTTGCCCGCCTCAAGCAAGCCGTCCACGCATTTCAGCCTAACGCCATCATCCACTGCGCAGCTTCCGGCGTTCGCCCTTCAAAGATCGACTGGTTCGATCAGATCCATCTCAACGTCGCCGCCACGGTCGCGCTGTTTCAGGCTTCCTGCACTATTCCCGACTGCCACTTCATCCACATCTCGACCGGGCTCGTCTACGGCGTGCAGGATCGCCCCTGCCGCGAAGGCGACCCTATTGACACGCTGCATCCCTACGGAGCTTCGAAGGCCGCGGCCGACTGCCTGCTCCGCGCCGGAGCCGAACGACTCCGGCGCCACCTCACCGTCGTCCGCCCATTCTCCTTCACGGGCATCCACGATGGCGGCGATCGCCTCTTCCCTTCGCTGTTGCGCGCTGCCAGCGAAGGGCGGCCGTTCAGGATGTCTCCCGGAACCCAGATCCGCGACTTCTGCGCGGTGCAGGATGTCGCTGAAGCCATCGTCATGCTTCTCGAAGAAGGCACCCTGCCTGGACGCGATGTCTTCAATCTAGGGTCCGGCCTCTCCGTCTCCCTGCGTGGCATCGTAGGTTCCGTGATCCGCCAGCTTGGTCTTGAAGTGCAGCTCGAACTCGGCGCCCTTCCCTTCCATCCGTATGAGCCGATGAACCTCGTCGCCGACATCCACCTCGCGCAGTCTCTCGGCTGGCAGCCCCGCACCAATCTCGCCTTCGCGGTCTGGCAGCTCGCGCAAACCCAATTTCCTCATCTCACCCTCAAACAACCGGATCAACACCGATGACTGAACCTTCCCCCGAGCACGCGGCCGATGCATTTGACCTGACCATCATGATTCCCGCGTACCGCGAAGCGGACTCCCTGCGCGAGCTCCTGCCGCGTATCCACGCCGCCGCCGCCGAACTCACCCCAGCCTACGAAATCCTCATCGTCGACACTCAGCAACCCATGGACGCCACCGCCGAGGTCTGCGCCGCCAACCACGTCCGCCATCTCTATCGCTCCGGCGGCAACCACTACGGCGACGCCATCCGCACCGGAATCGCAAACGCCCGCGGCACGTGGATACTCTGCATGGATGCCGATGGCTCGCACAATCCTATTTATTTCCGCTCCATGTGGGACAAGCGCCACACCTGGGACATCGTCATTGGCTCCCGCTATGCCAAGGGCGGACAAACCGAAAACCCGGCCATTCTCATTTTCATGTCCTGGGTCGTCAACTTTACCTTCCGCATGGCCTTCAAGATCAAAGCGAAAGATGTAACCAACTCCTTCCGCCTCTACACCACTGCCGTCGTTCGCCCCATCCGCCTCGAGTCCAATGCCTTCGACATCCTTGAGGAACTGCTTATCAAGGCCGTCACCCACCGCCCCCCGGCGCGCGTCGGCGAGGTGCCCGTCACCTTCGAGCGGCGCAAGGCCGGCGAGTCCAAACGCAAGCTCGTCCAGTTCGCCTTCGGCTACATCGGCACACTCCGCAAGCTGCGCAAATTTCAGCGCGACGCCCAGCAGGAACTCGCACACACGCAAAAAGGAAACCGCCTCGCATGAACGCACTCATCACCGGAGGCTGCGGCTTCGTCGGCTCCAACCTCGCCGCCTACCTCATCGACCTCGACCCCGCCAACAAGGTTACCGTCTTCGACAATCTCTCCCGCCAGGGAGCTGCCGCCAATCTCACCTGGCTTCGCACCCTGTCGAGCGCGGAGCAAAGCCCCATCACCTTCGTCCACGGAGACATCCGCAACGCCTTCGATGTCGAGGCCGTGATCAAGCAGGTCCAGCCCGAGGTCATCTTCCATCTCGCCGGCCAGGTCGCCATGACGACCTCCATCGAAAGCCCGCGCCGCGACTTCGAGATCAACGTCGTTGGCTCCATTAACGTCCTTGAAGCCGTCCGCCAGTACAAGCCGGACACGGCCATCATCTACGCCTCATCCAACAAGGTCTACGGCAATTTGGATCACCTCGACCTTGTCGAAGCTGCCACCCGCTATCAGCCCCGCACGGCCGTCCACGGCGTAGATGAAACCGTGGCCATCGAGTTCCATACGCCCTACGGCTGCAGCAAAGGCGCCGCCGACCAGTACATGCTCGACTACGCCCGCGGCTTCGGTCTGAACACCGTTGTCTTCCGCCACTCGACCATCTACGGCGGCCGCCAGTTCGCCACCTACGACCAGGGCTGGGTCGGCTGGTTCTGCCGCCAGGCGCTCGAAGCCAAACAGAATCCAGAGCGTGAAGCGTTCACCATCTCAGGCGATGGCAAGCAGGTGCGCGATCTCCTCCATGTCTCGGACGCCGTACGCTGTTATGTTGCCGCGTACGAGCACATCGGCGCTGCCCGCGGCCACGCCTTCAATATCGGCGGAGGCATCGAGAACTCGATGTCTCTGCTGGAACTTCTCCACTACCTGGAAACCCGCCTCGACCTCAAGCTCCGCTACACCCAACTTCCCTGGCGTCAGTCCGACCAGAAGTTCTTCGT
>CAXSDM010000126.1:5184-7873 GCA_964235575.1 uncultured Acidobacteriaceae bacterium | reverse complement strand
TCGGCGCTATCCAATAAAAGATGTACACCCTTGACTTGCGCGAATGGGTGCGCCCGGTTAGCATCCAAACCAGTGACCGGCCTGCAAAGCAGGTACGCGAACAACGCAGGTTGAACCAATACTTAATGAACAGGGATTTGGTTCGTAGATATGGCTCGGTGTGCTAGGTCCGCCAGTCCGGAAAGCCTAAAGAGCCACGGCTGGATCCCACCGTCTTAGACGGGTTCACCTGCGCTTCGTCGTACGGCCCCGTGGGTCGGTTCCTCTCCGCTTGCACCCCAACCTCCTCCACCTCGGCCATCTCACTCTCCCCACCTTCGGCGTCCTCGCCGCCCTCGGCCTCATGCTCGCGCTCGCCGTCTCCCAGCGCACCGCCCGGTTCACCGGCATCGACCCCGACCTACTCTGGGACGCCGGGCTCTTCGCCGTCCTCGCCGCCTTCCTCTGCTCGCGCCTCCTCCTGGTCGTCGAGCACTTCGCCAGCTTCCGCGCCTATCCCCTCCTTCTGCTCGCCGTCCCCTCCCTCACCCCCTCCGGGCTCCTGCTCACCACCGTGTCCACCTATCTCTGGCTCCGCTGGAAGCAACTGCCCATCCTTCCCGCGCTTGACGCCTGGGCACCCTGCGCTGCCCTCGTCTGGGCCTTTCTCGCATTCGGCCACTTCGCCGAGGGCTCCGACCCCGGCATGCCCATCCATCCGGGCACCGCTCAGCCGCTCTATCCCGTCTCCCCTTTCGCCTGCGCCGCCGCGCTCGTCCTGTTCCTCGCGGCCTACGCCTGGCTGCGCCGCGGACCTCGCCCCGGACAAACCGCCGCCCTCACCGCCCTTGCCGCCGGCACCGCACAGTTCCTGCTCAGCTTCCTCCGCCAGCCCGGCCTCGAGATGCCTCTCGGCCTCGACGCCCTCCAATGGACCGCGCTCGGACTCATCCTGGCCGGCACCCTCATCCTGACCCGTCTGGGTGCCCCATCCTTCGAGTCTTACCCGAAGGGTGGGGTATCGAGCGAAGCTCGACCGTCCTCCTCAAAGTAGAACGACAGCAGCTCTCTAAGCCGAAAAAGTTGTCATCCTTCGCCGCAGGCGGAGGATTTGTTTTTCTCTTTCCGGACAGCCAGCTCTACCGGAAATCGCGCTCAGGACTTGATCAGACCTCCGAGCCCTGGGTTCCCAACGTTTCCTTGTCAAGCCCCCAAGCCTCGTCAAACGACGCAAACCTCTGACCCAAAGCGACTTAGCCGCCAAACAAACTTGGCATACTCCCCCCACCGAATTCCTTACAATAGAAGTAGAGCTCAAGAAACATTCAGTCCAGGGCAAGTGCGCCGTGGATTGGACTTCGCCGGTAAGTTCGGACAGTAAGTCCGGACCTAACTTGAATGGTTTGAAGACTTTAGGACTAAGTAGGGGGAGTGGGCATACCTGTCGCACACACCGAGGCGCACAATGGAAACAGGAGTCCCCGTATGCCCTCGAAGAACATGCTGCCCAAAGGGCAACGCCACCACTCCGTCCGCGCCGAGTACGTTGCCACACGCGGCGCAGAGCCCGAGCCGCCGCCTACGCCGGTCCCAGTCCTCGAGTTCGACGATGAAGCCGAGCCCTCCGCCCTCCGCGCCTTCACCGCCGACCCCGCCGCCGCCGGCCTCCGCCTTGACCAGTACCTCGCCCAGGCCCTGCCGGACGTCTCCCGCGCCCGCGTCCAGCTCCTCATCGACGCCGGCCAGGTCACGGTCGACGGCGCCATCCCGAAGGCCAAAGCCCGGCTCAAGGGCGGGGAAGCCATCGAGATTGAAGGCCAGCCCCACCCCGAACCCCTCCACGCCACCCCGGAGGACATCCCCCTCGAAATCCTCTTCGAGGACAAGTACCTTGCCATAGTCAACAAACCCGCAGGCATGATGGTCCACGCCGGAGCCGGCGCATCGGAAGACGACCGCAACGCCGGAACTCTCGTCAACGCCCTCCTCTTCCACATGGCTTCCGGCCTCTCCGAAGTCGGCGGCGACCTCCGCCCCGGCATCGTCCACCGCCTCGACAAGCAGACCTCCGGCGCCATCGTCATCGCCAAGGACGACCTCACCCACCGCAAGCTGGGAGAGATGTTCGCCGCCCGCGAAGTGCACAAAACCTATCTCGCCCTCGCCCACGGCCACCTCGCCAAGGACCACACCACCGTCACCCTGCCCATCGCCCGCGACCTCGTCCGCCGCACCCGCATGACCACCCGCCGCGCCGACGGCCGCTCCGCCGTCTCCCACGTCCAGGCCCTCGAGCGCCTCTCCACCCCCTACGGCCCCTTCACCCTCGCCGAAGTAAAAATCGAAACCGGCCGCACCCACCAGATCCGCGTCCACCTGCAATCACTCGGCCACCCTGTCGTCGGCGACTTCCTCTACGGCGCCCCCCACGTCCTCCGCCGCCCCGACAGCGAAGCCCCCCTCGAGCTCGAACGCAACTTCCTCCACGCCGCCCACCTGCAATTCCTGCACCCCCGCACCGGCAAAGACCTCCAGATCGAAGCCCCCCTGGCCCCCGAACTGGTCAACTTTCTCAATCAACTGAAAAGCTGAATCGCACAAAGAAGTAGAATCAGCAGGTGATACGCACGAAGTTCATCCAGCTGTCCCGTCGACCGATCGTTGCCGCCCTTCTGCTCAGCAGCGCACTCGCCTTCGGTCAAGCGCCGAC
>CAXSDM010000126.1:0-5084 GCA_964235575.1 uncultured Acidobacteriaceae bacterium | reverse complement strand
GCCCGCGACTCCGCAGACGGCCCCGCCACAAAGTCAGCAGCCCGCGACCGATCAGCCCTTCGTCTTGCCGGCCCTGCGCGCCAACCTGGTCAACCTCGTCTTCACGGTGACTGACAAGAACGGCCGCTTCATTCGCAATCTGCAGCGTCAGAACTTCGGCCTGCTCGACGACGGCCGCCAACCGGCCGCCGTCATCGGCTTCACCCAGCAGACCAACCTGCCCCTCCGTATCGGCATCATGCTGGACACCTCGAGCTCCATCCGTAGCCGCTTCAAGTTCGAGCAGGACGCCGCGCAGGACTTCTTCGCCCAGGTGCTCAAGACCCGCGACCGCGCCTTCGTGGAGGGCTTCGATGTCGCCATCGATCTCGCCCAGGACTACACCGGCAACCAGGCCCTGCTCAACGACGGAATCCGCAAACTCCGCCCCGGCGGCGGCACCGCCCTCTTCGACTCGCTCTACAAAACCTGCCACGAGCAGATGCTCACCCTCCACGACGACTTCGACGAGCGCCGCGTCATCATCATGGTCTCAGACGGCGACGATAATTACAGTCGCGCGCTTGAGTCCGACGCCATCAAAATGTGCCAGCGCGCCGAGACCGCCGTGTACTCCATCTCTACCGACACCAGCCCCACGCGCGGCAAGGGCGGGGAAGTGCTGCGCACGATCGCCGAGGCCACCGGCGGCCAAGCCTTCTACCCCAACCGGCTCGAAGACGTCTCGAACAGCTTCCACGCCATCGAGGAAGAGTTGCGTAGCCAGTACTCGCTCGAGTACCGGCCGGCGGACTTCAAGCTCGATGGCAGCTTCCGCACCATCTATCTCCAGTCCACCGACCCCCGCCGTTATCACGTCCGCGTAAAAAAAGGGTACTTCGCCACCAAACCCGGCCAGTGACTCCGGTTTCGTGAACGTGGCGGAAAACTTTGCGGGCGCGGACGTGTCTAATCTGCCACAGAGGGTCTCTCATGCGCCTGCCTTTCAGCAGTGTTCTGCTCATCCCCATACTCGGCCTATCCCTTGCAGCCTCGCCACAGGGGTATGTTGCCTCCGCGCCTCCGCCAGCCTACACCTCGGGTCCTGCGTACGCCTCTCCCGATCTCTCCCAGCAGTTCGCCACGCTGAGCGACCAACCCGCGACGCACACCAGCTTTGCTTTCGACCGCTCCATGATGGCGGCCGCGCAGAGCATCCTCGAGTCCAACGGGATGGATGCCCATCGCGCCGCCGTTGCTCTTACGGGCGTGTCCTTCGACACCTATCACTTCCAGCATCCGGCCTTCTACACACCGGAAGCCATGGCCAGCCTGATCGGGCAGTACGATCGCGCCGGATGGAAGCACCTGGTCAACGGCAATCAGACCGTTGTCAATCCGGCACAGCCCAAATCCGCCATCACTGACCTCTGGCTGCACTTCTCCGGAGCGGACATTGATGGAGTCACCGTGCTGACCCGTGCCAGCACCACGATGAACGTCATCCGGCTCTCCTGCGACCTCCGTCCGCTCGATCTGCTGCACCTTGGCGGTCATTTTGGCATTCCCAAGGTGGACCCCGGTGCTGTGATGGTGCCCGCTCCTCCGGGCCGCTAGCTCAGTACTGCTCGATCGCCGCGAGCAGCTTCAGCTTGCGCGTCGGCTCCAGAAACGAAGCCTCTACCGCGTTTGCCGCCAGCTCCCGCATCTGCTCGAGTGGGAACGCGAACAGCTTCTGTACTAGAACATATTCATCCAGCAGATGGCTGCCGAACATGGGTGGGTCGTCCGAGTTGATCGTCACCATCAGCCCGCCCTCAAAGTACTCTCGGAGCGGATGCGCCTCAAATGCGGGACAGCAACCCGTTCGAATGTTTGAAGTCACGTTGATCTCGATCGGAATTTGCCGCGTCGCCAGCACCTGCAGAAGATCGGCGTCGTGTTGCGCGGCCAGCCCGTGGCCAATCCGTTCCGCGCCAATGTTGATCGCCGCCCAAATCGACTCGGGCCCGGTTGACTCGCCGGCGTGCGCGGTGAGCCGCAACCCCGTCGCTTTCGCCTCCGCATAGAGTTCACGAAAGCCGTCTGCCGGCCCGCGCGCCTCGTCCCCCCCAATGCCGATACCCACAATACTGGGGTACTTGGCCTTCAACTCGCCCGCAAGCCGGAACACCGTGGCCGCCTCTTCCACCCCGAAGTGCCGCACCGCATCGATGATCCAGAGCACCGTGGTCCCGAACTCTCGCTCAGCGCGCAGCCGGGCTTCTTCCACCGCGTCCATCACCGCTTCAATCTTCAGCTGCGGCTTGAACCGGAGCAGGATTCCCCACGAGATATACACCTCCGCATGGACCACGCCCTGCTCCGCCAGCGCGCGCACCATTTCGTACGTGATCAGCGCGAAGTCGTCCGCCGTCTGCAGGCGTTCCGAGACAGCCTTGAAGGTCATCAGGAATGCCTGAAAGTCAGCATAGACATAGAGCGCCCGCGCCTGGTCCAGCGTCAGCGGATTACGATCGTGCCGCTGTGAGAGCACCACCAGAGTCTCCGGCGTGATTGTTCCCTCAAGATGCAGGTGCAGCTCAGCCTTGGGCAAACCGCGCAGCCACGCGGGAACATCGATCTCGTCCATCACCCGGAGCTTCGGCATCCCTTAGTCTAGCGTGTGCAGCCGGGTTCCCCCGCGAATGCTGACCGGTGCGCCCTCCGCCAACAAGACACTGGCTGGCTCCTGCGCGTTCAGCGGCGCGAACGCATTGCCGTACAGCGCACCGAGGTCGACGTCGATCATGGAGCGCCGGATCGCATAGGTCTTCCAGCGTGGATGCTCGACCTGGTATTGCGACGTTCGACCGCGGCTCCGCTTTGTGAATCCCCAGTAGTGCTCCGTGATGAACTCCTCGATGCTGCCGGATGCGATCGGCTGCAGTGCTGGAGAAGCTTCCGCCGCGATCCGATACCAACGCCCGCGATCCTTCCAGTCGTAAATCACCTCGAGCGAACTCTCGGTCTGCGTGATCTCACGGCGCATGCGAGCCGTACGATACGGCTCTTCATAGAGCAGGTTCGCCACCAGCGTGATGGCCGTGCGCGGAACGAGCTCACGAATGAAGACGACGCCGCGCCGGTAGCCTCCATCCTTGTTCCGAGCGCGCACGTAGAAGCGCAGGTTCACCTCTTCAAAGCGCGTGTGAAACGGCACCGCGATCCCCTTGATGCGCACGCGATCGAACAGGAAGCCGATCAGCGATACGAAGCACTCCCCATGAAACAGATCAAGCTCCACGCCTTCCGGAAGGAATGGATCGAGGACAGCAGGATCGACCACGTACTGCGCCATGATCAGCTTGCGCCACTCGGCCCTGAGAAAGACACTTGGAGGCATAGACATCCATGGTAGCTGAGCGACGGAGTCAATTCCTCAGTTCGACCCCGCCTCGCTGCTGGAGTCGTCCGACAGCACGTAAAAGATGCCGTTGCCGCCCGCAATCGGCTCCGTCGGAAAGCTGGTCACGCGCAGTGGCGTGTTGCGGCCGTAGCGCACGATCCGCTCCTCGCGGTGCCGCTCGTCTTCAAATTCGATCTCCCCGTCGAACGGCTTGTCCGCGCCGAAGGCCGCGTTTTCGGTGGCGACGATCCGGCCGGCGCGCGTCAGCACGAGAGTCCGCTTCCCTTCCATGCTGTGCACCTGGGTAGTGTGCAGGGTAGAGTCGATGTCCGCCTGCGGAACAGCCGCGCCGAACTCGTAGAACGTGTCCCAGTCGCCCTGGAACAGGTCTCCTATGCGCACGCTGCAAGGGCGGCTAAATCCGCACAGACGCCGAATCCGGGCAGAGGCGTACGCGTCCATGCGTCCGGCCTGAGGTGAAAACAAGGACCATAGAAAAAAACTCAGCACGACTGCAAAGAGGACCAACGTGACCGCTGCGAGTGTGCGTACCAGACCCATCTCGCCTATCTTAGCTCCGAAACTCGCTTCCCTTTGGGCTCCGAAAAAACTCGCTTCGCTTCCGGGAGTAAAAGAAGTAAACGCCCAGCCCAATTACGAGCCAAACGAAAAAGCGAATCCACGTCACAGCCGGAAGCCCGCTCATCAGCAGCACGCAAAAAAGAATGCTAAGCACCGGAATCACCGGCCCGAACGGCACCCGGAATCCACGCCGCCGCGTAGGGTCCTTTTGGCGCAAGACGATGACGCCGATGGACACCAGCACGAACGCAAACAGCGTGCCGATGTTCGACATCTCGGCAAAGGTACCGACATCGAACAGGCCGGAGGGTATCGCCACCAGGATCCCCGCGACCCAGGTGGCAAACGCCGGGGTGCGGTATTTCGGATGCAGACTTGAAAAGATGTCCGGCAGCAGTCGATCCCGGCTCATGGCGAACCACACGCGTGCCTGACCCAGCTGGAACACCAGAATCGACGAAACCATGCCGACAATTGCGCCGATAAGCACCGCGAGTCGCACCCAATGCAGGCGCGCTCCGCCTGGAGTCTGCGAGAGCCGCTTCAGCGCTGTGACGACCGGCGCGCCATCGCCCGCTACGGATTGCCACGGCACGATTCCCGTCAGTACGACCGCCACGCCGATGTACAGGATCGTGCACAAAATCAGCGTCGCAAGGATCCCGATAGGCACATCCCGCCGCGGATTGCGGCACTCCTCGCTCGCCGTCGAAACGGAGTCGAAGCCGATGTAGGTGAAGAAGATAATCGAGCCGCCAGCCAGCACGCCCGTAAAGCCGTTCGGCGAAAACGGATGGTAGTTTGCCGGATGAATGAAGCTCGCGCCGAAGCCCACAAACAGCAGGATCGCCGTAATCTTCACCAGCACCATCACGTTGTTGGTGCGGGCCGACTCGCGGATGCCGCGTACCAGCACCACCGTAAGCAGCAGCACGATGACGAACGCAGGGATGTCGAAGCCGAAGTGCCAGCCCGGAGGAAAGATGTCCACCTTGCCCGAGAGATCCTGTAGGCCCAGCGGCAGGTACGCCGGCGAGAGCCACTTCGGGTCCATCCGGATGTTCAGCCAGTCCAGCAGATCGACCACATGCGCGGCGAAGCCCACCGAGACGCTCATGTTTGAGAAAGCGTACTC
>CAXSDM010000125.1:2217-7908 GCA_964235575.1 uncultured Acidobacteriaceae bacterium | reverse complement strand
GAGCATCGCCAGATCGCCCAGGTCACCTCCGACTTCGCTAACCACGAAGTCCTCCCGCAGCTCGCCGCCATTGAGGCCAAGGACTTCTCCGTCATCCGCAAACTGATCCAGCACGCCGCTGAGCTCGGCCTCACCGCCGTCGACATCCCCGAAGAGTACGGCGGGCTCGCCATGGACAAGATCACCTCCGCGCTCATTGCGGAGCACATGTCCGCAAACGGCAGCTTCTCGACGACGTTCTCCGCGCACACCGGCATCGGCACCCTACCTATCGTCTGGTACGGCACGCCCGAGCAAAAGGCCAAGTACCTGCCCAAACTTGCCGACGGCAGCTTCGTCGGGGCTTACGCCTTGTCTGAATCTTCCTCCGGCTCGGACGCCCTGAGCGCCCGCACCCGCGCCGTGCTCTCGGACGACGGCCAGACCTACACCCTCAACGGCGAAAAGATGTGGATCACCAACGGCGGCTTCGCGGATATCTACACTGTCTTCGCCAGGTGCCTGGTCCCCGAGGGCAAAGACGCAGGAAAGGAACGCCTGACCGCCTTTCTCATCGAGCGCGGCACGTCAGGCTTCACCAATGGCCCGGAAGAACATAAGCTCGGCATCCGCGGCAGCTCCACCACGCCGCTCATCCTTACCGACTGCAAGATTCCCGCCGCGAACCTGCTCGGCACGGTCGGCAAGGGCCACCAGATCGCCTTCAACATCCTCAACGTCGGCCGCTACAAGCTCGGCAACGCGGTCCTGGGCGGAGCGAAAACCTCCTTCACCCATGCCGTCAAGTACGCCAAGGAGCGTAAGGCTTTCGGCAAACCGATCTGCGAGTTCGGCCTCATCCAGGAGAAGCTCGCCGATATGGCCACCCGCATCTTCGTCGGCGAAACCCTCTGTTATCGCACCGTTGGTCTGATCGACCAGGCGCTCGCCGGCGTAGACAAGGACAACACCGCCGACATCCAGAAGCGCATCGAGGAGTACGCCGTCGAGTGTTCCATGGTCAAGGTCTGGGCCTCCGAGATGCTCGACTTCGTCGTCGACGAGACCGTCCAGATCTTCGCCGGCTATGGCTATGTCGAGGAGTTTCCCGCCGAGCGCGCCTATCGCGACGCCCGCATCAACCGCATCTTTGAAGGCACCAACGAGATCAATCGCCTGATTATCACCGGCATGCTGATGAAGTCCGCGATGGCCGGCAAGCTGGCTCTGATGCCCGCGATCAAGTCCATCATGGACGAGGTTCTCTCCAGACCTTCTAGCAAGGAGGACCGCGAAGGCCCGCTCGCCGCCGAGTACGGCCTGCTGGCCGCGGCCAAGAAGACTACCCTCTTCGTCGCCGGCTCCGCCACCCAGAAGTACATGCAGAAGATCGCCGAAGAACAGGAGATCATGGGAGCCTTGTCCGATATGATCATGGCTGTTTACGCGCTCGAGGGAGCGGTTTTGCGCGCGGATAAAATCCACACGAAGCAGGGAACCGACGCCTCCGCGGTCCCCGTCGCCATGGCGCGAATCTACGCTGCCGAAGCCATGGAGACGATCGAGAAGTCCGCCCGCAAGGTGATCGCCGCGGTGGCCGAGGGCGACATGGCGCAGACTCAGTTCGCCATCCTTCGACGGCTCATCAAGCACGATCCAGCCGATACCGTCGCTCTGCGGCGAACGGTCGCCGCGCACGTGATCTCCGCCGGCTAGACCGCCGTCTCAGAAGACGCGAGCTGCATGAAGTGCTCCTGTGCGTTGAACGGCTCGCCCTTCTGTTCCACGCGCACGTAGTCCCCATCCTTTTTCAGCAGACGAGCCTTCACGTTATCCCGAAGATAAGTGCCTAGAATCTCGTCCGAGACCCGCCGCGCCAGCTTCGGATCCTCGACCGGGAACACCACCTCGCAGCGCTCGTACAGGTTGCGCGTCATCCAGTCCGGGCTTCCGCAGAAGACCTCGCACTTGCCGCCGTTCTCAAACTGAAAGATGCGGCTATGCTCCAGGTATTGCCCAACGATTGACCGCACCCGGATCGTCTCACTCAGTCCCTTCACGCCCGGCCGCAGCGCGCACATTCCACGCACAATCAACTCGATCTCGACGCCGGCCTGCGACGCCTCGTAGAGCGCGTCGATCGTCTTCGGCTCGAGCAGCCCGTTCATCTTGGCGACGATCCGCGCCGGCCGCCCCGCCCGCGCATGCTCCGCCTCGCGCCCGATCAACTTCAGCACATGCCGCGCCAGCGTTAGCGGCGCCACCTGCAGGGGAAGGTACTCGTCCTGTTCGGCCTCTGCCTCCGCCGTCAGGTAATCGAACACATGCTGGACCGCCTTGGTGTAGCGCGGGTTGGACGTCAGCAGGCTGATGTCGGTGTAAAAGCGCGCCGTCACCGGGTTGTAGTTGCCCGTGCCCAGATGCGCATAGCGGCGCACTACGCCGTCCGGGTCACGGCGCACCAGCAGCGCCAGCTTGCAGTGCGTCTTCAGCCCGAAGATGCCGTGAAATACACCCACCCCGGCGTCCTCCAACTCACGCGCCCAGCGGATGTTCGAGTCCTCGTCGAAGCGCGCCATCAGCTCCACCACGACCGTCACGTCCTTGGTCTGCGCCGCCTCGATCAGCGACCGGAAGATCTGCGAGTCCTTGCTGGTGCGATAGAGTGTCTGCTTCATCGAAACCACGGCATCGTCCTTCGCGCCTAGCTCGATAAAGTCCTCCACCGTCCGGTAGCTGTCAAACGGGTGATGCAGCAGCAGATCGTGCAGGCGAAGCTCCGCGAACAGGTCCTCGCACTTCGCACAAAGACGATGCTGCCGGCCGGCAAATGGCGGGTTCTTCAACGCCGGCATCTTCGTCTCGGAGTAGAGATTCATCAGGCGGGAGAGATCGACCGGCCCGTTCGCGCGAAAGACCTGCCACGATTCAAGCTCGAAGTTCGTGCGCAGACGCTCCACGATCTCTTCGGCCGCCGAGCTTTCGATCTCCAGCCGCACCGCGTCTCCCCTGCGCCGATTGTGCAGCTCTTCCCGCACGCTCTCAAGTACGCTGCGCGACTCCTCTTCCTGCATGTACAGGTTGCTGTTGCGCGTTACGCGGAAGGCCGCCGTGTCGAGCACCTCGTAGCCACGAAACATCTTCTCCACCCGCGCATCGATCAACTCGTGCAGAAAGATGAAGTCCGTCCGGCCATCCTCCGCCGGCATGGCGACGAGACGCGGCAGGCTGCGCGGCACCGTCACCACCCCGAGCACGCGGCCTGGCTTCTGGCCCGCCGCGCCCCGCCGCTTATGCCTCAGCAGCAGCGCGAGGCAAAGCGCCTTATTCAGCACGCGCGGAAACGGATGCGAAGGATCGATCGTCACCGGCGTCAGCAGCGGGTCCACCTCATCGGCGTAGAACTTCTCCGCGTGCGCCTGGGCCTCCTCGCTCAGCTCCTTCCAGCACAGCACCCGCACGCCGCGTTTGGCCAGCTCCGGCACCAGCTGCTCATTCCAGCAGCGGTACTGCGCCTCGACAAAGACGTTCATCGCTTTACTGAGCCGCTTCAGGCGATCCTCGGCCGTCTGCCCGCCCTCATCCGGGCCCTTCACGTCGCTGAAGCCGTCTTCAATCAGCTGCATCACGCCCGCAACCTGAATCTCGACAAACTCATCCAGGTTGCTTGCCGTGATCGCGAGAAACTTGACTCGTTCAAGCAGCGGATTTTCTACGTCCTGTGCTTCTTCGAGAACTCGCTCGTTAAACTTCAGCCAGCTGTCGTCGCGATGGAAGTAGCGCCCCCGGAACTTTCCCAGAGCCTCATCCATCTCCGCGCTCACGGCATCGCTGGGCTGCTGCTGGGCAGGAGTCGGTTCAGCCCCCCGAACGGGCTTCTTTGCTGTTTTCCTGGTGTGCTTGGTCGTCATAAGGCCAGTTCAGAGCCTAGCTTAGCCTTGTGAACAAGTCGAAAATAGACCGTAACAAAACCGGAGCAGATGTGCCGGTTCCGAACGACGCCGGCCTTGACCTCTCGTCGTCCGGTAAAGCCCGATGCTGTACGTTCGCGCCGGAAACGTTTCTCTGCTAAGCTGCAACCAGTCCTCGATTGATCCACTTTTCCAGCAGCCATAATGCGGATGACCCGCACTTTGGGCAGCGCTGCTTTCCGTTGCTTATTGTGTCGCAGTCGCAGCACAGAGCTGCTTCGCTCAGTGGAATCGTCTGCACCTTTTCCGCCATACCGGCCTCCCAGCGGCTGGAACTTGCCAGCACCTCATTTGGATGAGAGTGTAGACCGGTTGGTTGTCACTCTTTCGTACGCCCCCAGACGTAATCAATGAGCGCGTTCTAACTCCATCTATGGTAACGTGGTCAAAACCATCTTTTTGGAGCAACCGTGCCCTTACGCTTCGTCCATCACTCGCTGACTCGCGCTGTCATCCTTGCTTCCACGGTCTCCTTTTGTGCGTTCGTGCCCGCAGCTTCCGCGCAGGACACAACCAAAGGCGACATGCACACCGCGGGGCAGGACACCAAGGGTGCCGCAGTGGCCACCGGCCACGCGACCAAGAAGGTCGCTCACAAGACAGCCCACGGCACCAAGGTCGCCGCGCACAAGACCAAGAATGGCGCGGTTACGGCCGGCCATGATGTTGCGCACGGAACCAGCGTAGCCGCACATGACACCGCCAACGAGACGAAAAAAGTCGGCGACAAGATCGCCGGTAAACCCGCCCCGCAGGACTAGGCAGCTCCGCGCAGTCCTAAGCCACCGCCCGTTCCGCGCGGCTGTACTTCGGCGTGAGCTTACGAGCTTCTTCCGGCCAGACCACCGCCGCCGACACCATTACCAGCGTTACCCAGTACAGGTCCGCGCCCAGCAGGTGCAGCATCTGCATCCACACCGGAGCCAGCAGCAGAACATCCGCCACGCCCAACACAAACTGCAGTCCCAGCAATCCGAGTAGCGCATTGGCCTGCCGAGCCAGGCCCGCTCTCCGCGCCCGCCCCACCAGCCAGCCGACGAAGCACGCGGCCAACAGCGCGCTCACCGGATGAATTCCCCGCAACCGCAGCAGCCACGGCGACGACGGGTCCACGTCCGCAAGGAACGCAGCTCGCAGCGAAGTTGCAGGAAATAACGTGTCGCCCAGCGCTGCCAGCGATCCACTCACCCCCACGGCCAGCGTCGCGATCAGGCCGCCAGCCGCCAGCGCCCGAGCCGTCCCCTCCGCACGCAGCTCTCGCCAGCGCTGTCCCGTGCCCAGCATCCGCGCCGTCATCGTCAGCGCCGCCAGCAGCAGCAGCGTGTTGCTGAGGTGAACCGAGAGCACCACCACGCGGCCCAGCGACTGATTGCCCGTCACATAGCCAAGCTTTACCAGCAGCGCACCCAAAAACGCCTCGTTCAGCAGCAGCAGCGTTGCGATCACCGCAAATACACGGGCTGCCGCGCCCTTTCGCGTCGCGCGCCAGGCAAAGGCCACCAGCGCAATCATCGCAAAGATCGATCCGCTCACCATCATGCGGTGGGTAAATTCGATTACTGTGTGCAGCGTGGGCGAAAGCGGAACCACCTGCCCGTTGCACAGCGGCCAGTGATTGCCGCAGCCGGCGCCCGAGCCGGTCGCCCGCACCAGCGCGCCCCACACAATCACGAGTACGTTGTAAGCCACCACCGCCCAGGCAAATCGTTCCGCCAAGCGTGCGCTCCGCAGCAGCCCTTGT
>CAXSDM010000125.1:0-2117 GCA_964235575.1 uncultured Acidobacteriaceae bacterium | reverse complement strand
AAGCTGCCCCTTTACGGCATCCCCTTCGCCGTCAAGGACAACATGGACGTCGCCGGGCTGCCTACCACCGCCGCCTGCCCCGCCTTCGCCTACACGCCCTCTGCCTCGGCCACCGTCGTCCAGAAGCTCGAGGCCGCCGGCGCCATCCTCATCGGCAAAACCAACATGGACCAGTTCGCCACCGGCCTGGTTGGCACGCGCTCGCCTTTTGGCGCCCCGTCGAGCGTTTTCTCCCCCGACTACATCTCCGGCGGCTCCAGCTCCGGGTCCGCCGTCGCCGTCGCGAGCGGCTTGGTCGCCTTCTCGCTCGGCACCGACACCGCCGGCTCCGGCCGCGTGCCCGCCATGTTCAACAACCTCATCGGCCTCAAGCCCACGCGCGGCCTCATCAGCACCCACGGCGTCGTGCCCGCCTGCCGCACGCTCGACTGCGTCTCCATCTTCGCCGAGACCGCCGCCGACGCCGCCCTGGTCTTTGCCTCGGCTTCCGGCTTTGACCCCGCCGACTCCTACTCCCGCACACCCCAACCCGGCGACGGAGCCTCCCCCTGGTCTCCGATCCAGTCAGCCGCTCCCAGCTTCCGCTTCGGCGTCCCCACCTCGCTTGAGTTCTTCGGCGACCCCCACAATCCCGCCCTCTTCCAATCCGCCGTCCAGGCCCTCCGATCCCTCGGCGGCCAGCCGGTCCCCTTCGACCTCACCCCCTTCCTCGCCGCCGCGCGCCTGCTCTACGGCGGTCCTTGGGTCGCCGAGCGCTCCGCCTCCATCCAGCCCTTCTTCCTCGCCCACCAGACCGACATGGACCCCGTCGTCGCCTCCATCCTGGCCGGGGCAGGGAAGTATTCGGCCGTCGACCTCTTTGGCGCCCTCTATCAACTCGAAGCCCTTCGCCGCCAGACCTCCGCCGCCTGGAGCACCTTCGATCTCATGCTCCTTCCCACGGCGCCTCGAACCTTCACCCATGCCGAGATCGCGGAGGAGCCCATCGCCCGCAACAGCCAGCTCGGCTTCTACACCAACTTCGTCAACCTGCTTGACCTCGCCGCCGTCGCGGTCCCCGCCGGCATGCGCCCCGCCTCGGCCTCCGAGCCCGCCCTGCCTTTCGGCGTCTCGCTCATCTGCCATCCGTTCACCGAGCAGGCCCTGCTTGCGCTCGCCGACAAGCTCCACCGCACACTCAACTTGACCCTTGGCGGCAGTACGCGGCCCCTCGCCGACGCCCCGCCCTTTGTCCCCCCCGCCGACCCTCCCGGCTGCCTGCTCATGGCCGTCGTCGGCGCGCATCTCTCCGGCCAGCCGCTCAACGGGCAGCTCACCAGCCGCGGCGGACGCCTCGTCCGCACCTGCCGCACCCACCCGGACTACAAGCTCTACGCGCTCGCCAACACCACGCCCCCCAAGCCCGGCCTGGTCCGCGTCCCCGGTTTCGAAGGCCCCGGCATCGAAGTCGAACTTTGGGCTTTACCCGCAGACACCGTCGGTTCCTTCGTCGCCGGAGTGCCGCAACCACTCGGCATCGGCAGCCTCCGCCTCGAAGACGGCGGGCTCGTCATGGGCTTCATCGCCGAGCCCGCCGCCACCGAAGGCGCGCTCGAGATCACCCTCTTCGGCGGCTGGCGCGCCTATCTTGCCACCCTCAAACGTTGAGAAAACTAGTTCGCCGCGCCCATTCCGCCACCACCGCGCCGTCCCGTCGGCTTGTCGTCCCCGGTCCCTGGAGCCTTGTATCGTCCATCCAGGATCTCGATCACTGCCGCCTGCATCTCCACCGAGTCGGGCGCAACCGCAGGGTCGAACCGTGCCACCACCTTGCCGTCCTTGCCGATGAAGAATTTCGTGTAGTTCCAGTGCACCGGCCCGCCGTTCCCTTTGGTCAGAAACGCGTACAGCGGCAGCTGTAGATCGCCCGTGAGGACCGACTTGGCCATCACCGGAAATGTCACCTTATCCTCGCCCGTATACAGCTTCTGGATCTCCGCATCGGTCTCGGGCTCCGCCGCCCCAAACTCATTCGACGGCACTCCGATTACCACCAGCCCTTTGTCCTTGTACTGCTCCGCTAGCTTCTCGAGCGCCGGCAGCTGAGCATTGAAGCTCGACTTGCTGCCCAAATTGAC
>CAXSDM010000124.1:0-8040 GCA_964235575.1 uncultured Acidobacteriaceae bacterium | reverse complement strand
AAGATCTACATCCTCGACGAGGCCCACCAGATCACCGACGCGGCCTTCAACGCCCTGCTCAAAACGCTCGAAGAGCCGCCCGACCACATCGTCTTCATGATGGCCACCACCCAGCCTGAGGACATCCCCCAGACCGTCCGCTCACGCTGCCAGCACTTCAGCTTCCACGCCGTCAAGCTAGCCGACATCCTCGCCGAACTTCGCGGCATCGCCGCACACGAGGGTGTCGACGCCGACGAGTCCTCGCTCTCCATGCTCGCCGAGGCCGGCGACGGCTCGATGCGCGACGCCCTCTCGATCATGGACCAGGCCATCGCCTCCGCCCCCACCGAGGACGGCAAGCCGCGACTCGACGTCAGCCAGATCCGCGAGCTCATGGGCACCGTCCCCAACACCGTCTTCGAGCGCATCCTGCAGGCCGTCGATGGCAATCGCTCCGCCGAGGTCATCACCTCCGCCAACGAGCTTCTCGACGCCGGCAACTCGCCCGCCCAGCTCGCCCGCCAGGCCGTCCGCTACCTGCGCAGCTGCCTGCTCGCCAAGATCGCCGGCCTCCACCCCGACGCCGAACCCGGCACCGAGCACAGCACGACCGAGCTCCTCCAGATCTCCCCCGAGGAGCAGCGCCGCGCCGCCCGCACCGCCGCCCTCTTCAGCGAGGAAGAACTCACCCGCTTTCTCCAGACCATGCTCCGCACCTTCGACGAATTAGGGTATAGACAGGAACAGCGCTTCCACTTCGAGCTCGGCCTCCTTAAGCTCGTTCATCTGCGCCGCCTGCTGCCCATCGAAGAAGTCCTTAGCGGCATGGGCAGTACCGCCGCTAAACCTGCCCCCAATGCATCCCGGCCTGCGCCCAGTCCCAGCCCCGTCGCACTCCCCCGGCCTGCCGCCATTGCCGCCGCCCCGGCGAAGCCCGCCTTTTCTCCCTTCGAGCAGAACCGCAACCGGCGCAAGTACGACGGCATCCCCACGGGCACCGGCGCTTCCCCGGTCGCCGTGCTCGAGCCGCCATCACCTGAGGCTCCGCGTCTCGAGCCAGCACCTGAAGCTTCGCCCGTGATTTGCAGCGGCCCCGCAGTGCTTCACCCGGAACCCGTTCCCGTGGCCGCTCCCGTTGCTCCTGCGCCGGTCGCGACAATCGCCCCGCCACCGGCCCCGATCCCGCCCTCTCCGCCGAAACCCGCCCCTGCCGAGCCGACACCGGAACCCCTGGTCTCGGCGCCCGAGACCGCCGCCGGCGCAGAGGCTTCGACCACGCAGAGAGCCGTCGTTCAAGCCCTGCAAGCCGCCCGCCAAAGCTCCGCCGCGGACGCCCTCGACGATGCCGCCTGGACCGTCCTTGATGGCGAAGCCCGTGTCCAGACCGAGCTCTCCCCCACCATGCTCCCGGCCGTCGTGAACCCCGACGCCGAAAAGATCGTCCGTGCCGCCCTGCGCGGGCTCGGCATCCCCAGGCTGGCCTTGCTCGCCGGAGCCTCCGCCTCGAAAGCCGCCCCAAAAAAACTGCGTGCCCCACGCACCGGCTCCGCCCAGGCCAAGGCTCTCGAGCATCCCATGGTCCAGCAGGCCCAGAAGCTCTTCAACGCCGAGATCCAGACCGTCATCGACCTCAGCGGCGACAGCTAGGCTTCCCCTTGTTGTCATTCCCGAAGGGAATCTGCGTTTGCATTCGTCCAATCAAGCGAAAGGCACGTCTATGAACTTTTCCGACCTAGGCAAAATGAAAGACATGATGTCCCAGGCCAAGGCCATGCAGGACGAGATGGAGCACAAGCTCTCCGAAACCGTCGTCGAAGCCCAGTCCGGCGGCGGCATGGTCACCGTCCGCATGAACGGCCGCAAAGAAGTCCTCCGCCTGCGCATCGAGCCCACCGCCATGGGCGCCTCGGCCTCTGATCTCGAGCTGCTCGAAGACCTCATCACAGCCGCCATCAACGAGGCCGGCCGCCGCGCCGACGACGCCATGAAGTCCTCCGTCGCCGGCATGATGGGCGGCCTCAACCTCCCGGGACTCACCGATTGAGCCTGGCTTACAGCAGCGGCAGCACCCGCTTCGCCGAGCCCATGGCCCGCCTCATCGAGGAGTTGCGCAAGCTCCCCGGCATCGGCGCCAAGACCGCCCAGCGCCTCGCCTTCCATGTCCTCCGCTCCCCCGACGGCGACGCCGACCTCCTCGCCCACGCCATCCGCGAAGTCAAGAAGCACCTCCGCCTCTGCTCCGTCTGCAATAACATCACCGACATCGACCCCTGCAGCTTCTGCACCAGCCCCACCCGCAACCAGCGCCTCGTCTGCGTCGTCGAAGAGCCCACCAACATCGCCACCATCGAGAAAACGCGCACCTACAACGGCGTCTACCACGTCCTCCACGGCACGCTCTCGCCCATCGGCGGCGTCGGCCCGGAGCAACTGCGCATCGCCAACCTGCTCACCCGTCTTACCGAGGTCGAAGAAGTCATCCTGGCCACCTCCCCCACCACCGAGGGCGAAGCTACTGCCGTCTATCTCAGCGGCGAGCTCCACGAAACCACCCCCACCCTCCGCGTCACCCGCATCGCCACCGGGGTCCCCGCCGGCTCCGACATCGAGTACGCCGACGAGGTCACCATGAGCCGCTCCCTCGAAGGCCGCCGTGCCTTTTAGGTTGAACTCTAAAGATAAGCCTGGTCGGGGCCAACGTTCGCCCTGCAGAAAAATACGTGAAAGGAGCGTCATGAAACATAGAATTGGTTGCCCCCCAGGGATTCGAACCCCGATTGAACGATTCAGAGTCGTCGGTCCTACCATTGAACGAGGGGGCAACTAGGTTGGGTCGGGCGCCGCGACCGTGAGTCGCCGACTTCCACTTCCCAAAGTGTACCCATTTGCTCTACCGGGGTCAACGCGCTTTAAGGCTACTCGACCGGACGCTTCGCCGTGTACCCGTCGCGCGCAATGACGGAGTACTTCAGTTGTTTCTGTTTTTCGTCCTGCATCTTGAGCGGCTTACCCTCGTTGTCCACCAGCAGCACCTGCACCTTGCGGTAGCTGCCATCGTTCCTGCCATTGGTCGGACGATAGGTCAGCACATACTCGTTGCGAATGGAATCGTTGATCTGGTTGAAGATATCGGGTAACGCGCCCTGGAACAGAGGATTGAAGTAGAGGCCGCCTGTCATGCGAGCAAAGGTTTGCAGCTGGTTCTGCGCCTGCAGATTGTTCATCATGCCGATCCCGCCACGGCCGCGAGCGTCCGCCATTTCGTTGGCGAAGCCTCCGGTGCCGATGGTGAAGATGGTCACGTTGGGCGTGTCCTGGATCTTCTTAAGCATCTTGTCGAGGGTGAGCTTCGAGAAGGTGTCGCGCCCGCTCCCAATCAGAATGATGTATTTGCGCCCCTCGATTCGACTGGTCCGGTCGAGCGTTTCGTAAAGCGCGTCGAACATATCTGTATCCGAAAAACCGGGGATCATGAGCGATTGCAGCGATTGCGCGATGGTCTCCTTATTGTTGGTAAAGTCGGCGAGAATGTGCGTGCGCAGATCGTAGGTGATGACCGCGATGTAATCGTCCGGACGCAGCGAACGATAGAACCCTACCGAAGCGTTTTGCATGTCGCGGATGTAGGCCCAGGAGGTGGAGGCAAACTCAAGCAGCATCACCGCCGTAATCGGCTTCTGCGTCATGCGCACCGATTGCACCTGCTGCTCGACGCCGTCCTCAAGCACCAGGAAGTTAGCCGGTCGAAGCCCGGGAACGAACTGATGCGTTTTGTCGAGGATGACGTTGACGTCCAGAGAAACAATGGGAACATCGACCCGCAGCGAATACGTCTCGCCGTTCGGGTTTTTGATTTTTTCGCGATCCGGAGCGGGGGGCGGAGGTGCGTCTTCGCCTTCTTTTTTCTTCTTAATAATCACGCTTCCGTTGTCGACCTGCGGGCCAGCTTCATCCGGGGCGGCGGGCGCGGGAGGCTTGGGAGTCGTCTGCGCAGGGAGATGCCCACAGGCGAGCGGCCAAGCGACGACGGCGGCGATCAAGCAGTGACGAAGGTTCATGTCTAAATCGTAACTCCGGCAGAGCAACCGCAAACTCTTCTATTCTGATTGCATGCTGATAGACGGGAAGCTTGGCCGAAAGGTTCCGCTCTGCACTCTACTCTTCCGGGCGTTGGGTGGACCGAACGCAGCATGAGATTCGAGCTCTTCATCGCGGCGCGGTATCTGCGCGCCAAGCGGCGGCAGGCGGTAATCGGCGTAATCACGGCCATCAGCGTGGTGGGGGTGGCTGCGGGTGTGGCGTCTCTGATTATCGCTTTGGCCATCACGAACGGGATGCGGCGCGACCTGCAGGAGCGCCTGCTCGGCTCGACCGCCCATGTGGACCTGATGCGCACCGCGGCGGACGGCATGCGTGATTGGCGGCCGTTACTGGCGCGGCTCAGCGCGCTGCCGCATGTACGGGCGGCTGCGCCGGGGCTTTACGGGCAGGTGCTGATCAGCCGAGGGGCGAGGTCGGGCGGAGGGTTGATCAAGGGCATCGTTCCTGCCGAGGAGCGGCGCGTCTCAGACCTGCTAGAAGAGGTCAAAGTGGGCTCGAGTGAGGCACTCCAGGCTCCTTCGTCGGGCGATCGAGGTACGGCCACTCCGCCCATCGTGCTCGGCAAGGACCTTGCGGATACGCTCGGAGCAGGGGTCGGCGACTCGATCCTGGTGACCAGTCCGCAAGGGGAGTTGACGCCGCTGGGCATTGTTCCGCGATACCAGAAGTTTCAGCTGGTCGGCATCTTCACCTCGGGCTTCTATCAGTACGACTCGTCCTATGCGCTGATCCGGCTTGCGGATGCGCAGCGTTTATTTGCCGAGCCGGATGTGATTTCGATCATCAGCTTCAAGGTGGACGATCTGAACCGTGCCGATCAGGTTGCGAAGGAGATCGAGCGCGCGGCGGGACCGGGATTTCAGGCGACGAGTTGGATGGAACAGAACCGCGAGCTGTTTCGCGCGCTCCGGCTGGAGCAGGTGGTGACGTTCATCGTGCTGGCGCTGATCGTCTGTGTCGCCGCGCTGAACATCCTGATCGCGCTGACCATGATGGTGATGGAAAAGACCAAGGACATCGCCGTCATGATGAGCTTCGGGGTAACGGCTGCGCAGGTGCGGCGCGTCTTCCTGCTACAGGGATTGATGATTTCAAGCATCGGTACGGCTATTGGGCTGGTGGTGGGATACGGGGTGAGCTGGGCGGGCGGACACTACCGCTTTGTGCCTCTGGATGCTGCGGTGTACTCGATTGATTTCCTGCCATTTGCGCCGCGGTTGATAGACGCGCTGATCGTTGCGGCGGTGTCGTTGGGGGTGTCCGCGGTGGCTACGATTTATCCGAGCGTGAGCGCAGCGCGGGTGCTTCCAGCGGAGGCGTTACGCTATGAGTAAAGCTGCACCAAGAAAGAAGAACACTGGATTGATTCAGCCGGCCATTCGCGTGCAAGACTTGCGGAAGAGCTATGCGGGCAAGGGCCTGGGCCATGGAGAGCTCGAGCTGTTTCGCGGCTTGAGCTTTACGGTTGCGCCTGGCGAGTTGGTGGCGATCGTGGGGGAGAGCGGCGCGGGCAAGAGTTCCCTGCTCCATCTGCTCGCTGCTCTCGACCGGCCGACGGCTGGCGAAGTCTGGGTAGAAAAGCGGCAACTAAGCACGCTGAACAGCACGCAAGCTGCCGACTTTCGCAACCGCGAGATCGGCTACGTCTGGCAATTCCACTATTTGATGCCAGAGTTTACGGCAGTTGAGAATGTAGCCATGCCGCTGCTTGCGCGCGGAGAGGCGAAGGCTGCTTCGCTCGCCACAGCGAAGCAGTGGCTGGCGGAGGTGGGCCTGGCTGACCGGGCCGAGCATCGCTCGGGTGAGCTGAGCGGCGGAGAGCAGCAGCGGGTGTCGCTCGCGCGTGCGCTCGTGACCGAGCCGAAGATTTTATTGGCGGATGAGCCTACCGGCGATCTCGATGGGCGTACGGCGGAGGCGGTGTTCGGGTTGATTCAGCGGCTGCATGCGGCGCATGGACTGACCAGCGTGCTGGTCACGCACAATCTACATTTCGCCGGACGCTGCGACCGCGTGCTGCGGCTGGAGGATGGGGTGCTGGTCTGATGTCAGGCTGGACGGCGGGAAGAAGGTTGAGACGGGTACTTCAACGTTTGACCTGGCGGTGTAGCGGTGGTCGAGGAGGCCGAGCGTTGTGACGGCGCCGAGCTCGTAGGGGAGCAGGTAGTCGAGCGGCAGGAGAAACCACCAGTTTTTCAGGTACGCCTCGGTCACTCCGCGGATGTGTCCGCTGCGCCGGATTCCGGCGATCTGCGGCGCCTCGCTGACCTGCCAGCCGAGCTCCGGGTGATGCATCGCGTAGCGGTGCAGGCCGGATTCAAGCTGCTTGGGCGTCATCATGCCGGCGTCGAAGAAGAGGTTGCGATGGACCGCGCCGGGGTAGAGGACGTCGAGCATGGCCGCGATGAAGTCGGCGCAGTTGCTATAGAAGATGTTGAAGTGGCTGACGTTGCGCCGCTCGCTCAGCCAGTTGAGGAGCCGCTGATCCTGTTCGCCGGACGTGTGCACGCGAATCAGCGTGATGCGCCGGCGGTAGGCTTCGCCGGTGAGTTGGACCCAGCCGGAGTGCCCGGGATCGATGGGGAAGCTGGCCTGATGCTGGAGACGGTAAGCCTCCTGCAGCCGCTCCAGACTTGCGTCGCTGGCCGTGGAAGCGATGGCTCCGGGGGTGTCTGCCGCGTAGAAGTACTGACCGGGATCCATGGCCAGCCAGTCCATCCGGTCATTCAGGTTCGGGTACCGGCTGAGCACCGAGCCGGTCTCGCCTGGACGGCAAAGACGCATGTGCATGTGGTCGTCCGAACAGAGGCGTTCGAGCCAGAGAGCGGCGTGGCCGGCAGAGGTCACGTTTCCAACGAGGTTGACGGGATCTTCCATCAGCAGGACCACGTCTGCTTTAGCGGTACCCGTCAAGCTTAGGAACAGGGCGAGCGCCAGCAGTGGGAAGGTGCGCGAGGCAGAAAACATTTTCTAAGGATGACCGGGCGGGGCGAGAAGATTCCTGTAGCCTGTCGATGTGCCCAAACAGGACCCAGCGGAAGTGCTCGAGATCGACGGGCACGCGGTGCGCATCTCGAATCCGGACAAGCTCTATTTCTCGCAGGACGTGCAGATCAGCAAGCTGGAGTTGGTGCGCTATTTCCTGGCGGTGAGCCCCGGCGCTCTAAGCGGAATCTCAGACCGGCCGATCGTGCTGAAGCGGTTCGTCAACGGGGCGCATGGGGAGCCGTTCTACCAGAAGCGCGCGCCGGACAATCTGCCGGAGTATGTGCGCACGGTGACGCTTTCGTTTCCCTCCGGGCGGACGGCGGATGAGGTCGTGGTCGACAACGCGGCGGCGCTGGCCTGGATGGTCAACCTGGGCTGCATGGAGCTGCATCCGCACCCGGTGCGGACGGCGAACCTCGAGCATCCGGACCAGCTGCGAATCGACCTGGACCCGCAGCCGGGGATCGAGTTTGGCCAGGTGCGGCAGGTCGCGCTGGCCGTGCGGTCGGTGCTGGGCGAGGTGGGTCTCGAGGGCTATGCGAAGACCTCGGGCTCGCGCGGCATTCACATCAACGTGCCGATTCTGCCGCGATGGAACTTTACGGAGGTGCGGCGGGCGGCGCTGGCGCTGGCACGTGCGGTCGAGCGGCAGGTCCCTACGCTCGCCACGTCGAAGTGGTGGAAGGAAGAGCGGCACGGCGTCTTTTTGGATTACAACCAGAACGCGAAGGACCGCACGACGGCGAGCGCTTACTCAGTGCGTCCGCTGCCAGACGCGCGGGTGTCGGCGCCGCTGACCTGGGCGGAGGTGCCGGAGGTGAATCCGGCCGACTTTACGGTGCGGACGATGCCGGCGCGGTTTGCGGCGATCGGCGACCCGCATAGGGAGATGCAGGCACATTCGCGGTCGCTCGAGGCGCTGCTGGAGCTGGCGGCGCGGGATGAAGCGGAGGGTCTGGGCGATGCGCC
>CAXSDM010000123.1:2454-8156 GCA_964235575.1 uncultured Acidobacteriaceae bacterium | reverse complement strand
GAAGATTGCATCACCATGGAGCGCATCGACAATGGTCTTCCGCCGCAGACCTGGGAGGAGCGATCCGCGGCTGGCCAGGTACCCGCCGAGGCGGCTCCCGCAGGCTTCGCGGAAGGTCGCTAAACTTATTTAGCATTTCTTACTAAGTCGTCATTCTGGCGTGGCCAGAATCTCCGTAGTTGCTCTACACCAGCTCAAGCGAAGGCTCAAGCTTGGCGTCGATCAGTACGTCAGCCAGTGCGAGATGGCGGTCGAGCGTGTCGATGCCGCGATCGATCTCCGCGGTTGTCACAATGAGCGGCGGCGCGATGACGAAGTGCGAGACCCAGGCCTGCAGAATCACCCCGTCCGCCATGCACTTCGCAGCAATCTGATCCACCATCAAGGGCGTGCCGGAGACCTTGTCGGTGTAACTATTGAAGGGTTCTTTTGTAAGTCGGTCCTTGACCAGCTCAACCGCCCAGAACAACCCTTTGCCACGCACGTCGCCGACACAAGGATGCTTTGCTTTGAGCGCCTGCAGTTTGGCTTCAACGTAAGGCGCAAGCTCGGCAGCGCGCTCCACCAAGTCGAGCCGCTGCATCTCGTGAATGGCCGCGACCGCGGGAGCAAGCGTCATCGGATGGGCTTCGTAAGTATGCCCATGCGAGAAGTAGTGGTCCTGAAAATAGGCAGCGATCTTTTCACTCGTCGCGCACAGACCAAGCGGCACGTAGGCTCCAGTGATGCCCTTGGCAGTTGTAAGGATGTCGGGCGTGACGCCCCAGTGCTCCATGGCGAACCACTTGCCGGAGCGGCCCCAGCCGGACATGACCTCGTCGGCGATGAGCAGCGTGCCGGTCTCGTCGCAGATGCGGCGCAGCTTGGGCATGTATTCGTCGGGCGGGACGATGACGCCGTTGGTGCCGACGATCGGCTCGACGATGATGGCAGCAACGTCGGACTCGTTGCGGATCATGTGCTCCAGATAGTCCGCGCAGGCGATGTTGCAGCCGGGGTAAGTGTGGCGGATGGGGCAGCGGTAGCAGTTCACTTCAGGGCCGAAGATGGTTCCCTGCTGCTTGCCGCCGACCGGCTCCATGGCCCAGCGGCGCGGGTCGCCGGTTGCCGCAATGCTCCCCGAGGTCGAGCCGTGATAGCTCTTGTAGCGCGAAAGGATCTTCGATTTGCCGGTGTACATGCGGGCGATCTTGAAGGCGGCCTCGTTGGCGTCGGTGCCGCTGGTGGTGAAGAAGAAGTGGCTCAGGCCGGCGGGCAGCACTTCGAGCAGAAGCTGCGAGAGCTCCGCGCGCGCGGTAGTCGCGTAGCCGGGCATGGCGTAGGCGAGTTCTTCCGCTTGCTTCGCGATGCTCGCGATGACTGCGGGATTTTTGTGGCCGAGATTCGAGCACATCAGCTGCGAGCTGAAGTCGAGGTACTCCTTGCCGTTGCCGTCGGTGATGGTGCAGTCCTTGGCGTCGACGATGTGGATGGGATTCCACGACCTCTGGAAGCGCCAGGTGCCGTAGTTGGTGCGGCGGGTAATGTCGACGACTTCGGCGGAGGTGAGCGGGGGCATGGGCGCCTTTCAAACGGTGGAGATGCCTTAGTTTACGCGGCTATCAGGGGAAGTCTATCTCCGGGATGAGTGAAAGCTCTTCGACATCGGCAAGGTCTCTCAGAGTCATTGGTGGCGCGGATGTAGCCATGTGCATTCACGGCGACTCCACCCACGACGACGTAGTCAACGTGGCCGGCGAGAAACGCGGCGAGGAGTGAGATCTGGTTTGAGTCCATCAAGGTCGATACCGCGCATGAGGTACATGCGCTTGGTTAATGCCCGGGAGGCCGCAAGACGCTCAGCGACGGTCTTTTGGCTCCAGTAGAGGAGGTGTTCCATCCTGGCCTGGGCGTGAGTGAGCTTTCTTGGAGCAAGTGGGTGAGTTGGTTCTGTCATTGGCCTCGATGCTCAGTGTATGTCTGCTCATGCGGGTCGAGCGTTCCACAACACGCTTTGCCTCAGCCCCAGGTGAAGTCGATGGGCGCGTGCACGTCGGGATGGAGGCTTTTGTGCACGGGGCAGGTGTGGGCGGCGCGCTCGAGGCGTTGCTTATGCTCGTCTGCGAGGTCGTGGGGCATATGGATCTTTGTGGCGAGACTGCCGATTCTGCGGGTAGGCACGGCGGTCATGTCCTTTTCGACGACGGCGGTCGCGCCAGTCATGTCGATGCCGTGATTGCGCGCGACGATGCCCATGGTCGTAAGGATGCAGGTGCCGAGCGCGGTCGCGACGAGGTCGGTGGGGGAGAAGCTTTCGCCGCGGCCCTGGTTGTCCTTGGGGGCGTCGGTGGCGAGGGCGGTGGAGGAGGGCTCATGCACGGCGCGGCAGTGCAGGTCTCCTTCGTAGTTCATTTCAATGGTGACCATGGGATCCTTTCGTGAGTCGCATGTGGGTATGCCAGCGAGAGCGGAGAAGCCTGGCTAAACCCGCTTTAGCCTGGCGACCCGGGACTCCAGCTTGTTGTCCCGCTCGAGCAGCAGGATGAGATCGCTGTGCAGTTGGGCGCGAAGTGCGGTCATCTCGCTGCGCAGATTGCTTTCAAGCGAATTCATCCGGGACTCGAATTTATTGTTTGCGTCGCGATTGAGCAGGATGCCAACAAGAACCGTTAGAGTAGGGATACCGATGGTGAGAATGTCCAGCATGGAGGGCTTCCTTTCCCTGGCGCTCGCTTGAATAGTATAGTGCGCCCTTTTAAACAGGGCGTTCCTCTGCGTGTTTGTCTCTTGAGGGAAGCACGCAATAGACGGACTCCTGCAGCTCATCTGGCTTCTTGCCAGTGTGGATCATGTCTAGCCACGCCGTGATCGGCCAAGCGATCGGCAGCAGGATTAAATTGTAGATAAGTACGCGGCTTTGCCACCACCGCGCACAAGTGGATCAGTTTGATGTTCGGAGCATCCGAACTTGCCGACAACGCCGTTTTCTGTGAACGAGCGTCGCTCCGCCTGATTGTTAGCGGACATGCGGAGGTTACTGAGAGGACCGGCGATGGGCCGACAGTGTGACGGAGCTGATATCACGGCCTGCGATGCGGACGTCCTGTGCTGAATTGACGAAAGGAGAAGGTTCCATGCGCATGTGAACAATTCCCTTTGCTGCGTCAACACCGACGATCTCTGAGCTTGGTGAGAACTCCAGTTCGACGGTGTAATCGCCATCAGGAACGTTTTCGAACATGAAGCGACGCGTCGCCGTTAGCGGTTGCGCCGCTGTAAGTCCTCCTTCTCCGGTGGGGTACAAGCGTACTAATGCCTTCTGAACCTGCTCAGACTCTTCAATCTGAATGCTGCCCTCGATCCTGTGCAGGCCGGAAGCGGATGGAAGTGCAATATCCAGGTGTTGTGTCGCTGGACCGTGAAGGCTTACCACGGTGGCTTTTCCAGGCCGCACAGTGCCAGGTGAATAGATGGGAAGATTGCCTCCCATCCCAACGAAGACGATGTATTCGCCGGGAGCAAGCCCGCTTAGCTCATAGCGTCCTTGAAAATCCGTGTGCGCTGCTCCACCCACCCTCGCATACGTATTGGGGCCGAGCTTGCGTTCAGCGTTGATTGCGAGACCTGCGAGGGATGATCTAGACGCGCCGCCATCCGAAACAGGAAGCGAAACCGAGCCCTCAATCGTACCGCCGCGCTGCAGGACGACGTTTACGGGCTTTGTCGCTTGGTCTAGGCGAACTTCGACACGAATGGCGTTGCTCGACGGCGAGGGTCCGACCGCAATATGCGCTGTATTGGAAGTGGGATAAACCGTGTCGTCCGGCGAAACATACAAGGGACTAAATGTGTATACAAGGTAGAGCCCCGGAGAAACGTTCTTGAGCGTGAAGGTTCCGTCGGGCGAAACCAGCGTCGGAGTTACCTTGTCTGCACTGTTGTCTTTGACATCGTAGTTCCCGGTCTTGGGATCTGGCTGAACGGCAACAGGTTCCCCCACTGGGCTTAACCACAACCGAACACCAGCTGCCGGTGCTCCTGTGTCCCCGTAATGCACCGTTCCAGTGACGATAGGGTCGGCTTGGGGAGATGTTGTGCAGCCGCCCTGAAGTGCCAGCGAAAGAATCGCACAACAGAATGCATTGGAGTTTTGGAAATGCACATTAGCTCCTTGGCTTTTTAAGGAGATTACTGCTGTTCCGAGACAGCTGGCAGCAAAACGGCCACGCAATCTTAAGTCCTCAGCAATGACGCTGTCATTCACATCAGAACAAGTCGCCCAAGCTCCTCGAAAAGTCCGGTTATCGGCAAGTTCAGTGGTGCACGGGAGATTGACCCACTATCTCTCGTTCTTGTCGCTTGGCGTTGGCGGATAAGACAGTTGGACATCTTCATTGAAGTGCTCTCCTTCGGGAACTCATCAGTGCCAAATAGATTGCTGCCGCGAGGAAGAAGCCGACGAACCAGGCGTAGTCGTAGAGGAAGCGCAGTGTGGGGACGAAGAGGCCAATCAGCGAGAAGAACACGCCGACGACCAGCGCCAGGATGGCCTTCGAGTTGAAGCCCTGGCTGTACTCGTAGAGGCCGTTGCGGCGGTAGAGGGCGGGGACGTCGAGCTGGCGGTGGCGGAGCAGGAAATAGTCCGCGACCATGATGCCGGCGACCGGGCCAAGCAGGCCGGAGTAGCCAACCAGCCACCCGAAGATATAGCTGCCGAAGCTCGCCATCAGCCGCCACGGCATCATGGCCAGGCCGAGAAAGCCCGTGATGAGGCCTCCGGTGCGGAAGCTGATATACCTCGGCGCGAGGTTCGAAAAATCGTTCGAAGGACTGACAACGTTGGCGCCGATGTTCACGTTGAGCGTCGCAATCAGAATCGAAATCAGCGCGACAAACGCAATCGCGGGCTGGTGAAAGCGGCCGAGCAGCGTGATCGGCGACCAGATAGGCTCGCCGAAGACGACGGTCGAGGCCGAGGTGCACGCAATGCCGATGAAGCTGTAGAGCGTCATCGCCACCGGCAAGCCGAAGGCCTGGCCAAGGATTTGCGCGTCCTGGCTCTTGGCATAGCGGGTGAAGTCAGGAATGTTGAGCGAGAGCGTGGCCCAGTAGCCGACCATCGCCGTCAGCATGGGGAGGAAAAAGTGCAGGAACGCGCCAGTCGTTGCGAACTTCGAGGGCGCGGCCAGCATCGGCCCGAAGCCGCCGGCGCGATGCGTCATGTAGGCGAGCAGGATGAGCGACATGACCAGCAGGAAGGGCGCCGAAAAGCTTTGCAGGAAGCGGATCGACTCAACGCCGCGCCACACTACCACCATGTTGAGCAGCCAAAAGCTCAGAAAGCAAGTCCACAACACAGTCTGCGAGCCAGCGTGCGCAGGCGACAGCACCCCCACCATCGCCGCGATTGACTGGCCACCAATCCAGCTCTGAATCCCGAACCAACCGCACGCCACAACAGCCCGCAGCGTAGCGGGAATGTTCGCCCCACGCACCCCAAAGCTCGCCCGCACAAACACCGGAAACGGGATGCCGTAACGCGTGCCCGCATGCGCGTTCAGCAGCATCGGAACAAGCACAATCAGGTTGCCGAGCAGGATCGTCAGCACCGCCTCCCACCAGTTCATGCCGCCCGCAATCAGCGAGCTGGCGAGCATATAGGTGGTCACCTCCATCGACATCGAGAACCACAGCGCGATGTAGTTGTACGTGCCCCAGGTGCG
>CAXSDM010000123.1:0-2354 GCA_964235575.1 uncultured Acidobacteriaceae bacterium | reverse complement strand
CGCTCCGGCGTCAGCAGGCCGGCGTTGACGCCGTGGTGCCAGAGCAGCTGCATCCGATTCTCAATGCCCGGACCACCGTTCGGAATCTTGCTGAAATCGTCCCTGCCCAGCGACTTCTGATCCGCGAAGCGAAATGGGCAGTGATCCGTCGAGACCACGGAGAGCGACCCATCCGCAAGCGCCTGCCACAGCGAAGCCTGGTTGGCCTTCGCGCGCAGCGGCGGCGTGAAAACATACTTCGCCTCCTCGAAGCTCCTGCCTGGCATCTGCTCCTCCAGCGACAGCACAAGATATTGCGTGCACGTCTCAGCCAGCGCACGAAGCCCACGTTGCTGCGCATGCTTCAGCTCGCGCAGCGCATCGGAGTTCGAAAGATGTACGATGTACACTGTCGCCCGCGCCATCTCCGCGAGCGCGATCGCCCGGTGCGTGGCCTCGGCCTCAGCCTGCGTCGAGCGGGTGAGCGCATGGAAGTGCGGCGCGGTCTTGCCCTCGGCCAGAGCCTGCGCGACGACCACATCGATCGCGGCGCCGTTCTCCGCGTGGATCAGGCAAAGCGCGCCCAGCGAGGCGGCCTTCTGCATCACCTGGAACATCAGCCCGTCGTCGATCATCAGCACGCCGGGGTAGGCCATGAAGAGCTTGAAGCTGGTGATGCCGCGCGCGACCATCTGCTCCATCTCGGCCAGGGTTTCGTTGTGCTGACCAAGGTCGGTGATGGCCATGTGCAGCGCATAGTCGATGCAGGCCCTGCCTTCGGCCTTCTGATCCCACATCGCCAGCGCTTCGGCCAGCGTGTGCCCGCGCGACTGCAGCGCAAAATCGATCACCGTGGTAGTCCCGCCGATGGCCGCGGCACGTGTGCCGGTAAGGTAATCATCGGCCGACGTTGTCCCACCAAACGGCATGTCCAGATGCGTGTGCACATCGATCCCGCCCGGCATCACGAGCAGGCCCGTGGCGTCGACGAGGGTGTGGCCTGCGGGCGGAAGATTGCGCCCGACCGCGGCGATCGTCTCGCCTTCAACGAGCACGTCGGCCTCGGTAGTGGAGTCCGCGTGGACGACCGTGCCGTGTTGGATCAAAGTTCCCATACGCTCCCTCCGTTGCTGTGCTTGAAAGAAAAGCCTAACTCAGGCCGGCCGTTTCCGCGCCAGCATGCATGCGCACCTGTGACAAAATGACAACACCCCAGCTTTTCGCCGCAGACATAGGAGCGCCGTGGCCGACCTCCAGACTTCCCCCACCCGCCCGCTGCCCCCGGTGTGGTTTATGGGACTTACCAACGCGACCTTCGGCTTTATGGGCGGCTTCTCCGTCATTACGCTGCCCGAGATGCTCGCCGCCCAGGGAGTTCCCGGCGGTCGCATCGCCGCCATCGTCGCCGCCGTTCTCTCACCTGGCTTCTTCGTGTTTCTCTTCTCCCCGCTGCTCGATGTCCGCTTCAGCCGCCGCACGTACGCACTGGTGTTCTCGCTGCTGGCCGCTTCCGCCGTGGCGTTCTCGGTCGCGCATCGCACCAGCCCATCGTTGATTGAGGCCGTGATGCTCGCCGGCTACATCGCCGCATCGCTCGTGCAGGGAGCGGTCGGCGGCTGGATGGGCTCGCTCGTCCCAAAGGAAAACGACAGCCGCCTGGGCGCGTGGTTTGCCGTCTCAAACACCGGCGCGGGCGGACTGATGGCGCTGTTTGCCGGCGAGACAATCCATCGCTTGCCGCCTATCATCGCCGGCCTGCTCATCGGCGCCGTCGTGCTGCTGCCCTCGCTGCTCTACCTCTTCATCCCCGCGCCCCCGCCAGATCGCCGCCTCGCGAAAGAAAGCTTCCGCAGTTTCTTCAGCGAGATCCTTGCCCTAGTCAAGCGGCGCGAGGTCCTGATCGCCCTCGTCCTGTTCCTGCTTCCCTCCGCGTCGTTCGCCCTTACCAACGTGCTCGCCGGCATTGGCAAGGACTTCTCCGCGACTGAGCGCATGGTCAGCCTGCTGGGCGGCATCGGCTCCGCCGCGGCAGGCGTGGTTGGCAGTCTGCTGCTGCCGCCGCTCGCGAAGAGGTTAGCGCTGCGACCGCTCTACTTGGCCATCGGCATCGCCGGCGGAGTCTTCACGCTTAGCCTGTTGCTGATGCCGCATACGCCGACGACGTTCGCCATTGCGATGACCGGGGAGAACGCTTTTCAGGCGCTGGCCTTTGCCGCCGGCAACGCCATCACCTTCGAGACCATCGGCCAGGACAATCCACTCGCCGCCACCCAGTTCACGCTACTGACGGCCGCGGTCAACCTGCCCATCATCTACATGGGCGTGCTGGACGGCAAAGGCTACGACTGGCGCGGCGTGCCTGGCAGCTTCGTCGT
>CAXSDM010000122.1:0-8173 GCA_964235575.1 uncultured Acidobacteriaceae bacterium | reverse complement strand
TCGTGCGAGGGGTCGCCGACGGGCGAGAGCATCTGCCAGCGCCAGGTGCCGGAGGTGGCGAGCACGGCTGTGCGGCCGCGGCCGTACATTTGCGTGACCAGCAGCGGCAGGGTGCGGCCGCCGCCCGAGGCCTGCGCGAGGACCGTGGCGCCGGGCTTGGGCGAGCCGGCATCCTGGTAGTCCATCAGGTAGGGGAGCTTGCGCCAGCGCTCGGCGTTCTTGGCTGGATCGTCGGTGAGCCGCAGCATGGCACTCTGGGCGCCGGCGGCGGTGAGTTGCACGGTGGCTGGGTCGCGGTGAAAGGTGTTGTTGCCCGCGGGAAGGAAGGTGGGCACGAGCTCCGAGACGCTGGACGCGCCCCAGCCGCCGTTGGCCAGGGCGAAGCGTCCGCCGAGGAAGAGCAGGCCGCCGCCGCGGCGGTCCACGAACTCGCGCAGCAGCTCCTGCTGACCGGGCGTGAAGTAGTTGGCCTCGACCGAGCCGATGATGATGGCGTCGTAGGCGAAGAGGTCTTCAGGGCGTACGGGGAAGCCGTCGGCGAGCTCGCTGGGATCCTTGATGCCCTGGCGGTAGAGCTTGTTCTCGGTGGTGCGGAGCATGGAGACGACCTGGAGCTGGTGGTCGTCCTCGGCCGCGCGGCGCAGGAATTTGTACTCCCAGCGGGGCTCGCCTTCGACGTAGAGGATGCGGCGTTGCTGGCCACTGACGGTGACGAGGCGCTCGAGCGCGTTGTTGGCCGCGCTCTCTTCGCCGGGGAGCGGGGTTGCGGCAAAGGTGAGCTGCTTGACTCCGGCCGGGCCGGCGCTGAAGAAGATGGTTTCGGTCTGGGTGACGCCTTCGGGACCGAGCGTTACCTCGCGTTCGGCGAGCGAGTGCGCGCCCTCCCGCACGCTGAGCGTGGTTTTGCTTCCGCCGTACCCGTGCTGGGCAAAGCTGACGGTGGCGCTGAGGCGTGAGTCGGCCGTGGCTCGCGAGGCGACGCTGACGTCTTCGAGCTCGATGTCGTGGGTTGGGCGCTCGCTGCCGAAGCCGATGGTGTGGACGGGCAGGCGGCGATTGCGGAGGGCGTTCAGGGTGTCGAGCTCGATGCCTCCGTTGTTCTCGGCGCCATCGCTGAGCAGCACGACGGCACCGACGGGCAGGTCCGCTGTGTCTGCGGCGAGCTGCTTCAGGCCGTCGTTGATATGAGTTGCGGACGCGGTGGGTTGAATCCCGATTACGTTCTCCGCGCGGGTCAGCCCACCATCGAGACGGTAGATGCGGGTCTGAAAGCGCTTGCTGAGCCCGGCCAGGATGCCGCCGGTGAGGACGCCGACTGCCTCGGACTCGCGCGGTGACTTCTTGTCTCCGCTGCTGTCCGGAATCGCCATGCTGTGCGAGTCGTCGACCAGGATGGCGATGATGTTTTCCTGCGATTTGAGCTCGGCGACCGAGAGCGCGGGACGCCACAGCAGCAGCAGCACGATCGCCACAAGCGTAGCCTGCATCGTCCACACCACCGCTGCCCGCCAAGAGCGCATGTGGCTTTGCCCAGCGTCTTGGTTCCGCAGCTCTATTTTCGGCAGCCTTGCCCAGATCAGCCATCCAAGCCCCGCCGCGCTGACCAGCATCAACATAACCAGCAACCATCCTGGAGCTGTCCCCAGCAGGACCAGCTTGCCTTTGGTGAATGCCGGGATGGGGTACTTGAACAGAAACTGAAACATGCGGGCTGGAGTCCTGATCGCCTAGTGAGTCATGTCGTAGAGAACGTAGTTCAGGCCAACGCGAAAGGCCATGGAGGCGAACTGCTCGGGGTATTGCGGGTCGTCGGCCCACTCCCATGCATCGCCCAGATGCATGTTGTGGCAGATCGCGACGATGAGGCGGCCGTGGTCGTCGCGGATACCGCGCCACTTGGCGACATAGCCGTCCTTCTCGTAGGTGCGCCCGGTGCGGATGTACTGCTCGCCCGGCACCTGGAAGCGGTCGTCCATGTCATAAAGCACATGAAAGATCTCGTCCTTATCCTGCAAGTCTTCAATCGGCCGGTCGGGCAGAACCTGGCGCATGCCGTTCATGAAATTTTCCCAGTCCGCTGTGCCATGGAAGTCGTCGACCATGAGGAAGCCGCCCTTGAGCAGGTAGTTGCGCAGACGCGCGGCCTGCTCGTCGGTGAAGGACCAGGTCTGGACCTGGACGGCGTAGACGAAGGGATAGTTGTAGAGATCGTCCGAGTCAAGATTCACCACCTGCTCGGTCGTCCGGCCGTTCACGCGTGTCAGCCTGTTCAGTGCGATCAATAACTGCCGGTCGGCTTTCGGGTAATCGCGCGACCAGGACATCATGTGGCGGCCATATCCGTAGCCGCCAAAGCCGCCGTAGCCTCCGCCGCCGAGACTGGTGTTGTAGCTCAGGCGCGACCAGGCAAATTCGGCCTTTTCCGTGCTTTGCTCCGGATAGCCCCAGTCCGCTGTGCGCTGAAAGGCATAGAGCCCCGTACAGCAAACCACGGCTCCGGCGATCGCAAGCGTTGCGGGAAGGAATTTCATCGGGTCTCTCCCTTCTGCGGAGCGAGAACACTTGGCGCGAGGATACCAGATACGAGCAAACCGTTTCGCCAGGCGAGCGGTGAGCGGATGCGAGATGCTGTATAGACGGCGCTCCCGGAAAGTTGTTTCAGCGGGTCTCGGTGCGCGTGGTTGACCTCGTCCACACGCTGCTTGTCGCGGAGCCGTCTGCGTGAGAGCATCAGGGGAACGCGGTCTCGGCTCTGGCCGGAGGACGTTTTCGGAGGTACAGCCCGTGCGTCGTCGCGACTTTCTGCGGATCGGCGGACTTGCTCTGGGCAGTGCCGCGTCCACCCAGCGCCCTTCTGCGCAGATGCCGGGCGGCATGGCCACGGGAAGTACGCCGCAGGCTCAGTCTCCGATTACGGGCAAGGCTGACCTGACGCTCGAAATCGGCCCGGTCACTGTCGAGCTCGCTCCGGACCGTATTCTCTCGACCATCGGCTACAACGGTCTGTCCCCAGGTCCCGTGCTGCGCATGCACGAAGGCAAGCCGACGACGGTGGAGGTGATCAATAACACCGACACGCCGGAGCTGGTTCACTGGCACGGGCTCCTTATTCCGGGTGACGTCGACGGGGTCGAGGAGCAAAACACGCCGTTCGTTCCTCCGCAAGGGCGGCGCAGTTACAGCTTTACACCGCGCCCAGCCGGCTCCCGCTGGTACCACTCCCATGCGATGGCCTTTGCGGACCTGCACAAAGGCTCCTATACCGGACAGTTCGGCTTTTTGATGATTGACAGCGGCTTAGACGCCGGCGCGTACGACCAGGAACTCTTCCTCGCCATCCGTGACTGGGAGCCGTTCTTCTCCTCGACCATGGAGGACGATGACGACGAAGACCCGGCCGACCCGCAGCCGGAGAAGCCGGCTGTACTGAACACCGCGCCCAACGGCCTTGAAGTCAACTCGGTCACCTACTCCATCAACGACAAGGCGCTCGGCGCCGGCGAGCCCATCCGCGTGAAGCCGGGCCAGCGCGTCCTCTTTCATCTGCTGAACGCGAGCGCGATTGAGAATCGCCGCATCGCGCTTGCCGGCCATACATTCAAGGTGCTCGCGCTTGACGGCAACCCGGTCCCCACCCCGCAGCTGGTCGAGACGCTCTTCCTTGGTGCCGGCGAGCGCATCGATGCTGTCGTCGAGATGAACAACCCGGGTGTCTGGATTCTCGGCGCGATCGAGGAAAATCTGCGCAACGCGGGCCTGGGCGTAATTGTCGAGTACGCCAATCAGCACCGGCAGCCGCAGTGGATCGCCCCGAAGAACCTGCGCTGGGACTATACGATTTTTGGAGCAGCCGCAGGCACAATACCGTCGCGCCCGCCCGACCACACCTTCGAGATGATCTTCGAGAAGATTCCCGGCGGTTCCGGCAAGTTCAACACGTGGCTGGTCAACGGCAAGCCTTACCCGCACGAAAACGAGTTCGTGCTGCAGCAGGGCGCGCGCTACCGCCTGGTCTTCCGCAATCGCACCGACGACGCGCATCCCATGCATCTGCATCGCCACCAGCTCGAGCTTACCGAGATCAACGGACGCGCAACCTGCGGCGTTATCAAAGACACCGTGGTCGTGCCCTACTATGGCCGTGCCGCCGTCGACTTCACCGCGGATCAGCCCGGGCTCTCACTCTTCCACTGCCACATCCAGCAGCACATGGACTACGGCTTCAAGGCGCTCTTTCGCTACGCCTGACCTGGCTCAGCCGACGTGCCTCTGGGCTACAGTAAAGGGGATAAGGAGGACTGCACCCATGATGCATGCCGCGCGTTGCCTTCTCTTTGGCTGGATCTTGTTCGCGGGCGTGGGTGGCCAAGCTCAAGAGGTTGCGCTCGCGGTCGACGCAACCGCCTCGACAACGCCGTTCCCTCACTTTTGGGAGCAGACCTTCGGCTCCGGCCGCGCCATCCTCTCCCTGCGCGAGAGCTTCCGGGACGACCTACGCACGGTAAAAGAGGCCACCGATTTTCAGTCGCTGCGTTTCCACGGCATCCTGATGGACGAGGTCGGCCTCTACGATCCAGACCGCGTCGTCAAAAATCCCGGCCTGGCCGCCGAGGCTGCGCATGACGCCTCCACGTACAACTTCTCCTACATCGATCAGATCTACGACGGCCTGCTCGCCAACCACGTCCGGCCCTTCGTTGAGCTCAGCTTCATGCCGCGCAAGCTGGCCGCGGACCCCAACCAGACGCAGTCTTTCTTCTACAAGCCCGTCGTCTCCCCGCCCAAGGATTACGTGCTTTGGGAGGACATAATGCGGGCCCTCGCCACGCATTTGGTTCAGCGCTACGGTCTGGACGAAGTAGCTACCTGGAAGTTCGAAGTCTGGAACGAACCGAACCTCGATTTCTGGGGCGGCAGCCCGAAGCAGGCGACTTACTTTGAGCTTTACGACCACACAGCGCACGCCCTCAAAACCGTTTCTCCGCGCCTGCAGGTAGGCGGTCCCTCGACCGCGCAGGCCGCCTGGGTAGCGCCCTTTCTAGCCCATGCCAAGGCCAACAATGTCCCCGTCGATTTCGTCTCCACCCACGTCTATGCCAACGACACCGCGCATGACGTGCTCGGAACCGAAGAAACGGTTCCCCGCGACAGGATGGTCTATCGCGCCGTGAAGAAGGTGCACGAGGAGATCCTCGCCTCCGCCCACCCGCGTATCCCGCTCATCTTCTCCGAGTACAACGCCAGCTACGCCAACGAGCCGAACGTCACCGACTCGACCTACATCGGCCCGTGGCTCGCAAACAACATCCGCCAGTGCGACGGGCTGACCGACTCGATGGATTACTGGGCCTTCTCCGATGTCTTTGAAGAGCAGGGAGTGGTGCGTTCCCCGTTCTATGGAGGCTTCGGATTGATCGCGGCCGACAACATTCCCAAGCCGTCGCTGAACGTCTTCCGCATCCTGCATAAGCTCGGCACCCGGCGCCTGCCGCTCGCCTCCGACTCCGCGCTGGCCACCGTGACCTCTGACGGCAAGCTCGTCCTCGCCCTTTGGGACTACGCGCCGCCCACCGGCACCGGCGCCACTTACACGATGCCGACCGGCCCCGCCGGCCCGTCCCGCACCTTCGACCTCCACCTCGAGCACGTCCGAGCGAACGCGGCGGTTGAGCTCTGGCGCGTCGACCCCGACCACGGCAATGTACTGCGCGCTTTCGATGCGATGGGTCGGCCTTCTGGCGACCTGACCTCCGCCCAGGTCACGCAACTGCGCGCCGCCGGAGCGATGGCGCCGATGGAGGCGCAGCACCTGACGAACGGCAATCTCCGCGTCACCGTTCCCGCTCAGGGGCTCGCCGTGCTGGTGATTGCGCGGTAGGTCTCGGCTACCATGGGGTCTCAAGGAGCCCACCATGACTCTCCTGGACCTCTGCTCCTACCTTGGCCTTGGCGCCGCGGGTATGGCCACCCTCAACCTGTGGCTTGGCCTGCTCATCGCCATGCGTTACAGCCCCGTCCAGCGCTGGCCACATCGCCGCGTCAACGTCTTTGCCCTGCACCAGTGGACGGCCTACCTCACCGTGGTCCTCGTGCTTGCGCACCCGCTCGTCCTGCTGTGGCTGAAAGCTCCGAGGTTCGGCATCTTTGACCTTCTCTGGCCGATTCATTCGCCGCTGCAACCCTGGATCAACCTGACCGGTGCGCTCGCCATCTACCTCGTCCTGCTGCTCGTGGTCACCTCGTTGCTGCGCCACCGGCTGGGCCGTCCGCTGTGGAGAAAGCTGCACTTCCTGGCGTTTCCGACGCTTGCGCTGGTGTTCGTTCACAGCGTGTTTACCGATCCTCTGCTCAAGGACGGGCACCCTGACCTGCTCGACGGCGGAAAGGTTTTTCTGGAGATCGCCTTCGTGCTGAGTACAGCGGCTGTCGTTGCCCGTCTTCGCCTGCGCGGCAATGGTTTACGGACGAAGCCAGGTGTGCGTGGTTCCGCGGTGCGGCCATCCGTGAGTTAGAAGGCTCGTGTGCCGCTGCGTCTTTCGCCGGTGCTTCTGCGTCTCGGTGGCACAAGCCATTTCACTCAACTGTCCTCTTTGTGGCAGACTCAAGAAACACCCTCTCTGCCACGAGACCCAAGGAGTTCTATGCGCGTCCGCGCCCGCCGCACCGTCGCCGCTTCCCTGCTGAGCTTTGGAGTCACGGCCGGGTGCTACGCCCAGATGTCCGGCGCCCAAACCCCTGCCGTGTCACCCTCGCTCTTCTCCGGCATGCGCTGGCGCGAGATCGGCCCGATGCGCGCCGGACGCACCCGTGCGCTCGCCGGTGTCCCCAGCCAGCCCGCCACTTTTTACTTCGGCGCGGTCAACGGCGGCGTGTGGAAGACCACCGACGCCGGACACACCTGGCAAAGCGTCTGGGACGACCAGCCGAGTGGCTCAATCGGCGCCATCGCCGTCTCTGAATCCGACCCCAACACCATCTACGTCGGCAGCGGCGAAGGCCTCGCGCGGCCCGACCTCTCCACCGGCGACGGCGTCTACAAGTCCACCGACGCCGGCAAATCCTGGACCCACCTCGGCCTGCGCGACGGCCAGCAGATCGGCCAGATCGCCATCGATCCGCGCAACCCCGACCGGGTCTTCGTGGCAGTAACCGGCCATCCCTACGGACCGAATCCGGAGCGCGGCCTCTTTCGTTCGGTCGACGGTGGCAAGAGCTTCCAGAAGGTGCTTTTTGTCGACGACAAGACCGGCGCGTCCGAAGTCCAGATCGACCCGCACAACCCGCAGATCGTCTTCGCCGGCATGTGGCAGCGCCAGGAAGGCGCGTGGGAAAACGGCAGCTTCGGCGGCCCCGGCGGCGGCCTCTTTCGCTCGACCGACGGCGGCGACACCTGGAAGAAGCTGACCGGCAACGGCCTGCCCGAAAACATCACCCAGGTTCAGCTCACCATCTCGCCCGCCGACTCCAAACGCATCTACGCCGAGGTCGCCACCGGCCAGCCCGTCGCCCTCTACCGCTCCGACGACGGCGGCACCACCTGGGTGCATGCGCCTGAAAACGACAATCGGCCGGAGGCTCGGATCGGCGGCGGCGATGTTCCCGTGCCACGCGCCGACCCCAAAGATCCAAACACGGTGTACGTCGCGAGTGTCGTTACCTGGCGCTCCACCGACGCCGGCAAAACCTGGTTCGGCCTCCGCGGTGCCCCCGGCGGCGACGACTACCAGAACGTCTTCATCAACCCCAACAACACCGACATCGTCGCCCTCGCCAGCGACCAGGGCGTCATCATCTCGCTCAACCGCGGCGAGACCTGGAGCCAGTGGTACAACCAGCCCACCGCGCAGATGTACCACGTCACCGCCGACAACGCCTTCCCCTACCGCGTCTGCGGCGGGCAGCAGGACAGCGGCTCTGCCTGTGTCGCCAGCCGCTCCGATGACGGCCGCATCACCTTCCATGACTGGCATCCGGTCGGCATCGAGGAGTACGGCTACGCCGCGCCCGACCCCCTCGACCCGGACCTCGTCTACGGCGGCAAGGTCACGCGCTATGACCGCCGCACCGGCCAGATCCAGGACATCGAGCCGAAGCCTCTGCGCAGCTACCGCGTGCTGCGCACCGAACCGCTGCAGTTTTCCCCCATCGACCCGCACAGCCTCTACTTCGCCAC
>CAXSDM010000121.1:0-8224 GCA_964235575.1 uncultured Acidobacteriaceae bacterium | reverse complement strand
ATGATGGGCGTGGACCACAATCGCGAGCAAGCCTGGGTAGGAGGCTCCGCCGTCTTCTTCCCCGAAAGTTAGAGCCGAAGTTTTTCTGCGTTTTTGCGCAACCTCCGCGTCCTTTGCGCTCCATTCTTCCCTATGTCCTTGCCTCCCGCCATTGCTCCAAAGTGGTACATCAGGTAACGGTACTGCCTGGCACTTTCATCGCAAAGGCGGTCGCGGCTGCGGTACACTTCTGCCGATACGTCCCGCTGAACGACTCGTATCGCCCGCTGAAAGGACATTTAATGAGCGCAGCCGCAGTAGAGACAGATCAGGTTCGAACCGCCGTTCGCTTCCCCATGCGCCTGCCCCTCACGGTCACCACCGAACACGGGCATATCGACGCGCAAACTGAAAATATTTCTGCTAACGGCATTCTTTTTACCGGGTCCTCCGTGCCCGCTGTCGACAGCCGCATCGAGTTCACCATCCGCATGCCCGCCGCCGTCATGGGCACCGAGGAAGATGTTTCAATCCAATGCATCGGCCGCGTCGTCCGTCATCAGAGGCAGGGCGAAGAGATTCAGGCCGCAGCCATTATCGATGAGTACTCCTTGAGGACCGAAGGATGAACGTGATCGACATCAGTTCGAATGAACCGCTCGAAATCGAAGAAGACGAGACCGAAGGTACCGCCATTCGCATCATCCTTGCCGATTCTCAGGCCATCTACCGCGTAGGCATGCGCAAGGTCTTTGCCCTGGAAGACGACATCCGCGTCGTCGCCCAGGCCGAGACGCTGCCCAATCTCTACGCCGCGCTCCACCGCTTTCCCACCGATGTCGTCTTCCTCGAAGGTGCCCTTATCGCTGGAGCCGTCGACGCCATCCCGGAGCTTGTCCGGCGCGCGCCGGAAGCGAAGATCATCGTCCAGGTCTCCGAGAGCGACGAGTCTAACACGGTCGAGCTCTACCGCCGCGGCGTCCGCGGCGTCGTGCCCCGCTCCATCTCACCCGACCTGCTCATCAAGTGCGTCCGCAAGATCGCCGACGGCGAGACCTGGATCGACAATCAATCGATTAGCTGGGTCATTGAGGCCTACCGCTCGCAGGCTACCAGCCTCACCAACCCGCGCACCCAGCCCAAGCTCTCGAAAAAAGAGCTCGCGATTATCAGCTGTATCACCCGCGGCATGCGCAACAAGGAGATCGCCTACCAGATCGGCACTACCGAGCAGGTCATCAAGAACTATCTGCGCAAGGTCTACGACAAGCTCGGCGTCTCCGACCGGCTTGAGCTCGCCCTCTACTGTCTCCATCACCAATTGCTGAAGAAGTACGATACGGCCGAAGTTTTACCTCAGACGACGGACATCGACCTGCTGCAGGTGCGCAAGGGCTGACGCAAATTGGTTGAAGGACGGGCAGACGTTGGCCGGGTAAGAGAGACTCGATCTTCTGTCCGCCTAGCTACGTTTGCGTCTCTTGCTGACTCAATCCGTCCGCACTCTGCGGCACGTCGCGGCTCCAGTTCATGCCGGATGCGGCCAGCCGACCAGCACTACCTGCCACACATCCAGCCGCGTCAGCTCCACTCCCAGCTGCGCCGCCCGCGGAATCAACAAATCCCCCACGCGTGCCGTCAGCAGCGACTGCGACCCGAGGATCGCCTCGCTCGGCAGCTCGGTTGCTGCAATCCGCAGCGCCTGCCGCAACTCCAGGTAGAACGCCCCCGCCGCATCCGAGCTCTCCGCCACAAACCGCGCCGGATCGAGAATCTTCAGCTCGCCGCCCAGGCTTACCCGGATGCGCGCCTCATCAAGCGCAATCAGCTCCTGCGCTGGAATCTGCAAGGGCTTCGGCCGCATATCCACCCGCACCAGAGTGCGCCCCGGCGTCATCCAGTAGCGGCCCGGCGGCAGCACCTTTTCGACCGCCGACCCCCGCAGCACCACGCCCCGCTCAAACGCACCCACCAAAACCCGCGAAGGCACCGCAAAAATTCGCCCGTACAACCGATACAGCAATCCCAGCGCGGCCGCGAACAGCACCGCCTCCACGGTCACGACTGCGGCAATCTGGGCAAAATTAACCATGGCTCCTTCCATCGTATCCGGCCATCGCTCCGCTTTCAATCCGTCTTTTCGGGCATACACCCGTAACTCTGCAGTGCAACAATAGAGTGCATGATTCTGTCCGAAATCCCCGAAGCCCTGACCTTTGACGACGTCCTCCTCGTCCCCGCCTTCTCGGACGTCGTCCCCACCCAGGTCAGCACGCAGACATGCCTCACCCGCACCATCACTCTTAATACCCCACTCATGTCCGCCGCCATGGACACCGTCACCGAGAGCCGCCTCGCCATCGCCATGGCCCAGCAGGGCGGCATGGGCGTCGTTCACCGCAATCTCACCATCGAGCAGCAGGCCGTCGAGATCGACAAGGTCAAGCGCTCCGAATCCGGCATGATCGTCGATCCCGTCACCATTTCGCCCGAAGAATCCATCGCCTCCGCCCTCGAGGTCATGCGGCGCTACAAAATCTCCGGCGTCCCCGTCACCAAGAACCGCAAGCTCGTCGGCATTCTCACTAACCGTGACCTCCGCTTCGTCTCTCGCACCGACCTCACCATCGACTCCGTCATGACCAAGGAGAACCTCATCACCGTGCCCGTCGGCACCACGCTTGAAGAGGCCGAGCACATCCTCCACCAGCACCGCGTCGAAAAACTCCTCGTCGTCAACGACGACTACGAACTCAAAGGCCTCATCACCGTCAAAGACATCCAGAAAAAACTGAAATACCCCAACGCGTCCAAAGACGAGCAGGGCCGCCTCCGCGTCGCCGGAGCCATCGGCGCAACCGGAGACTTCCTCGAGCGCGCCGCCGGCCTCATCGAAATGCGCGTCGACGCCCTCGCCATCGACTCCGCCCACGGCCACTCCTCGCGCGTCCTCGAGGCCGTCCGCGAGGTCAAAAAAGCTTTCCCCGCCGTCGCTCTCCTCGCCGGCAACGTCGCCACCCACGACGGCGCCCTCGCCCTCATCGACGCCGGAGCCGACGCCATCAAGGTTGGCATCGGCCCCGGCTCCATCTGCACCACCCGCATGGTCACCGGCGCCGGCATGCCCCAGATCACCGCCATCAGCGAGGCCGCACGTGCCGCCTCGAAACACGGCGTCGCCGTCATCGCCGACGGCGGCATCAAGTACTCCGGAGACGTCACCAAGGCCATCGCCGCCGGCGCCAGCGTCTGCATGATGGGCTCGCTCTTCGCCGGCGTCGACGAGAGCCCCGGAGAAACCATCCTCTACCAGGGCCGCTCCTTCAAGGCCTACCGCGGCATGGGCTCGCTCTCCGCCATGGCCCAGGGCTCGGGCGAGCGCTACTTCCAGGGCAAAAACGACCTCGACGACTTCGGCGACGTCGAGCGCCCCAACCTTACCGCCCGCGAGGGCTCCACCCAGAACCGCCTCGCCAAGTTCGTCCCCGAGGGCATCGAAGGCCGCGTCCCTCACCGCGGCCCGCTCGAAGCCATGGTCTACCAGCTCGTCGGCGGCCTCCGCTCCGGCATGGGCTATCTCGGCTGCGCGACCATCCCCGAGCTCCAGGCCAACGCCCGCTTCGTCCGCATCTCAAACGCCGGCCTCCGCGAATCGCACGTCCACGACGTCGTCATCACCCGCGAAGCCCCCAACTACCACGTCGAGTAACTCCCCACACTCATGCCCTCCGTCTTCCTCGCCAAACCCGACCCTCACCGCCTCCGCTCGCTCACCCGCGGCTGGCGCCAGATCTGGATCTGGCTCCCCGTCGCCTTCGCCCTTGGCATCATCTTCATTGAGTCCACCCCCACCTTCTCCGCCGCCAACACCAGCAGTTGGTCTCGTCCCATCATCGAGCGCTGGTTCGGCCCCATCTCGGACGCCCACTGGGACCTCTATCACCACATCGCCCGCAAATGCGGCCACTTCGTCGGCTACGCGTTCGTCTGTCTCACCTTCCTCCGCGCCTGGCTCCTGATCCTCGGCCGCCGCCTCCACATGACTTTCCAGCACTGGCTCGTCACCTCCAACGTCTACGCCGTCGCCTCGACCATGTGCATCGCCGGCTCGGACGAGTTCCACCAAACCTTCCTGCCCAGCCGCACCGGCAAATTCTCCGACGTTCTCATCGACACTTCGGGCGGCATCGTCCTCTGCGCGCTCGCCGCCGTCGCCCGCGCCCTCGCCACGCCGCGCCAACGAAAGACCAGTCCAGACCTGGCATCCCGCTCCATCCACTCCTGAAGCAACCAGGCGTGTTCGCACGCTCTGGCCTTGGTTGTCATCTCGAGGAAATCCACGCTTGCTCCGGCACCCATTCATGTGCCCCATTCATCGCAGTTCCATCGCGATGAGTGGGAACCCACCTTTCCACCGGCCGCCTCCCGCAAGAACACGCGCTCACGCATGCCGCGCCCCAACGTATACTGAGGCATCCTGCCACCATCTCTGCCCCGAGGTGAAATCCGTGCGCCCCTTCGCGCTCCCGTCCCTGCTCCTGATCCTCGCCTCGTCCCTGCCCGCCCTCGCGCAAACCGCCAAGCCCTCCCTCCAAACTCCGGCCCTCTCCCCCGACGGTAAAGAGATCGCCTTCGCCTCCGGAGGCGACATCTGGACCGCGCCCAGCGCCGGCGGCGAAGCCCATCTGCTCATCTCCGACCCCGCCGACGAGTCCCGCCCGCTCTACTCGCCCGACGGCACCAAGCTCGCCTTCATCTCCACCCGCACCGGCCTTGGCGACATTTACGTCCTCACCCTCGCCACCGGCGATCTCGCCCGTCTCACCTTCTCCGACTCCCTCAGCAACCTCGACGGCTGGTCCCGCGACGGCCAATGGATCTACTTCACCTCGAACACCACCGACGTCCCAGGCCAGGGCGACATCCTCCGCGTCCGCGCCACCGGAGGCACACCGCTCGAGGTCTCCCGCGAGCGCTACCTCAACGAGTTCGAATCCGCCCCCTCGCCCGACGGAACCCAGGTAGCCCTCCTCGCCAAGGGCATCTCCTCCGCCCAGTGGTGGCGCAATGGCCACGCGCACATCGACGAAACCGAGCTCTGGCTGAAGCCGCTCGCCGCTCCCTCACCCACTGACGCCGGCTACCACCGTCTTCTCCCCGCTGACGCTAAGCACGCCTGGCCCATGTGGTCGCCCGACGGCAAAACGCTCTTCTATATGTCTGACAAGAGCGGCGCGGAAAATATCTGGAGCGCCAATGCCGCCAGCGGTGCCGAGCGTCAGGTCACGCACTTCACCTCCGGCCGCTGCCTCTGGCCCAGCATCTCCTACGACGGCAAGACCATCGTCTTTGAGCGCGAGTTCGCCGTCTGGAAGCTCGACACGGCGAGCGGTCGCGCCAACGAAGTCGCGGTCACCCTGCGCGGTGCGCCCAGCGCCGCCGCGGTCGCCTACACCCCGCTCAACCACTGGCAGGACCTCGCCGTCGCGCCGGACGGCAACAAACTCGCCGTCATCGACCATGGCGACGTCTTCGCCGTTGGCGCCAAAGAGGGCGGGGAAGCGCAGCGGCTCACCCCCACCGAGGCCGCCGAAAGCACGCCGCACTGGTCGCCCGACTCCACCAAACTGGTCTACCTCTCCCAGCGCGACCACGGCGCCAGCGTCTACCTCTACGACTTCGCCACGCACACCGAGCGCGCCCTCACCCAAGGCCCCAACCTCGACGCCAACCCAACCTGGTCGCCCGACGGCAAGAGCCTTGCGTTCCTCCGCAATCGCAAGGAACTGCACGTCCTCACGCTCGATGGACTGAAGGACCGCGTGCTCGCCCACGGTGAAATCGACAACAGCGTCCTTGCCTGGTCGCCCGACTCGCACTGGGTCGTCTTCGTGCCCACCGGAACCAATGGCTTCAGCAATCTCTACGCTGTGCCGGCCGCCGGCGGAGCGGACGCGCGCCCCCTCACCTTCCTCGCCAACGGCGAGACCGCGTCCCGCATCGCCTGGTCGCCCGACGGCAAATACATCCTCTTCGACACCTCGCAGCGCAGCGAAGATCCCCAGCTGGCGCGGGTCGATCTCGTCCCCCACGTACCCGCCTTCCGCGAAGACCAGTTCACCGAGCTCTTCCGCCAGCAGACCACGCCGGGTGCGCCCGAAACGACGACTGACTCGCCGTCGAAGACCGCGCCGCCTCCCGCGCCTCTGCCCGCCTCGGAACCCCCAGCGACGCCCGATCCGGCGCAACCCGCCCCTGATACTGCCTCTGCCCCGGCGCGCAGCGCGCGTGCGCCACGGAAAATCGAGCCCACCCAGATCGTCTTTGAAGGTATCCGCAGCCGCCTGACGCTGCTTCCTATCCACCTGGAGCTGCGCCTGCCCGTCATCAGCCCGGACGGCAAGACGCTGGCCTTCATGGCCACGGTTGCCGACCAGACCAATATCTATACCTACTCGCTCGATGAGCTCTCCCGCGAGCCGGCCACGGCCCGGCAGCTGACCTCGACGCCCGCCTTCAAATCCTCGCTCGCCTGGTCGCCAGACTCGCATACCGTCTTCTACCTCGAAAGCCAGAACCCGATGGCAGCGACTCCCGGAGACGCCGCTTCGGGCATCCGGGCCATCTCGGTCGAAACCCGCGTCCCGCGTACCATTCCCGTCACCGCGTCGATCGAAATCGACTTCAACCGCGAGAAGGAGGTGGTCTTCGACGAAGCCTGGACCACGCTCGACCACCGCTTCTTCCGCGCCGACTTCAACCACCACGACTGGACCGCCCTCCGCAGCCAGTGGCAGCCCTATATCGCCGGCGCCCGCACCGGACCCGAGCTGCGGCGCGACATCAACCTGCTCATCGGCGAGCTCAACAGCTCGCACTCCGGCATCGCTAAGGCAGCACCGCCTTCGGTCCGCACCGGAAGACTTGGTCTTCGCTTCGAGCGCGAGCCGTTTGAGGCGAAAGGCCAACTGATCGTGCGCGAGGTCGTGCCGCTCGGCCCCGCCGCGCTCGAAGGCACCGTCCATCCTGGGGACCGCCTGCTCGCGGTCGACGAAAGGCCGATCCAGCCCACGACCAACCTGGATGCGCTGCTTGAAGATAAAGTCGGCAAACGTGTGGTTCTAAGAGTTCAAACGGGAGACAAAACGCGGGACGCAATCGTCCGCCCGGTCAGCCTTCAGGTCGAGGCCGGCCTGCTCTATAACGCCTGGGTCGAGGAGCGGCGAGCCTACGTCGAGCGCATCTCCGGTGGCAAGCTCGGCTACGTCCACCTCGCCGCCATGGGAGACCGCGACCTGGCCCAGCTCTATGTCGACCTGGACGCGCAGAACGAGGGCCGGCAGGGCGTCGTCGTCGACGTCCGCAACAACAACGGAGGCTACGTCAACGGACGTGTTATCGATGTCTTCACCCGCCGCAACTATCTCGAAATGACGCCGCGCGACGGCTCGACCATGCCCAGCCGCCAGGCGCTTGGACAGCGCGCGCTCGGCGTGCCCACCGTGCTCGTCACCAATGAATCCACCTTGTCGGACGGCGAAGATTTCACCGAAGGCTATCGCGCGCTCGGCCTGGGCAAGGTCGTCGGCACGCCGACCGCCGGCTGGATCATCTTCACCGGATCGCAGCGTCTGATCGACGGCTCGGCGGTGCGCGTTCCCGGCGACCGCGTCCGCGATCTGAAGGGCGAGGACATGGAGATGCATCCGCGGCCGGTGGACGTGGAGGCAGCCCGTCCCATGGGCGAAACGGAATCCGGAGAAGACGCGCAGCTCAAGGCAGCGGTCGCCACGCTGCTCGGCCAGCTTAAATGAGACTTTCCCGCTGTCAAGCCCCAAACCTACCTGTTTAAGCGTTAACTCTTCTCGTTCCAAGCAGTTACTGGCAAAAGAAAGATGGCATACTTACCCTGGCCGAACCGCTAGAATTAAGAAGGATACAAAAGATCAAGCGGGTTTCCGTTGAGGAAGCAATGTAGCTGCTGGTCTAGGCTGTTGTTACTTTGGGTGTCATTCCCGAAGGGACTCTGCTTTTGCAGCTTCTGGAGTGCGGACTTGGCACCTTGAAGTCCAGACTTAACCTGAACATTTTGAAGACTTTAGCTGAAAACAGGGGGGAGGGGAAGTACCTGGAGAGGGCAGGGCATCAGCGACCGCGAGCTTAAATACAAATGGGAACAGCCAAAGGCCATTCCCATTTGCAAATCTGTTGTGAGTCGTGGGAGAGCTCTAGAAGAGCCGCTCAC
>CAXSDM010000120.1:1609-8257 GCA_964235575.1 uncultured Acidobacteriaceae bacterium | reverse complement strand
CATGCGCTCACGCCGCGGCCCGGAGTCGCCCTGGCGGAAGCCGGTCGCGATCACGGTGATCTTGACTTCGTCGGCCATCGTCTCATCCTGTACCGCGCCGAAGATGATGTTGGCGTCTTCATGCGCGGCGTTCTGGATGATGGTCGAGGCTTCATTCACCTCGCTCAGCTTGAGCGAGGACGACCCGGTGATGTTGATCAGAATGCCTTTAGCTCCGTCGATCGCGCCGGACTCGAGCAGCGGCGAGGCCATCGCAGCTACCGCGGCATCGACCGCACGCGTCGGCCCGGAGCGCAGCGCGGTCCCCATCACCGCGTACCCCATGCCGGCCATCGTGGTCTTCACGTCGGCGAAGTCGCGATTGATCACGCCCGACACGGTGATGATGTCGGTGATACCCTGCACGCCCTGGCGCAGGACGTCATCGGCGATGCGGAAACTCTCGAAGAAACCGGCATCCTTGGCCACGGCAAGCAGCTTTTCGTTCGGGATGACAATCACGGTATCGACCGAGTCCAGCAGCTCCTGCAATCCGCGCTCGGCCTGCATCATGCGCCGCTTACCCTCAAAGGCGAACGGCCGGGTGACGACCGCCACGGTAAGCGCGCCCATCTCGCTCGCGAGCGAGGCGATGACCGGGGCCGCGCCGGTACCTGTGCCGCCGCCCAGGCCGGCCGTGACGAAGACCATGTCCGCGCCCTCGAGCGACTCGATGATCTTGTCCGAATCTTCAAGCGCCGCGCGCCGGCCTACGTCCGGGTTGGCCCCCGCGCCGAGTCCGCTGGTCAGCTTGACGCCGAGCTGCAGTTTGACCGCCGCGTTCGAGCTCTGCAACGCCTGTACGTCGGTGTTTGCCGCGATGAACTCGACGCCTTCGACATGGGCCGCGATCATGCGGTTGACGGCATTGTTGCCACCGCCGCCCACGCCGATGACCTTGATGCGCGCGCCGCGCGGGGAGGCGTCGTCATAGTGAATGCGGAAGTCGTTCTCAGGCAGGTCAGCCATGACAGGGGGTTCTCCGGAGCGGAAGGATCGATCGCCGAGGCCGTTCGCGATCTCCCTTTATTCTGTCATCGCACCCGGCCCTGGACGGCATGTGTTTTCCACCAGCGTATCCACCTTGGTACGCGGAGAGGAGCTCAAGGCACTCCTGCCCGTGCCGTTCCCACGGCTGATTTTTGAATCGGGTCCTCTTTCGTGACATCTTTGAGAGAAGCAGCTCTCCAGGAGATTGAAGTTGGCTGACGCATCCACCGATCAACGGCAGTGGAAACCCCGGGTCAATCCCTGGATCATCGCCGCGACCGTCGCCCTGGCAGCGTTCATGGAGGTTCTCGACACCTCGATCGCGAACGTGGCCTTGCCCCATATCTCGGGCAACCTGGGTGCTTCGCAGGATCAGGGGACCTGGGTGCTGACCTCGTATCTGGTGTCGAACGCTATCGTGCTGCCGGCAGGCGCGTGGGCGTCCTCGGTCATCGGACGGAAAAACTTTTTTCTTTCCTGCATCACGCTGTTCACGGTTGCCAGCTTCCTGTGCGGCATCTCGCCTTCGCTGCCAATTTTGCTGATTGCACGGATCATTCAGGGCATGGGAGGCGGCGGTCTGCAGCCCATGGCACAGGCCATCATGGCGGACTCCTTCGAAGAGAAAAAGCGCGGCCAGGCGTTTGCCCTATATGGATTGGTGGCTGTGTTGGCACCCTCGATCGGACCTACGCTGGGCGGATGGATCACCGACAACTACTCCTGGCGTTGGATTTTCTATATCAACATTCCGGTGGGTATTCTTGCGTTCGTCCTGGTCACCCGGTTCGTCGACGATCCGCCGTGGATCAAGGCCGATCGCGGCAATCTCCGGAACCTGGACTATACCGGCCTGGGACTGCTGACACTCGCCATGGGCGGACTGCAGATCATGCTAGATAAGGGCGAGGAGAACGCCTGGTTTGCCTCCAACTTCATCCGCTTCTTTGCCTTCCTGTTCGTAATCGGCATGTCCGGCCTTATCTGGTGGGAGTGGCGTTCCAAGGCCCCCATCATGAACATCAAGCTATTCAAATATAAAAACTTCGCCATCTGCTGCATGCTGATGACGCTGGTGGGCGGCGTGCTGAACGCCTCCACGGTGCTGCAGCCGCAGTTCATGCAGACACTGCTCGGCTACACCGCGACCATTGCGGGCGAGGCGCTGACCGCGGGCGGCATTTCCTTGATCATCGTGATGCCGCTGGCCGGAATCGCGACCGGCAAGTTTGCCGCGCGTAACCTGGCCGCTCTCGGGTTTGCCAGCTTTGCTGCAGCATTTTATTGGAACTCGGCCACGGTCAACCTGGGCCTGAGCTTCGGCTACAACTCGTTTCTGCGCGTCATCCTCATGTTGCCGATCCCGGTCACCTTCATCTCCATCACCAACGCGGCGTACGTGGGTTTGCCGCGGGAGGCGTCGAACCAGGTCTCGGGCATCATCAATTTTGTACGCAACGTGGGTGGAAGCATCTTTATCGCGATCACCGGCGCGATTGTGACCAACCGGTCGCTCTTCCACCAGGCCCGTTTACAGGAGGCCATGCAGCCGGGCAGCCAGGCCTACACCACCGCGCTGAATGGGCTCACCGGAATGTTTTCAGGCTCCGCCGGCAACCATGCCGATGCAGTGAACCTGGCCCGCGCCGCCATCTACAACCAGCTGCAGCAGCAGGCCGCCGCCGAAGGGTACCAGGACATCTACCGGATGCTCGCCTGGATGGCGCTTGCGATGGTTGCCTTTGCTTTGCTGCTCAACAAGAATCGTCCGGGGGAAGGCGCGCCGGCCGGGGCAGCTCACTAGACCGGCACAAACGCTGAAGTTAGAAGCTGCCCGCGAAGATGCCCCGCAGCTTGGCCTTCAAGCCGCGTTCTTCGCCGGCCCGGCGAATCTGGGTGCGATGCGTGTAGAGCAGCATGCCAATGGCCGCGGCGAACTCCGGCCGAACGAGTTCCTGCGGCATGCGGCTCAGCGGCACCGGCAGACCAATGCGTGCCGGTACTCGCAACAGCGACTCTGCATTATCCAGTAGTCCGACCAGGTTCGCTCCGCCGCCGGTCAGTACGCAGCCCGCGCCGAGCGCCTCCAGCACACCGCCGTCACGGAGATTGTTGCGCAGCATCGTAAACAGCTCGCGCGCGCGCGGCTCCAGGATTTCCGCCAGAAAGCGCTGCCGCACCAGGCGCGCCGGCTGAGTTGCCCCGCCTATGCCGCTAAGCCCGCCGCCCACTTCAATCTCCGCGAGCGATGGCACGCTCGTCACGACGCAGTTGCCGTACAGGCGCTTCAGCTCCTCGGCCTCTTCTACCGAGACATGCAGGCCGACGGCGAGATCGTTGGTGAAGTGGTCGCCGCCGATGGGCAGCACGGCGGTGTGGGCGATCGAGCCCTCGAAATAGACGGCCAGCTCGGTGGTGCTCGCGCCGACATCGGCCAGGCAGACGCCCAGCTCGCGCTCGTCGGCCGAGAGCACGGCTTCTGCCGAGGCGATGCCTTCAAAGACCGTGTCCTCCACCTCCAGGCCCGCGCGATTGGCGCAGGTGATGACGCTTTGCGCGATACCGCCCGAGCAGGTAGAGAGGTGCAGGTTGACCTCGAGCCGGTTGCCGACCATGCCGATGGGATCGTGGATGCCGGCCTGATCGTCCAGGATGAACTCCTGCGGGAGCAGATGCATCACCTCGCGGTCCGGCGGCAGAGGCACAGAGCGGGCGCGATCGACGGCGGCGCGGATCTCGTCGCGCGTGATCTCCTTCATGCGCGAGCCCATCGAGATGCCGCCGCGCGAGTTGATGCCGCGCACATGCGTGCCGCCGATGCCGACCACCGCGGTCTCGATCGTTGCCTTGGCGGCGCGTTCGGCGTGGAGCGCGGCGCGGTTGATGGCCTCGGCAGCCGGACCGAGCTCGGCAATCAAGCCCTTCCGCATTCCCTGCGAGGGTTCCAGACCGTGACCGCGATAGCGCAGCACGCCATCGGCCACCTCGGCCACCAGCACGACGCTCTTCTGGCTGCCTGCGTCGAGCACAGTAATGAGATACTCCGTTTTTGCGTTCATTGCGGGACCGCCTGCGTGTGCCTGGCCGGGGTGTCCATGGCCTTGGGCTTGACGTCGAACGAAGTCTGAAGATGGCTGCCGGGGGAAGACTGAGTCGAAGGCAAACTGGCCGCCGCGGGCTTCACCTTGGGGGTGAAGACCGGCTTGCCGACCGGCACCAGCTTGCGCGCAGGCGTCTTGGCCGCCGCAGCCTTCTCACTGGCCGGTTCCGCAGAGGGAGCCGCCGCGCCGGGAGCCATCTCCAGCACTACCTGGTGCTCATAGCGCATATCGACGGCGGCCAGTTTCGGATGCTGCGTCAGCCACTCCGGAAGGTTCTTTTCGAACAAGTCGTAGCGATGGCGAAAGTTTTCCTCGCCGAAGTGCACCAGGATCGCCGAGCGTTCGCTGGGCAGAAGCGCCTTGACGTCTTCGGGATTCGAAAGATCGACCTCGCTCAGGTTCTTCGAGATGCTCGCCCCGTTCGCGTCGAGCTCCTGCACAAAGCGCAGGTAAAGCTGCATGCGCGCGGCGCGGGTCGAAAGCGGATCGGCCTGCGAGAGGCCTGTGACCACCGGGAAGGAGTAGTCGCTGCGGGTGGGCGCATCGCCATCGAACGCCATGTCCAGCAGCACGCCGTTGGCATCGACCAAGCCGATCGAAGTTCCCTGCCGGACGAACGCGACCGGCGTCCGCTCCACGATGGCCACGCGGAACTTGTTCGGCAGAAGCCGCATGACGGTCGCCTGCTCCACCCAGGGCAGCCGTTCAAGCTCGGCCTTGCGCTGTTCAAGTGGGACTGTGAGCACGTTGCGGTCCACATCTCCACCGAAGATGCCGACCAGCTGCGCCCGCGTCAGGTGCTGGTTGCCGGTGACCTGGATGGAGGAGCTCGAGCGCACGGCCAGGCTGCGGTTGTGCAGCAGCATCGTGCGTGCCTCCCAGGCCGCGGCCGTGATCCCGCCCAGCGCCGCCAAGCCCGCCACAGCCAGCACCACCCGCCCGAAAACGGTGCGCGGCAGCCCCGCCTGCAGCCGAAAACTCAGCCCGCCGGCGCGCCGAGGCGCAAACTCCTCCGGCTGGTAGCCCGATGCAGCCTGCACGGCGGAGACCGTACCCCGCCGCCGCGGCACGGCCAGGTCGTCGCCAAGGTCGCGGCGGAGCGCAGGCCTTGGCATTCCCAATCGGGTGCCAGCCTGGGTGTCGGCCTGGCCGCCAGCTTGGGCTACTCCGGGCATCTTCGCCGCGCGCGTCGTCATGGGCGCGTCAAGCACCGATGTGCCATCGTCTGAACTCCCCTTGTGAGATCGCACGGGCCCGAGCAAGGTCCGAGAGAATCGCCACCCCCATCATAGCGGCGAGGGCGCGTTCGGCCTCTACCAAGTTGAGGGGGTATCCGCGAAAGAACTCGGCTCAGATTTTTGGCAAACGTGCGCCGACTGGAGCGCCTCGATCACCTGCGGCGCAAACTGCGAGACGCTGCCCGCGCCCTGGGTCAGGACCACGTCGCCGGCCCGCGCCTCGGCGACCACGGCAGCAATCGCTTGTGCAACTGAGGTAGCGTAGGTTGCGCGCGTTCCGGTGAAAGAACCGGCAATCTCAGCCGCCATGCGCTCCCCGGTGACGCCCGCGATCGGCTCTTCGCTCGCCGCGTAGATGTCCAGCACCTGGACCGAGGTCGCGTCGCGAAACGCGCCGGCAAACTCCGCCATAAGGTCGCGCGTGCGGGTGTAGCGATGCGGCTGAAAGATGACGTGGATGCTTGCGTAACCGCACTCGCGGGCGGCCTGCAAAGTCGCGAGGATTTCGGTTGGGTGATGGCCGTAATCGTCCACCACGGTGATACCTTCGACAGTGCCTCGCACCTGAAAGCGCCGGTCGACCCCGCGAAAGCTGGCCAGGCCCGCCGCGATCGCCTCCGGAGCAATGCCGAGTTGGAAGCCGACCGCCACGGCTGAAGTCGCATTCAGCAGGTTATGCCGTCCGGGCACATGCAGCAGGAACGGCCCCAGCAGCACCTCGCGCCCGGGGATCTGGCAGCGGACCTGGAATGAGCCGAAACTGTCCGCCTGCGGGCGCAACACTTCGAGCCGGAAGTCCGCGTCCGCATTTTCGCCGTAGGTATAAACCTTGCGGCGAACCCGTGGCAGGATCGACCGCAGGCGCGCGTTGTCGATGCAGGCCGTGGTCGCCCCATAGAACGGCAGGCTGTCCATGAACTCGACGAATGCGGCGTCCACGTCCTCCATATCCGTATAGCAGTCCATGTGCTCGCGGTCCAGGTTGGTGACGACGGCGAGAATAGGAGACAGCTTCAGAAACGACCGGTCGCTCTCGTCGGCTTCGGCCACCAGGTACTGGCTGGTGCCCAGCCGAGCATTCGAACCGAGCGCGTCCACGCGGCCGCCCACCACCACCGTCGGGTCGAGCCCGCCCCCGGCGAGCACCGCAGCGATCATGCTGGTGGTCGTCGTCTTGCCGTGCATGCCGGCCACGGCGATGCCGTATTTCAGCCGCATCAGCTCGGCCAGCATCTCCGCCCGCTGGATGACTGGAACTTTGCGCGCGCGCGCCTCGGCTA
>CAXSDM010000120.1:0-1509 GCA_964235575.1 uncultured Acidobacteriaceae bacterium | reverse complement strand
AACTTCGCCCGCCGCGCCAATCCCGCTCTGGCGCTCGGCCTCTTTTATCTGCTTACCTACTTCATGGGCTGGGAGATCGGTCCGCTGATCCACCGCTACCTGCAGACCGTCGGCCCGGCCATCGTCTTCCAGGCCGCCGCGACAACTGGTCTCGGCATGGCCTGTATGGGCATCATCGCGTACCTGTTCAACATCAACTACCGCCGCCTGACTGGAATCGCCTCGGCCGCGCTGCTTGGCGTGCTGCTGCTCGGCATCGTGAGCATCTTCTTCCACTTCCTGCAGCCGGACACCTATTCGTGGCTCATCCTGGGCGTCTTTACGCTACTCACGGTCGGCGACTTCGCCCGCATTCGCGCCGGCGGAGATGGTCGCTCTGCCGTTTCGCTTTCGCTGTCTATTTATCTCGACGCGGTCAATATCTTCCTCGCCGTGCTGCAGCTGCTCAGCGGCGGACGGCGGAGAAGCTAAGCGCCAAGCACCGGCACACCGGTGCACACACCCAGGAGCCTCCACCATGGCTGTCGCTCTGCAAGTCCCGATCGCCGAATACCTGTGCACCAGTTATCAGCCAAACTGTGAGTACATCGAAGGCGAGATTCTGGAGCGCAAGACGGGCAAGTGGGAACACTCCCGCGTACAGGCCCTGCTTACGGGTTGGTTTATTCAGAATGAGCAGCTTTGGGGCACCCAGACGGCCACAGAGTGGCGCACCCGCGTCTCGACAACCCGCGTGCGCATTCCCGACGTGGTGTTAGTCCACTCCGGATCCCAGCCAGAAGTGCTGGTCGATCCGCCTCTACTGGTCGTCGAAATCCTCTCTCCCGATGACAGCTACTCGGAGACGCAGCAGCGAGCGCAGGACTATCTCCGCATGGGTGTAGAAACCATCTGGATCATCGATCCTGAATCGCGAACAGCGCGGCTCTGCCGTGGCGTGAACTGGACCGAGACGACCCGCCTCGAGGTTGCCGGTACGCCCATCTATGTGCATACAGAGACTCTGTTTGCGCCGCTTGGAAGCAAACAGAGCTGAAGCAAACCCCGATCCTCCGTGGAATTTTGTTTACATTGTTGTCACTCCCCGAGGGATCTGCGTCTGGCTAATGCCGGAAACGGAGCGGAGGACTAACTCCCAGAGGATCTTCACCGTTGGTCAGTCCGACCGGTAGCGAAGGTAACCTGGCGCGGATTTTGGCTTCCTTCTGCAACCTTCGCGTCAGATCCGGGTCTAATCCACTAAGCCTTGACCAATGGATCGGCCGGCCCTCGAAGGGGTAAGCCCATGCGCTTTACAAACGTTGCGACTCCCGTTGTCACTTCTGTCTCTCTTGCCGCGGCTCTCATGGCCGCACCTCTCTTTGCCTGTGCGCAGGGCATCCAGCCCTACAACAGCCAAGACCCACAAAATTACGGCGCGCCCGCTGCGCAGAGCTATGCCGGCGGTCAGCAACAGGGGTATTACACTCCGCAGCCGCAGCAAGCCTATCCTCAGCAGCAGGGCTATCC
>CAXSDM010000119.1:4756-8387 GCA_964235575.1 uncultured Acidobacteriaceae bacterium | reverse complement strand
TAGAAGTGGAAAACCAAGTCGCTGGCCGCGGTGAACTGGTTTTGCCTGGTCCCGTTGTCGTAGGCGTTGCGGTCCCAGGCGTGATCGAAGCGGACCTCGGGGCGAATCTGCACCGTGGTGCCGATCCAGTGGCTCCACATGAAGGTGTTTTCGGTGTACTTGGTGTTGTAGCCGGTGCGCTGGCCTTTCTTGTCGTTCAGGTAGTCGCTGCGGAACGAGACGAAGTCGTGCGGTCCGAGCTCGCGGTTGATGTAGTTATCCACCGCCCACTCCGGGGCGAAGCACTTTTGCTCGCCAGGCAGGCAGGTGGCTCCGTTGCTCCCTGGCTGGGGAACAAGGCTGCCCCTGGTGCTGGGCACATCGCGCTCATACATGACGTAGGCTTCGCTGGCGATGTGCCACTTCTTGCCGAACTTGTGATACCAGGTGCCGTCGTACTGTTGCAGGTTGTTGAAGGCGTATTCGCCGGCATTGATGCCGTTGGCGCAGAGATAGAAGTTGTCATTGACAGACCTCGTTGTATAGCTCACGCAGGCGATCGCCGAGGGCCGCGCATCGGCGGTCCAGAGCGCGACGTCGTGGCTGCCGCTGATGCCGGCCTGGATCGTCCAGCGGTCGTTGAGCTGGATGGTCGCAAGCAGGCCGGTGTCGGTGAACGGATCGATCGAGTAGAGCAGCGAGTGCGAGAAGATGTAGTTGTTCGGGCTCAGCTGCGCTTCAATGCCAGGGATGGAGATGAAGCGGCCGACACGAAGATTCATCCCGTGCGCCACCTGCGGCACATAGATGTCGATGTACTCAAGCACCGGGTCGAAGCCGTACTGGTGATGGTCGCGGATCAGCTGGTAGCTGATGTAGCCCTTGTCGGTCGTGTAGCGGTAGTCGGTTCCGTAGAACGCGGTCAGGTGATAGCCGACATCGACGTGGTTGCGCTGCACGGAGTCCGGCAGGCGCTCAATGTAGATCACTGCTTGATTCAGTTCGACCCGGTTCGAGTAAGCGTCGTTGGCTTCAGGCGAGTTGCTGTGGGCGGAGGTGCTGCCGTTCACCGATGGCTCAATCCAGCCGTAGATTTTCGTCCGGCTGTTTGCGCGATCGAGAGCGGTCATGAGCGGATAGGTGTTGCCGTCGGCCTCACCGAGGATGGGCGAACCGCCATAGGACCAGTCCGCACTCGGGAACGGAGGCGAATCGAGCGGCGACGGCGGCCCGCGGCGGGCCGGCGCTGGACCGGGTGGCGCGGTCGGGTGCCAGTCCTCGCGGTAGAACGCGGCCAGTCGGCCAAAGAATGAGTCGGGTGCCGCTTGCGCAGCCGGGGTCCCCTGCGACCGTGCCGGGGTCTGCTGGCCGGCTGGGTCGTCCGGAAGCATGTCCAAGGCCTGGCCAGAAGCCATGAACGGGGCACGGAGCATCGCACAGAGCACCATTCCAGACGTTAGAACAACACGGCCCGCGACCGAGCGTTTACGGGCAAAGGAGAGCATAGACCTCAGATGCACCTTCCTGGAAGGTGAAGAGTCATCCTACTCCAACCGTACAGCTTATTTGCCGGTGTAGTAGCCGTCCCGGGTCTGCACCTGCAGCTTGTTCTGCTTGGGGATCGTCAGGTCGACCTGGTGGTAGCCGTCTGCCGCCGCGGCATCGTCCGGGGTATAGCCGAGCCGGTACTGCGAGCGAAGCTCCTCGCCAATCTGGTTGTAGATCGCCGCCAGGTCCTGCTTCTTCGAGACCTCGAACATGCGTCCACCGGTCTCGCTCGAGATGCGCTCGAGGATTTTTTTGCCGTCGACGCGGTTCTCGTTGCCGCCGCCACCGCCGCCGCGCGAGCCGCCACCGCCGCCCGGGTAGCCGCCTCCGCCGCCGGGATAGCCGCCGCCTCCGTGCCGTCCGCCACCGGGAAAGCCTCCGCGGTTGTTGGCGTAGTCCTGGTGCGGCTGCTCACCCTTGAAGTAGATGGAGTAGACGATATCGTTGGCGCGCTGGGCGGCCTCGATCGAGCTTGCGAGCGACTTGCGGCTGCCATTGTCGACGCCGTCGGAGAGAATGACGACCGCCTTGCGCCCGGTCTGCTTGGACATCAACTCCGTGCCGCTGAGGTACAGGGCGTCATAGAGCTCCGTGCCTCCGTGGCGGCGAACGCTTCCGCCCTGGCTATCTCCGGAGTCGCTTGAGTCCGAGCCGCTATTGCTGTTGGGGCTGGGGGTGTCGAGTTCTTTGAGGGCGGCCTGGAGCTTGGGGGTGGAGGCGGTCAGGTCTTGCAGAAGTTCTGTCTCGCGCGCGAACTGGAGGACGAAGGCGCGGTCGGGCGGCTGGCCTGACGGAGCCTTCAACATGTTTTCGAGGAAGGCGCTGCTGGCGGTTCGCTCGTCATCGAGAACGCTGCGCTGCGATTGGCTGACGTCCACGAGCAGGCCCAGGGTGAGCGGGAGATTGGAGTCCTTATCGAAGTAGCGAATGGCCTGCGGCTTGCCGTCCACCGAGAGCACGAAATCGTCCTTGGTCAAATTCTGAACCAGCGCGCCCTTTTTATCGCGGACGACCACGGGCAGGTTCACCAGCTTTGCCGCGAGCGAAAGCGTCCGGGTTTTATCCTGCGCGCTCGCGTCCGGCTTCGGCGGCGGCAGCTTGAGGGTCTGGGCGGAGGCGAGCGAAAGCGGTCCAACGAGCGAGCCGCAGACGACCATGCCCGGAAAAAGGAGTGAGCGGAGCATGCTCGTTAGACGGCTGATCTTCGGCCATGTTTCAGGCAGCCGTCTTTGCCTGGGCTCACCCTGATAGACTAAAGGTACTGCGCATTTTCCGGTCTTACCAATGATCAATCAAGCGCAAACAGAATAGGACATCGACCCACCGTGAGTTCCGCAACCGCAGAAGCCATCCGCAATATCGCCATTATCGCCCACGTTGACCACGGCAAGACCACGCTGGTCGACGCCATGCTCCGCCAGTCCGGGACCTTCCGCTCCAACGAGGCCGTGGCCGAGCGCGTGATGGACTCGAACGACCTTGAAAAAGAGCGTGGAATCACCATCCTGGCCAAGAATACGGCCATCCACTACAAGGACTCGAAGATCAACATCGTGGACACGCCGGGCCACGCCGACTTCGGCGGCGAGGTGGAGCGCGCGCTGAAGATGGTCGACGGCGTGGTGCTGCTGGTCGATGCCTCCGAAGGTCCGCTGCCGCAGACGCGCTATGTGCTCTCAAAGGCGCTCGAAGCCAAGCTGACGCCGATCGTGGTGGTGAACAAGATCGACCGCCCCGACGCACGCCCGCAGGAGGTGCTGAACGAGGTCTATGACCTGTTTATCGATCTCGACGCGGACGAGAGCGTGCTGGAATTCCCGGTCATCTACACCAACGGCAAGGCGGGTACGGCGACGCTCGACCTGACGGTTCCGGGGACTGACCTACAGCCTTTGTTCGAGCTGATCTTCAAGACGATTCCCGCGGCGCCGGGTACGGCGGATGGCGACCTGCAGGTGCTGGTGACGAACCTCGACTACTCGGACTATCTGGGCCGGCTGGCCATTGCGCGGGTCTTCAACGGAACGCTCAAGACCGGCCAGGAGGTGAACGTCTCGAAGATCGACGGCTCGCTGATGCCGGTGAAGGTGACCAAGCTGTTCAC
>CAXSDM010000119.1:0-4656 GCA_964235575.1 uncultured Acidobacteriaceae bacterium | reverse complement strand
CGCGGCGAGCTGCAGCTCTCGGTGCTGATCGAGATGATGCGGCGCGAGGGATTCGAGCTGCTGGTTTCGCGTCCGACGATCGTCACCAAGCGCGTCGAGGGTGCGCTGATGGAGCCGTCCGAGGTGCTGACGATCGACATTCCGGAGAGCTTCGTCGGAACGGTGATCGAGCGGCTGGGACCGAGAAAAGGCGAAATGGTCAAGATGGCCAATCACGGCTCGGGTCGTGTGCGGATGGAGTTTAAGGTGCCGTCGCGCGGGCTGATCGGGCTGCGCAACGAGATGCTGACTGAGACGCGCGGGACGATCGTGATGAACTCGATTGCGGGCGAGTACATTCCGTACCAGGGCGAGATTCCGCAGCGGCCTTCGGGGGCGCTGATCTCGGACCGACAGGGCGTGACGACCACCTATGCGCTCGATGGCGTGCAGGAGCGCGGCGTGCTGTTTATCGGCGATGGCGTCGAGGTGTACGAGGGCATGCTGGTTGGCGAGCACTCGCGGGACAACGACCTGGATGTGAACGCGGTGCGTGAGAAGAAGCTGACCAACATGCGTGCTTCGGGGTCGGATGACGCGCTGCGGCTGGTGCCGTTCAAGGTGCTGACGCTTGAGCAGTCGATCGAGTTCATCGCGGACGATGAGCTGGTTGAGGTAACGCCGAAAAGCCTGCGCATGCGGAAGAAGGTGCTTGCGTCGAACCGGCGGCCGAAAGGCAATCGCGGCGGCAGCGTACTCGAGTAGTCGGCCTGGTCTGGGCCGTAGCCTCCGCACCACCTCCCCTGGACAAGGTGGTGTTGCGGAGGCTTTTCTTGTTTTCATGAAGCCTTTTAGAACAGTTTATTCGGCAGGCCAGGACGCATGTTGGTCGCGGGAGTAAGGCAGATCGAGCTTCAGGCGATCGGAAACGTCCGGTTTTGAACAGTGTCAGGCATGTAACACGAAAGAGATTGCGTCTGACCCTTGCCACTCGGCTTCGCGCGGTTCATGCTGGTTGGCGAGGTAAAGATCATGTATCAGACACTGGAAAACACGCACACGGCGGCCGCGGTTGTCACGTCACCACGGAGAACCGTTCCCACAGCGATCTTGAGCAAGCCGTTTGCCGTTTCGGGGGCGGATTCGACCGGTCTCCACACTGGCCTTCACCTCCGGCACAAGTGGAACGCCGCGCGCTACGTGCTGTTTGGGACGGGGAAGTTTGCGCCGCCGGTGGGCAAATTCAACGTGTAGCGATCGAGGATCGCTCCGCGCGCAGGCCGGTCGGTTTGCCGTTGTAGTCAGCCGTCTCCCACGCGGGATCGGCTGACCAGGTCTCCGACTTGCGGCCCTCCTGCCCGGCGATAGCACAGCCTCGCTCAGGTTTGTGCAGGACCGGCCGGATGTATTTCGGGGGGGCGGTGGATCGTTGCAGCGATGCAAGGAGCCTCAGGCAGCGCCGGCGGAGGGTACGGAGCGCTCAAACAGCGGCTGCACCGTCCTGCCCCACGCATCCCAGTTCAGTCGTTCTTCATACGCCTGGCGAGAACCGCGAACGAGGGTTGCGTAGCGATCGCCATCCTGGAGGATCTGGAAGATTTTCTCAGCGAACTCCTGCCCCATTGCCGTTTCGGGCAGCAGACATCCATTCACCCCTTCCGTAATTACACTGGCAAGACCGCCTGTATCGCGAACGATGCTGGGCAATCCATGTGCGCTTGCCTCGCAGAGCACGATGGCCGCGGCCTCCCCGAAGGTGGGAAACAGGAAGAAGTTTGCGTTCAGATAGAGCTGCGAAAGTGCGTGGAGCTCTTCCAGTTTGTGCTTGTTTAGAAACGGCACCACGGAGATGCGCTCTCGGTCGTAGGCCTCGGGAGGCGTGCAGCCGCAGATGGTAAGCCGGGCATCGACGCCCTTGGCCAGCAGGGCGTTCAGGCAATCGCATGCCGCTTTCCCTCCCTTGCGCTCCCAATCGACGCCAATCCACAGCAGATTGACCCCCCGACTCAGGTTATGACTGAGCGCCTCCGCGGCGGATGGAAGTTCTTCCACGCTGAAGTTTGCGCCATAAGGCACCACGCTGACCTTCTTCGGATCGATGCCGTAGTGTTCGGTAGCGCTTCTGGCGGCCCATTGCGAGGGGAAGATGGTTGTGGCCGCTTTCTCAAGAGCCGATCGCTGGATAGCTTCTCCTTGTGCTCGCGCGAAGTCAAAGAGCCCGGAGTAGATGGAGTAGTAGTCCACGCCTTGCGCCCAGGTCATGTCGGTGTGGTAGAGGATCGGCAGCGGGGTGTCAAGCGCCGCGATCTCCACCGAGGAAAAGGGCGCGTAGAGCACATCGCACCCCGAGCGCTCGATACGCTTTGAAAAAATGTGCGCCGCATGAGTGGCCAACGAGCGCTGATGAATGGGAGAAAGGCGTCGCTTCAGCAGCGGCTCGCTTAGCTTGTTGACGACCTGGCCTGCTTTGATCAGCAGCTTGCTTCTCAACGTGGCGCTGGGGCCCAGGTGAACCACCTCACCCACGTGCCGCTCCAGAGCCTTTCCCATGGAGTAAATCGTCCCCGAAGAGGAGAGAATGCTCCGCGTATCGTCCCTCTGCACGATTCCAATCTTCATTTCCCTAACTTTACTACGCTGCTGACGATTGAGCCTCAGGCGATTTGCCGCCGTCCCAAGCGCTGCCACTGCGCCCGTACGAGAGCCTGCAGGATCGGACTGATGTTCCAGGACCAGACCGCGCTGATCGAAAGCAGAACGACTTCGGCCAGGGCGGCTCTTGAGAGCAGCTTCTCCGGCCGAAAGCAGCTCGCAAGTACGACCAGACATGCGCCCGGAACGATGCGCGACGGTTTTGCGGTCTGGCCGGCGACGACGAACAACAGCACGGCGTCGACCGCAACGCGAAGCGTCCAGGCCCAGGCCGCGCCGATAAGGCCATAGAAGTGTAAGCCAAACCACAGGATTGCGATGAACGGCAGGATTTCGTAGGCGTGAAACTTGGCGGGGAGATCGGGCCGATTGATCGCGCCGAGATGGGCCGCCGGGATGAAGGCCAGGCTGTTGATCCATACCCCAACCATGAGCGCAACGCCAATAGGCACGGCATGATCCGCGAAGCGCTGGCCCACCCAGAGCCGCATAAAGATCGGCAGCGCTGCAATGGTAAGAACGGTCAATGGGGTCATCAGGGCACACAGGGTGGTGATCGAGTCGCCGGCGAGCCGCGAACGCTCCACGAGTTCTCCGCGGGAGAGCTTGGGAAAGAGGCTTGTGACGAGGGAGCCCGGAAGGATGGAAAAACGGCTGACGAGATTGAAAGGCACCGTATAAAAGGCCACGGCTTCCGCGTTGACGATGCTTCCAATCAGCATGCGATCCAACGAGCCTAGCAGAGGATTGATCAGGTTCGAGACAGTGACCCAGCCGCCATACGCAAACAGGGGACGTAGCAGGGTACGGCTGAATCTGCCGCCGACTCCCAAAGGCATGGCTTGGAAGAGAATGAGAATGGAAGGCAGCATACCCAGGGCGCGCGCCAGCAGAACCGTGGGGATGAGCCAGTTGAGGTCGGGCCCATGGAAATACGCTACGGCCAGGGGCGCCACCTGCGCGAAGAACGCATTGACGGCGTAGAGGACGTTGTACGAGGCAAAGCGTTCCCGCGCCTGCAGCGCTCCTCCCAGATTCGCGGTCACGATCGAAACGGGAATGGAAGCCGCCATCCAGGGCAGACTGCGCATGACTTCGTCGCGCATGGAGAGCGGCATCTTGAACGTCGACATGAAGAGCGGCCTGGCGGCGAGATACAGGATGATGCCGCCCACCAAGCCAAACGCCAGATTGACCACGAGGGCTGTCCAGAAGACGCTCTCGCGCTCGACGGCTTCGCTGTCCTCGGCAAGCCGCGCGATGTGGTAGACCGCGGCACGGGTGATGCCTGGATCGAAGAGGCCGAAGTATCCCAGGAAGAGCCACACGATGGCCAGGACGCCGTAACGGTCATTGCCAATCAGGCGGAGATAGTAGGGGACGGTCACCACGCCGGCAATCATGGGGACGAGCGAACCAAGCAGGTTGTACACGGTATAGCGTCTAACGCTCACGCGTGAACCCGCTCTCTGGTGCTCGGGGCGCCCCGGACCTCGGTGCCGGACTGCGCAGACGTCACGATCGGTGCGCTACCATCAGCGAATCCAGAACATTTGCGAAAGGGCGGCATCCTGTTTGTATACACGGAACTTCATCAATTTTGACTACTCTCTTTGACGCGTTCAGCGCCAGTGAGATCACGCCGGTCGCCATGTTTCTAAAGTGGCACTCAGCCGGCGCTCCGGGGTATGGTTTGCCAGTCGCGTTCGAGTGATGCTGATTGAGAGCAGTACTGAAGCGGTGACTGGAAAGTTAGAGGGCTTATGTTGAACAGAGGACTCGTAGTGAAGAGATTGAGAACTCTTGTGGTTCTTGGAGCGGTAACTACTTTCTCCAGCGGCTGCCAGGCAGCATCGGGACCTTTCGCCGGCACACAAGTTCCTCAAAATCAGGTGCCACCAGCATCCAGTATACAGACGGGAAATCCCGCGCCGGTCACTACAGCAACGCCGGTCACGATAGCAACGACAGCGACACCAGTCACGACAGCAACACCAGTCACGACAGCAATGCCAGTTACGACAG
>CAXSDM010000118.1:0-8515 GCA_964235575.1 uncultured Acidobacteriaceae bacterium | reverse complement strand
TCTATTTAGGGATAGGCTGATCAAGTCCTCGCTTACGGTCGCCGGCACGAGCAAGACATAGATTCACTTAGAAACAACAAAAAATAGCAGAGCTAACAAACGAAACACCCTGACTATAAAAAAAGCAGCATAGAAACGAACGAAACTACTTATCCCGATCAGAGACTCCCTGGAGATCCTTTAGAAAGACGCAGCCTGAGGCTGGCCAAGGTCGGCAAGCGTGATACGAAGATATTTATGTGGGTTCACGGGAATATTGTGGATGCGCACCTCGTAGTGGACGTGGTTGCCGGTGGCGCGGCCGGAGTGGCCGATATACCCGATCACCTGGCCGCGGGAGACGGACTGGCCGGCCGTGACGGCGAATCCGCTCATGTGGCCGTAGCAGGTCTGGAGGCCGTGGCCGTGATCAATCCGCACCATGCGTCCATACCCGTTGACCATCTCGGCAGCTAAGACGACGCCGTCGGCCGTGGCGTGGATCGGCGTTCCGAGCGGGCCGGAGATATCTATGCCGGGGTGGAACTCGGCTTCGCCACCGCCGAGAACGGGATCTTCGCGCTCCCCGAAACTCGAGCTGATCGGGCCGATCACGGGCCAGAGGCTGGGCGTGGATGCGGCGTCCTCGCTGGAGCTGGGACCGATGAGGTCCTGGCCGGGAAGTAGAGGGTTGGCCATGCGTCCAAGCGAGGGCGTGAAGCCGGCGGATGTTCCGAGAAGGCGGCCAGCATCGCCGCTCATGGCGGAGTTGCGCAGGGCGTAGAAGGCGTTCACCGAGCGATAGTAGGACGCGGTGGAGTCGAGCGAGGCATCTTTCAAAGGGGCTGTGGCAGCAGCTTCAGCGGCGGCTTCGCGAACGCGTTTGCCGCCCGTGCGGAAGGGCAGTTTGCCGGCAGTCAAGCCGTAAAGGGCGGAAACCTCGGTGGCCAGAGAGCCAAGGGAGGCAGCCTGGACGTCCTTCTGGTGGGCTTGCTGGGCGAGGTGAGCGTAGTCCTGCTGGAGCGCCTGATGATCCTGCCGAAGCTGGTTGAAGCGCGCCGTCTTAATGAGCATACGTGAGTAAGATCCGGCCAGACCAGTAACGGTAAAGAGGCCCACCACTGCGGCCGCCGCGAGAAGGTAAGCGTAATGAACGGGAATCGGCACCTTCTTCAAGGTTCCGTCCTCTTCTCGGCTGACGAGCAGGATGTAAAAGCGCTTTTTTGAGATCAAGGCGGCACCCGTGAGCGAGATTGAGGAACCAATGGAAAGACGGATTGATGAGGAGGGAGGACTCACTCTGAGCGAATGAGATTCGGAAAACGTCATTTGTGAGTGACAGATCGTTCCTGAGAGCAGATTACCAAGATCAATGCTATCCGGCAAGGAGGGTATCCTTTGAGCACGATGGCGCGCGATCACCCGGTTTCCGTGCATGGCGAGCTGGACCTAATTGCGCGGATACGGGAGCGCAGCGGGGCCAGAAACCGGGCGGTGCGGGTGGGGATTGGCGACGACTGCGCTATTCTGCGGGTTCCGGCAGCCTCGGAGATGGTGGTTACGACTGATTTCAGCCTGGAGGGGCGGCATTTTCGGCGGGACTGGCATACGCCGGAGTCGGTGGGGCACCGGTGCCTGGCGCGGGGTTTGTCGGATCTTGCAGCAATGGGAGCGCGGCCGGTAGCGGCGTTTTTGTCGCTGGCTATGCCGGCGCCGCTCGATGTGCGCTGGGTGGACGGATTTATGGCAGGCTTTGGGGCGCTGGCGGAGCTTTGGGGGACGCAGCTGGCGGGCGGCGATACCAGTCAGGCACCCGGAAAGCACATTCTGGCGGACGTGGTGGTGACGGGGGCGGTCGAGCAGGGCAGGGCGCTACTGCGAAGTGGCGCTCGGGTGGGGGATGCAATCTATGTGACCGGGATGTTGGGTGGGTCAGCGGCGGAGCTGGAGGGACTGGCAAGAGACCAATTAAGGGCGAAAAAGCGGGCGGCAGAACCGGGAAAACATCCGCACACGTTTCCGGAGCCTCGAATCGGCGTTGGACAGGCTTTGCTGCGGCGCAAGCTGGCCACGGCTTGCATGGATCTGAGCGATGGCCTGTCATCGGATGTGAGGCGCATCTGTGAGGCTTCCGGCGTAGGGGCGGAGCTTGAGGCGGCGCGGATCCCGCTCGGAGTAGGGGCGACGCTTGAGCAGGCGTTGAGCGGCGGGGAAGATTATGAGCTGCTGTTTTCGGCGCGCCAGAAGGTACGCGTGCCGGAAACGATCGCAGGGGTGGCGGTGACTCGGGTGGGAAAGATCACCCGAGCAGCTTTGGGGGTGCGATTGTTGAGGGCGGACGGGTTAGGCCGTGCGTTGAAGGCGAGCGGCTGGGAACACTTCCGCGAGTAGAGCTTTGCCCGCGCCGTGTGGAAAACTAAAGCTAAAGAAATTGCTTTTGCTGCCGATGGATTGAGTAGAAGGAGGAACGGGTGAGGGAAGCGACGCGGGTGATTCGTTCGACCTTGACGAAACCGGCGCCAGGGGAGCCGTTGCATGCGGGGCCGGTATTTGCGGCGCCGTTTCATGTCATGGGCGATCCGGGTGCGACGGCGTACACGTACGGCCGCTCGCATAATCCGACCTGGACGGGGTTGGAGCGGGCGATTGGGCTCATGGAGGTCGGAGACGGCCATGACGCGGCGGGCGTGCGGTGCTTTGGCTCGGGAATGGCGGCGGTTGCGGCTGCCTTTGGGGCGACGCTTGGGGCGGGAGATATGGTTGTGCTGGCGGCGGGAGCGTACTTTCTGGCGCGGCAGCTGTTGGAGGAGATGTTTGTGCCCGCGGGAGTTCGGATACGGACGGTCGCGGTGAGCGACTTGACGGAGCCGGCTACGGTAGCCGGGGCGAAGCTGGTGTGGGTGGAGACGCCCAGTAATCCGGAGCTGGAGATTACAGACATTGAGGCGGTGTGCCGGGCGGCGCATGCGGCGGGGGCGCTGGTGGCGTGCGACAACACGACGGCGACGCCGCTCGGTCAGAGGCCGCTTGAGCTGGGCGCGGATCTTTCGGTGTGTTCGGACTCGAAGGCGATGAGTGGAGGAAGCGATGTGGTAATGGGGCATGTTGCGACGCGGGATGGGGCGCTGCTGGCGCGGGTGGATCGGCAGCGCACGCTTACGGGTGGCGTGCCGGGGCCGATGGAGTCGTGGCTGCTGATGCGGTCGCTGGCGACGGTGCCGCTGCGGCTGGCGCAGAGCTCGGCGAATGCGCTGGCGCTGGCGAAGTTTCTGGAGACGCGGAGTGAGGTGAGCCGGGTGCTCTACCCCGGGCTGAAGACGCATCCCGGGCATACGGTGGCGGCTGCGCAGATGCGGCACTTTGGGCCCATTCTGAGTTTTACGTTGCGGGATCAGCGAGCGGCAGAACGGTTTCTAGCCGCGGCGGAGCTGATTACGGAGGCAACCAGCTTCGGCGGCGTGGCGACCACGGCGGAGCGGCGCGCGCGGTGGGGGCATGACGGGATTGCGCCTGGATTTATCCGGTTGAGCGCAGGCTGCGAGGATGCGGCGGATCTGGTTGAGGATTGCGCGCGGGCTTTGGAGGTGTTGGCTTGAGCGCGGAGGCAGGGTTTGCGCGGGCGTGGACGGCCGAGGTGCTGCAAAGGCCGCCGCTGATCGCGCCGGCGCGGCAGTACGTCTGGCCGCTGCGGGTGGCGGGGGAGGAAGAGGCGCTGGCACGCGGGGCGCTGCAGCTGGTGGTGCGTCCGCGGCAGGGTGGACCGTACCTGCTGACCTGTGCGCTGGGGTTCAGCGATCCCGCGATGCCGACTGGGCTTTATGGGTGTCCGAACGCGGACGAGCTGTGCGCGGTGGCTGGGGGGTATGCGTATGTGGCGGACGCGCGGACGCCGGAGCGATGCACACAGGTCGGACTGCGGCCGGTGGTGGAGGTACGGGTGATACCGGAGGCGCGGCTGCTGCTGTTTGTAGGGTTCCACTCGATGGTGGCGTGGGGCGTTGAGGGAGTGGCGTGGGAGACGGCGCGGCTTTCGTGGGAAGGAATCCGAATTGCGGACGTAGAGGAAGGTGAGGTGCGTGGGTGGGGATGGGATTTGCAGTCAGACCGTGAGTTGGAGTTTGCGGTCGATCTAAAGACGGGGAAGCATACGGGAGGGGCGTTTCCTTCGGGTTGAAGGCCGGACCTGCCAGAGTGAGTATGCAGCTATGGTTCGGCGATGCGATAGAAGCTCAGGGAGGCGTCGCCCTGCTTCAGCTGGCGGGTGCGGGCAAGCCGGCCGTAACGGTCGGCAAGGGCGAAGTCGCCGCGGGTAGCGTGTTCGGCGATGACCAGCGCTTCAGGATGGAGGCGTTTGGCTCCGGCGGTGCCGCCCAGGAAGCCGAGGCTTTGGATGTAGGCTTCTTCGTTTTCATAGGGAGGATCGAGGAAGACAAGATCGAGGATTGGTGTGAGTTTCTGCAGGAGAGGCATGGCGCCTCGGGCATCGACGGTGAAGCCCGCGGTAATGCGAAGGGAGGAGAGATTGGCGTGCAGGGCTTTGAGGGCGGCAGGAGAATTCTCGGCAAACCAGACGTGGCGCGCGCCGCGGCTGAGGGCTTCGATGCCGACAGCTCCGGTGCCGGCATAAAGGTCGGCGAAGGCGGAGCCGGACACGCGGGGAGCGAGGATGTTGAACAGGGTCTCGCGCAAACGGTCGCTGGTGGGGCGGGTGGCGGTGCCGGGTGGTGCGGCGAGGAGACGGGAACGGTAGCTTCCGGCGATGACGCGCATGCGCACTATCGTAACGGGCGGGATGCGGACGCTGAGACGCATACAATCGTAGATATGACGGGGTGGTCGTTCCGGTTGGGCAGGGTCTTCGGGGTCGAGGTGCGGCTGCACTCGTTTTTTATCTTCACGCTGATCCTGTCGATGACTTGGGCGGCGTATCTGGATCAGACGCTGGTCCGCGGGGCTGGATTGTGGCTGCTGCTCCTGCTGGCGGTCGCGGTACGCGAGGTGGCGCGAAGCATAGCGGCGGCCTGGTACGGCATCGAGCTGAAGAGTCTTTTACTGCTGCCGACCGGGGGTTTGCCGACCTATGCCTCAGCGGAGGCGACGGAGCGCGCGACCGACGCAAGGGTGCTGAAAGGCATGGCGCTGGTGGGTCCTGGAGCGAACCTGCTGTTCGGGCTCACCTTGGCCGGGTTGATCCTGACGATTGCGCCGGAGGTCCCGCTCTTGGAGGTGCGCTGGGTGACGCCGCTGCATCTGTTGCGGACGGCCGTGTGGGTGAACCTGATGCTTGCCGCGTTTAATCTTCTACCCGCATGGCCGCTCGACGGAGGGCGCTTGATGCGGTCGGCGCTGCTGCAGGGGGCACCGCGTTTGTCGGCCCTGGTAGGCGGGGTGCAGGGGTATGTGCGGCTCAATCTGGTGTTCGCCTTGAGCCTGATGGCAAGCGGTCTGGTGACGTTCAACTGGTGGCTGATCATGGCAGGGATTGGGATTCTGCTGGGCGCGCGGATAGAGCGCCAAGAGCTGTCCGGGCAGACAGCTTCAGGTGGGGTGCAGGTACGGGACGTGATGCTGACGGAGTACTCGATCCTGTCGGCTTCGGCGACGCTTGAGGATGCGGTGATGCAGGCGCGGCACAGCCTGCAGGATGTGTTTCCGGTGGTGCGCGGCAGGAACATGGTGGGTGCGGTGTCCCGGCAGGCGGTTTTGGAGGCGCTCGAGGCAACGGGCAACGGCTATGTGCAGGGGGTGATGACGCGCAGCTTTCAAACGGCAGCGCCGGCCGACCCGCTGATCGCCACGTTGAACCGGGTAACGGGCGAGCGCGGAGCTTCGTCCCAGTTGGTCCCGGTGGTGGAGGGTGAGCGCATGGTGGGAATCCTGACGCCACAGAACCTGCAGCGCTCGATGGCACTCTGGACACGGCGGCAGCGGTCTGTCGGAGCACGGGTCGAGGAAGACGAGAAGAGCTGATGGCGCGTGCAGGCAGGGGAGTCTCGCTCAAGAACGTGCGTGCCGGCCTATTGGTGCTTGCGTTGCTGCTGCTGGTGGCGGTGGGCGGATTTCTCGGGTACGCCCGCTACAAGCTGAAGCATCTCGATCTTGGCTTCGCCGGTCTGGCAGGGCGGCTGGGCGCGACCATCACGCAGGAGAGCGACAACTTCACGTTTTCGCAAAGTATGGGTGGGCGCAAGGTTTTCTCCGTGCATGCCGCCAAGCAGATCGACCATGGCAACGGTATGTATACGCTGCACGATGTGAACATCCTGCTGTACGGCCGGGATGCCGAACACGCGGATCACATTCGTGGCAGCCAGTTTGAGTATGACCAGAAGAACAGCATTTTGCGCGCGGTGGGCGATGTCTACATCGACCTGACCGCACCGGCTCGCGAACAGCCTGTCGGCGATGCCAAGCCGCGCGAGGCGACGCAGCCCGGAGAGGACGATGCGCGTGCGATCCACATCAAGACCAGTGGGCTAATCTTCCGGCAGAAGGAGCGCTCGGCAACGACGGAGGAGCAGGTCGACTTCCAGGTGGGCGGCTCGACGGGGACGGCGCTGGGGGCGTCGTACGACTCCGCCTCGGGGGTGGTCATTTTGAACTCGGCGGTCAAGGTGAGCGGCTTGCGGAACAAGGGCGCGGCTGTCGGCTCTGAGGCGCGCCCGATCACGCTGACGGCGGCGCACGCGGAGATGGATCGCGTGGGCAACGTAGTGAAGCTGGAGGACGCGAAGCTGGTGACCGATACCGACGCGGGAGCCGACACCGCATCGGCGGAACATGCGCTCGTGCATGTGGCCGTAGACGGAACGCCGCGGCAGGTGGATGCCGAAGGCCGCGTGCTTCTAATTGCCGACAGCCGGGACGGAGGACAGGAGAAGACCAACGCGGATCGCATGCGGCTCGACCTGAACGAGGAAGGTCATGCCCGGTTCGAGCACCTGCTAGGGAACGTTCAGTTTGCGGCGAAGGACCTGCGGCGGCAGCAGGAGGGTCATGCGGCAGACGCGCAGGTGGCCTTCGATGCGGTGGGCCGGCCCGTGCACGCGGAGCTGACCGGCGGCGTGGAGTTGCAGGAGCGGGAGAGCGGCAGCGAAAAGCAGCTGACCGCGGCCAAGGTGGATCTGGCGCTGGCCGGCGGAGGCAAACAGCCTGTGCTGCTGACCGGCGCAGTGGCTTCGGGGCAGGATGGAGCCGTGCTGCGTACCGTGGATCGACGGCCAGACGAGTCGAGCACCGCCAGTGTTTTGCGCGGCAACACGTTGACGGCGCGCTTTGCCGAAGACGCGTCCTCAACGAAGAAGCCGGGCACGCACCTGACGGGACTGGAGGGTCGGGGAAAGACGTACTTAGAGCAAATCTCGAAGAACGCCAAGGGTGCGCAGACCGGCAGGCAGAAGAGCACGGGCGAGACGCTGGACGCGGAGTTCAGACCGGATGCGACAGGCAAAGTGCAGTTGACCCAGGCGGTGCAGCGCGGCTCGGTGAGCGTGACGCGGGAGCTGCCGGGCAAGACGGTTGCGTGTGGACCGGGAGCGAAGCCGGTGGCCGCGCAGGTGCAGCATGCCAGGGGCGATGTGGCTACCTACGATGCGGACGCGGACCGCCTGGTGCTGACGGGCGCGGTCCAGGTGCAGGATGCTGAAAGCGCGCTGTTTGCGGATCGCGTTCAGATGGATCACGCGACGGGGGATTCGTCCGCGGACGGCTCGGTACGCGTGAGCTACCTGCAAACGGGGAGCTCTGCCGAGCCGCTGCATGTGCTGGCCGCGCGAGCCGTGTCGCACGAGACTACCGGGGTGAGTGAGTTCTTTGGCGGGCCGTCTCCTGGCAACAGGGCGAAGATGTGGCAGGGCGGCTCGCAGGTGGAGGCGCCGCTGCTGGAGTTCCACCAAACGGAGCGGACATTGGCGGCGCGCGACGAGCATGGGGCCGAGGGCGCGGTGCATACAGTCCTCGTCGATGCGGGCAGCAGCGACCCGAAGCAAACGGTTAGGACGCCGGGTCCGCCGGTCCGCGTAGTCAGCCGGGAGATGACGTACGACGATGCGAAGCGGCAGGTGCATTTCGCCGGCGATGTGCGCGTGCAGGATAAGGATGGCACGATGCGCTCGGAGGCAGCCACGGTGTATCTGTTGCCGGCAGCGGCAAGTGGGACGCCTTTGAAGAGCGCTGCCAGTGCGACGCCGGTGTCCTTGGGCGGGCGCGTGGATCACATTGTGGGAACCGGCGCGGTGGTGTTGGAGCAGCCGGGGCGCAAAGCGACGGGCGAGCGGCTCGTTTACACGGCGGCAGACCAGACTTTTGTGCTTACGGGTACTGCGAGCAACCCGCCGAAGATGGTGGATCCGCTGCAGGGCAGCGTAACCGGAGCTTCGCTGCGGTTCACGAATGGGGAGGATAGCGTGGTGATCTCGGGCAAAGCGGATGGGGCAGAGAGCCGGCGCGTGCACTCGGAGGCCAGGGTGAAGACGAAGGAGAGCCGCTAGCGAGAGTTCCATTCGGCAGCGCTGGCGATGCGCCTTGATTTCACACG
>CAXSDM010000117.1:5567-8742 GCA_964235575.1 uncultured Acidobacteriaceae bacterium | reverse complement strand
CCTCCAGAAATCGGCAGATCGTTACTCGGCGACTTACGGACGTCGAGGCTCCAACTTCTTCGCCGCGCTCGGCAATCGTCCCGCCACCTTCAGCATGGCCACTCCGTTCAGCAGCAGCAACACAAAAACAGCTATCCAAACCTTCCAGATGCTGGAGTGCATCTGCCGATCCCAAAACCCGATCCCCAGACACATCAGGGACGCCAGCACGGATCCAATCCCGCCCAACGTGTCTACCGTCTTCTTGGTTAACATCCCGATACCGCCTTCGTCAACTCTAACGTCAGCCTCGATTCATGCCATCCAGAATCGACCCAACGATACCTCCCACAACACCACTTTGTACAGACTCTTGTCGCCGCTCGCCCGGCGCGTACTCCAGAATCTGGTGTGCGAGCCGGGCAATCGGCAGGGTCTGCAGCCAGACCCGGCCGGGCCCCGTCAACGCCGCCAGAAATAACCCATCGCCTCCGAAGATCAGGTTTCGGATCCCGGGCACCCGCGTAATCTGAAACGACACGCCGCCGGTAAACGCGCCCACGTGCCCCGGATGCACCCGCAGCGTCTCGCCCGGCCGCAGATCCTTGACGATCACCTCGCCCGAGAGCTCGATCCACGCCGTCCCATACCCGCTCACCTTCTGCAGCAGAAATCCATCGCCGCCAAAGATCCCTGCCCCCAGCGATTGCTGAAACCCCACCCCAAGTGAAACCTGGTTGGTCGCGCATAGAAATCCGTGACGATGAATGAAAAACTCTTGCCCACCCCCGATCTCCATCGGCACAATGTGCCCCGGAACCTTGGTCGCAAACGCAATCTCGCCCGGCATGCCCGCGGCCGTGTACTCCGTCATAAAAATAGTTCCGCCGCCGGCCACCCGCTTGATCACGCCCAGCAATCCGCCGCCGCCGCCCATCTGCGTATGCGTGTTCATCTGGATCGCGCTCGACATCCAGCTCAGCTCGCCCGCCTCCGAAAAAACAGCCTCCCCTGGCTGCAGCAGCAGCTCCAGCACTGGCATCGTCGTTCCCTGAATCCTGCTCTGCATCTGTTCTCCTTATCGTCCGTTGCGGCGCTTTCTTTAGTCCCGTGCCGCACTTTTCTGTGCAAATCCTGTGTATACCAGCCGGCCGGCGACGCACCGCGCCGGAGCTACTTCCATCTCATCGCCATCCCGCCCCGCTGTTATGACCGGCTCAGATTACACCCGTCCTCCTCCGTAATCCGCTGCGAAAATCACAGCTTCTCGCAACTCCCCTCGCATCCAACCCGCCGGAAGGAATTTACGCCGCACATGCCAAAAAGTTCCAAGCAATCCACCACGCGCTCCGAAGATCAGCCCGCGCCCAAAATCACGCGCCACCGGAAAGCCGTCGCTCCCACCCCAGCCACCCCGTGGCTCGAGCTCCTCCAGGCCGCCCGCGACCGCTTCGGCATCAAGCGCTTCCGCCCCGGCCAGCGCGAGGTTCTCGAAAGCGTCTTCCAGGGCCGCGATACCCTCGCCATCATGCCCACCGGCGGCGGCAAATCGCTTACCTACCAGCTCCCCGCGCTCTTCCTGCCCAAGCCCGTCGTCGTCGTCTCGCCCCTCATCGCTCTCATGCAGGATCAGCAGGACAAAGCCGAGCACGCCGACATCGCCGTAGAAAAACTTGACTCCACCCAAACCTCCTGCGAAAAGATCCATGCCGCCGAAGACATCGCCGACCACACCGCCCAGCTCATCTACGTCACCCCGGAGCGCCTCGAAAACCAGGAGTTCCTCGCCTCCTTAAAGGACTCCGGCGGCATCTCCCTCCTCGTCATCGATGAAGCCCACTGCATCTCGCAGTGGGGACACGACTTCCGCCCCGCCTTCCTCTCTATCGGCGAAGCCCGCCGCCAGCTCGGAAATCCGCCCGTCCTCGCCCTCACCGCCACCGCCACCGAGGAGGTCGTTACCGAAATTCTCCAATCCCTCCACGCCGAGGACGCCACCCGCATCAACGCCGGCTCCGAGCGCACCAATCTCTTCCTCGCCGTCCATCCCACCGTCAATACCAACGCCAAGCTCGCCCGCATCACCGACCTCCTCGCCCGCGAGCAGGGAACTGGCATCATCTACACCGCCAGCGTCAAATCCGCCAACGACCTCTACGAGCGCCTCACCCAGGACGGCGTCTCGGTCGGCCGCTACCACGGCCAGATGCGCATCCGTGAGCGCGAACAGATGCAGCAATCCTTCATGCGCGGCGATCAGAAGGTCATGATCGCCACCAAAGCCTTCGGCCTTGGCATCGACAAGCCCGACATCCGCTTCGTTTATCACTTCGAGTTCCCCGACTCCCTCGAGACCTACTTCCAGGAGGCCGGCCGCGCCGGACGTGACGGCAAAGCCTCTATCGCCGCCCTCTTCTATCGCCTGGAAGACAAGCGCATCCAGAGCTTCTTTCTCTCCGGCCGCTATCCCCATCTGAATGAGATGAATGCCGTATACAACGCCCTCGCCGGCACTCCCACCAACCCCGAGGAAGGGTCGTCCTCAGACCAGCCCGCGCCTGCTCCTGCCAGAAAGCCCACCCTCTCCGCCCTCGACCTGGCCGCTAAAGCCGATGTCGGCCGCCGCCGCACCCAGGTCATCCTCAACCTGCTCCGCGAAGCCGGCCTCGTCCGCCGCACGCCCCGCGGCTACATCCTCACCGACGCCGAACCCCCCACCGGTGACACGCTCGAAGCCCTGCTCACGACCTACGTCGACCGCGCCGCCCGGGACAAAGACCGTCTCGCCGAGATGATGCACTACGCCGAAACCCCCATCTGCCGCACCCAGGTCATTCGCAGCTACTTCGGCGAGCCCGAGGGCGACCCGTGCAACCGCTGTGACAACTGCCAGCGCGTCGCGAAAGGAGAGCAAGCCGAGCAGGAAGAGCTGACCGCAGCCGAGGACACATCACCCGAACCTACCCAGCACGTCACTGTCCTTCCCTCTATTCACGGCGAGATCCGCACCACCGCCCCCGAAACCCTGCCCACCCCTGCCCCAGAACCCACCTTCCACCGCGGCGATCGCGTCCGCCACAAGCGTTTTGGCTCAGGCTCCATCCTCGACATCCACAACGAGATCGTCCTCGTCGACTTCCTCAAAGGCGGCCAGAAGCGCCTCCGCGCCGACTTCCTCGAAGCCGCCTGACCTGGA
>CAXSDM010000117.1:3990-5467 GCA_964235575.1 uncultured Acidobacteriaceae bacterium | reverse complement strand
GCCGCAGCGCCGATTCATAGCTGCCGCGGTAGTAATCCACGCAACCAAGCTCCGCGATCAGCGACGCCGAGCCCGGATCATAGGTCAGCATTCGCGAGAGCAACTCCTCCGCCCTGCGCGGCCGGCCGGCAATCTCACCTGCTCCGATCCGCCAAACTCTACAGCCGAGCCACAATTGTCCGCACCCAGATCTACTGCGCCACGCTCTCCGCATACGCGGCTCCGGACTGCAGCGCCGGTGTATACGCCGCAGCCGCAGTCTCACCTCAGTCTCATCCAGATCATCCTCGCATGCCGGCCCTGTACTCGCCGTCAGCAAATCGCCTGTACCTTCGCCTCTGCTCTCCGCGACCCGGCCGGCATCCGTTGCCGTCGCCGCGCCTCAAGCTTAAGGCGGCGAAGAAACTCCACGCGTTCCTCGTTCGGATCTTCTGCCGCGCGGAAACCCTCGTTCGCCATCTGGATCAGCAACTCACACCGCAGCAGATCCAGGTCCGCCTTGGAGCAAGCCTTCAGCATCTTCGGCCACAAAACTCGGGGTGGGGGAAGGGAGATCATGTCATTTGCCTCTCTTCCCCTACGAGAATCGGGGCCATCCGGATGGCGTCGGAACCCGTCAGCACAACATCCCGTCCGCTGCGCAAGCAGTGTCAGCCCAGGCCTTCGGCTCCCAGAGGGGCATCCCTGTCCATCCATCATCCGTCCTTTCGCCTCATACACTTGCCTCCTTTCGGCGGTCAAACTGGTTACTCTCCCTTCACGACCTCCTTCCGCGTCAGCTCCCGAATCTCCCGCTCCCACGCCGGCCACTCAGCTACCAGCTCCTCCGCGCGCCCGCTCTCATAATCCTCAAACTCAAACCCCGGACTTACCGTACATCCCAGCAGCGCCCAAGCCCCGCCCTTCGCCAGCCGAGCCCCCTGCCAAACCCCACGCGGCACAACGACCTGTGGCCGCTCGCCCGCCGCCAGATCGTTCCCAATCACCACCCGCTCTCCCGACCCATCCGCGAACAGCCGCACCTGCTCCACGGCATCGCCCGCGTAAAAATGAAACACCTCGTCGCTCCTCAGCCGGTGCATCTCGCTGAACGTCCCGGGCTCCAGCAGATAGTAGATCGCCGTCCCCGTCCTCCGCGCCTCTGCATAGCGCCTATCCGCAAAGCTCTCCGCCGCAATCCGCTCCTCCGCCTCATACGTCCGCACATACCACCCGCCTTCGCGCGGATGGGGCGCCAGTCCCAGCCGCCGTTTCACCTCATCCGCCGTGGTGGCCATCAGGCCGGATCCTCAAACGTCAGCTTCAGCGTCTGGGTCGCCCCGGCTGTCCGGCTGTATCGCCCCTCCGGTGCCACCATCAGCAGCGTCGAGGCATCGCCGCCCGCGTTAAAACTGTTCGACACCACAAACGTCAGCGTCACCACAAACACCCGATGACTCAACGCCGCGCCTCCAGGATTAGCAATCGCCTTCACCTG
>CAXSDM010000117.1:0-3890 GCA_964235575.1 uncultured Acidobacteriaceae bacterium | reverse complement strand
AAATCGCATTCGCTCGACGCCACCTTCATCGAGCAGACCTTGCCCTCTCCCGCGACCGTCACCGGTGCCGCCATGATCGACCTCGTGCCGGCCGGAAGTCCCGACGGCGTCCACATCGTGCGTGCCGACGGATTCCTGCTGAAGTTCACCCCGGACTCCCATCTCGCCTTCAACCCGCCCATCACCGCCGTCGACCAGCTCTCGACCAACCTCTGGATTGAATATCGTGGCGTTCAACAGACCGACGGAACCGTCGTCGTCAGCGCCGCCGAGGTGTGGCCCAATGTCGTCACTCCGTCCGAAGACAAGCTCCGCACCAAACGCGAGTTCGATCCCTCCGAGATCGATGAGGGCGACGCCCAAAGCGGCCTCAGCAAAGCTTTTAATGGCATCGATGTCCGCCGCCTGCCCGCTCACCACGACGACGCGCTCCAGTCTCGCATCGACCGCATCGGCCAAAGCCTCATCCCCGCCTACCAAAAGGCGCTATCCCTCACCGACGCCAGCCGCATCCACTTCCGTTTCCAGGTCGTCGAAACCGACCGCTTCCGCGACGCGATTGCCTTCGCAAACGGGATCATCCTCGTTCCCTACCCAGCCATCACTCGTCTTGAAAACGACTCCGAAATTGCCGCCGTCCTCGCAGACAACATCGCCGCTTCGCTCGAAAAACAGGAGATCCTTCACCAGCCGGCAGAGCATCGCATGCTCGCCGCCGGGATCGCCGGAGACATCGGCGGTGTCCTTGTTCCTGGCCTGGGCGTCGCGACCGGGCTCACCACTGGCGGCATCGAAAAGCACGCCCTCACCATGCACCGGCGCCAAAGCGGTCGGGTCGCCCTCTGTTTCATGCGCGACGCCGGCTACGACCTCAGCCAGGCGCCCATCGCCTGGTGGCTGCTCGAGCCCACCAAACCCAAACCGCTCGAGCAAATCCACCTTCCCGGCCGAGCCGCCTATCTGTACTCCGTCCTGGGTACCACCTGGTCTGGAGCAATCAAATCTCCCACATCCACCTCTGCTAACTAATCCATTAGTAGCTGCGTCTACCTCACAGACCCATGCCGCCGCGCCAATCCATTACGCTCACCGAAGCCGAGCTCAGGCTCATGAAGCTCCTCTGGAGCCGCGGCGAATCCTCGGTCGCCGACCTTACCCAATCGCTGGCGGACGACACCCCGCTCGCCTATACCTCCGTCCTCACCACCATCCGTGTCCTCGAAAAGAAAGGCTACGTCGCCCACCGCCAGGAGGGCCGAGCCTTTCTCTACACCGCCTCGGTCGCCGAGCATGAAGCCAGCCGCTCCGAAGTCCGCCACGTCCTCGGCCGCTTCTTCGGCAACTCCCGCGAGCGCCTCCTGCTCGCCCTGCTCGGCGACGGCGACATCACCCCCGCCGAGCTCGCCCGCATCCAGGCTGTCATCGCCCAGGCCCCACCGGATCCTGCCCTCGATCCTTGGGCCACGCCAGACATCAAATCGTAGGAGGCATAATCATGGCAAACCTGACACCGATCGCCGCCTCCATGACCTCCGGGCTCTTTGCCGCCATCTGGCAGGGACTTCTGCTGGCCGCCATGGTCGCGCTTTGCCTCCGTCTTGCCCCGGCCCTTACCGCCGCCGCCCGTTCGCTCATCTGGCTCACCGTCGCCGTGCTCGCAGTCCTGCTCCCCTTCGCCCAGACACCCGCACCACTCATTTCCGGCCCGCATGCAATTTCTCAGACCCGTCTATATATAGATCCGCGCTGGACTCTCCTGATCGCCGCCATCTGGCTCACCGCCTCACTCGTCCGCGCCGTCCATCTCGCCGCTGGCGCCCTCGCACTCCACCGCCTCGCCCGAGCCGCCACGCCCATTGCCCCGCCCGCAATCTGCGCAGCTCTGCTCGCCGAGTCCCGTCGCCCCGAGTCCCGCCCCGTCCAGCTCTGCACCTGCACCGAAGTCGACCGCCCTAGCCTCCTCGGCTTTTTCCACCCGCGCATCCTGCTCCCCGCCGGCCTCGTCGAGACCCTCAGCCCCGCCGAGCTTCAGCAGGTCCTCCTCCACGAGCTCGAACACCTTCGCCGGCGCGACGACTGGACCAACCTCCTCGCCCGCCTCGCCTTGGTCGTCTTCCCCCTCAACCCCGTCCTCCTCTGGCTTGAGCGCCGCCTCGCCACCGAGCGCGAGCTCGCCTGCGACGACCGCGTCCTCCAGGCCACCGGAGCCCGCAAGGCCTACGCCACCTGTCTCGCCCACCTCGCCGAGCACACACTCATCCGTCGCGGCGTCTCCCTCGCCCTCGCGCTCGTCGGTGTTCATACCGCTTGGCCGCGCCGCTCCGAGCTTAGCCGGAGGGTAACACGCATCCTTACTCTGCCAACCCGCACCCTTCACCCGCGCGCTAGCACAGCCTTCGTCGCCGCACTCATCGCCCTCACCACCGGCGGCTCCGTCAAGCTCGCTCACAGCCCGCAGCTCCTCCAGTTCACCGCACAGCAGCCCCAGTTCACCGCAAGCGATCGCACCCAGGACAGTGATCGGTTCCTCACCGTCGCCTACCACCCCAATTCCGGCGCGTCACCCTTCCTCACAACCAAGGCTGTCATCGCCACCCACGTCTTCCGTCCCACAACCCTCAACGAAACTTCCAACCCGCAGCGCCCACGCAAGACCAGGTTCCGCACAGCTGTTCATCGGAGCATAACGCCGTGGACGCCCTTCGTCCGGCTCACCAAGTTTGACCCGCAGCCGTCCGACGCCCCGGTCCGCCTGACCCTTACCGTCGCCACGCCAAGCCACTTCTCCTACGCAGCCGTCCCGGTCGAAGGCGGCTGGATTCTCGTTCTGCTGCCCGTCCAGGCCGCCCAACCCACTTTTACCCTCGCACTCTAATCGCTAACAAACACCTCCAGGAGCCTCCACCCATGTCCGCACCAACTAATAAACTAGTAGCCGCCACCAGAAAATATGCCATCCCCACCGCCATTGCCACCTCCACCGCCCTCGGCGCCTGCCTCATCTTTAACTCGAACGGCGTTCACGCCGCAAGCTCCACCACCGTAGCCCCCATCGACGACAACTCCGTCGCCGCGCTCACCTCGCTCGACCACGCCATGGAGACCGTCGCCGCCCGCGTCACCCCCGCCGTCGTCAACATCGCCGTCACTTCCCGCGGCAACCCCGAGGAAGCCGAGCAGCAAGGCGGCCCGGACATGCAGGGCCAGATGCAGAGCCTTCCCCCGCAGCTCCGCCAATTCTTCGGCGGCCAGTTTGGTGGCGGCCGCATGCAGCCCCAGACTCCGCAGACCGAGCACGGCATCGGCTCCGGCGTCATCATCTCCCCCGACGGCTACATCCTCACCAACAACCACGTCGTCAACGGCGCCACCCAGATCTCCGTCACCCTCTATGATCGCCGCATCTTCACCGGCAAGGTCATCGGCACCGACAAGCTCACCGACCTCGCCGTCGTCAAAATCGCCGCCCAGAATCTACCCGCCATCTCCTGGGGCGACTCCTCGAAGCTCGAGCCCGGCCAGACCGTCCTCGCCTTCGGCAGCCCCTTCGGCTACCTGAAGTTCTCCGTCACCCGCGGCATCGTCTCCGCCATCAACCGCGACAACCCCAACCGCGAAGACGCCCGCACCCCCGGCGGCATCATCCAGACCGACGCCGCCATCAACCCCGGCAACTCCGGCGGCCCGCTCGTCAACGCCCACGGTGAGCTCGTCGGCATCAACTACCTCATTGCCACCAACTCCGGTTCCTTCGCCGGCGCCGGCTTCGCTATCCCCTCCGGCACCGCCCGCAACGTCTCCCAGCAGATCATCGCCCACGGAAAGGTGGAGCACGGCTACCTCGGCATCAGCATGAACGACGTCACCCCCGACAACGCCCACTTCTTCAA
>CAXSDM010000116.1:0-8794 GCA_964235575.1 uncultured Acidobacteriaceae bacterium | reverse complement strand
ACCGACGTCATCACACTCATCGCCGTGTAATAGCCCGTCCGCGCTCCAAACGCCTGGTTCGCCCACCGATGCCCCAGCAGCATCAGCAGCAGCACCGCCACTGCCTGCGGCAGATGCGCCGCAAATGTGTTGAACCCAAACACGCGGAAGCTCGCCGCAGCCAGCCAATACGGCAGGGGAGCCTTCTCAAGATAACGAACCCCGTCCACCCGCAGCGTCACTAGGTCGCCCGTCGTCGCCATGGCCCGCGCAGCGCTCGCATGCGTGGCATCCGCGTCATCCAGCACCGGCGGAGCAAACAACGCCGCAAAATACAGCACCAGCCACAATCCCGAAAGGATAATCGCGGCATTCCGGGGCCGTGGACCTCCCGCGTACGAGGTCGCCAAAATGGAAAAGTGGGGCTTTGTGCTCATTCAGAAAGACGCTCTTACAGCATAGCGGACCTACCCTCTCGCTTCCGCTTCCCAGAAGCGACCCGTCCTCCCGATCTCCCCGCCACCCCACCCATGTATCTTTCTAGTACACCCCGCACGTGGAGGCACCAACCCCAGCATGCCTACCTTTGCCGCCATCGACATCGGCTCGAACTCCTCCCGCCTCAAGATCGCCTCCGTCGCCCAGCACCGCCTCAAAACCCTCCACGAAGATCGCGAGGTCACCCGTCTCGGCGAGAGCGTCTTCCAGACCGGCATGATCTCGCCCGAGGCCATGGCCGGCACCATCAAAGCCCTCAAGCGCTTCCACAAATCCGTGCAAACGCATGTCTGCGACAAGGTCCGCATCGTCGCCACCAGCGCCATGCGTGACGCACGCAACGCCGCCGCCTTCATCGAGTGGGTCAAATCCTCGACCGGCTGGGACGTCGAAGTCATCTCCGGCCTCGAGGAAGGCCGCCTCATCCACCTCGGCGTCGTCGCGCTCGAGCCCGGCGGCCGATCCAAATGCCTGCTGATCGATCTCGGCGGAGGCAGCTGCGAGATCACCCTTTCCGACGCGGGCCGCGTTCAGGAGATGGTCTCCCTCCCGCTCGGCGCCGTCCGGCTGCAGCAGGAGTTCCTCCACAACGATCCCCCCACCGCCGAAGACACCGGCCGCCTCCGCCAGTACATCGAGCGCGAACTGCGGCGCGGCGAGAAGAAACTCGGACGCCTCCAGGTCCCGCTGGTGATCGCCACGTCCGGCACCGCCGCCGCCTTGGCCGAGGCCAGCGCCGCTCTCCTCGCCAAGCCCGCGGCGCGCAAACCCTTGGCTGGCAAATCCATGCCAAGGCGCAAGCAGCCTCTCGAGCCGCTCGAAGCTTCCGCCGCCGACGTCCGCCAACTCGCCGACAAGCTCCTCACCATGACTAATCCAGAGCGCGAGGCCGTCCCCGGCATCGGCCCCAAGCGCGCCGAGATCATCGTCGGCGGAGCCGAGGTCTATGCCGCCCTGCTCGAACGCTTCCAGCTCAAGGGCTTCCGCTACTCTCCACTCGGCCTGCGCGACGGCATGCTCGCCCAGATGCTCGGCGAAGTCGACCTGCGCGCCGCGGTCCACCGGCAGATTGAGCAGGAGCGCTGGACCGGCGTACTCGCGGTCTCGAAGCGCTACGGCGTCGACGAGAAGAAAGCCGAGCCCGTTCGTGCCCACGCCGTGCAGCTCTTCGACGATCTCGCCAAACTGCACGAGCTTCCACCCGACTACCGCATCTGGGTGCAGGCCGCCGCCATGATGGTTGAGGTCGGCAAGTTTATGAGCCACCAGGGCCACCACCGGCACACGCAGTACATCATCGCCAACTCGGAAATCTTCGGTTTCTCGCCAGAGCAGCGCCTCATCGTCGCCAACATCGCCCGCTACCAGGGCAAGAGCCGCCCCGACCCGCTCGACCGCTACATGCGCCCGCTGCCGGCGGTAGAGCAACTGCGCGTCGCCCGCGCCGTCCTACTGCTCCGTCTCGCCGTCGCGCTCAATCAGGATCGAGCCAGCGCCGTAGTCGGCCTACGCACCCGCGTCTCGCCAAAGCGCGTCGTCATCGAAATCCTTCCGGGCCGCGGTGGTGCAGAGCTCGAAGCCTGGGCGGTCAAGAAGGAAGCGCCTTATTTCTTCGAGGTCTTCCGCAAAACCCTCTTGGTCGAGGTGGCATAAAGCGCCCGCACCAGCCGCGGATCGAGCAGGCTGGCCAGCGTCGCCGGCCCGCGTCCCGTCACCACGCGCGCCAGCGAAGCCTTGCGCAAACGGACCAGCGGCACTCGCACGGCCGCATCGCTGTCCGGCACCGGAGGCGCCAGCAGCGACCCGACAAATCCCTGGATGTTGGGGTTGTGCCCCACCACCAGCACGTTCTCCCGCCCATCGGACTCCTGCAGCATCTGCTGGAACTCGGGAAAGGTCGCGTTCGGGGAGAGCGCGTCCGAAATCTGGATCTGCGTCTCGTAACCTGTCTCGGTCGCCACAAACTGCGCCGTCTGCACCGACCGCTTCAGCGGACTCGAGATGACCAGGTCGAAGTTCACCTTGAGCGCGTTCAAGACATGCGCCAGGCGTAAACACTGCTGTTTGCCTTCCTTATCGAGCGGACGTTTTACATCGAGGAGCGGATTGGCGCGGCGTGTGCCAGCACTGGCGTGGCGAAGAATGAATAAATTCATACGGCTGTAACAATTCTATCGCCGAAGCCTCGGGAAGACTACTGCTCTTCCGGGGAAGGCGGCGGTGGCTCAGGATGGAACACGCCCGCATCGGGCTCCTCCAGCGAAGGCACCGGCGGCTCCGGATCGGATTGCGCCTCGAGCTCTTCCGCGGCTCGCGCCCACTGCGCCTCTTCCCGCGAGTAAAGCTGGCTCGTTCCATCTGAGACTTCCGCCGCCTGCAGACGGTTGTCACCCGCCAGCACCGTCTCCGCCCCACGCTGCCAGAAACGCGTCAGCAGACTGAGAAACAACCCGAGCTGGGTCAGCAGGAAGATGGGCAACACGTGGTTCTGGGCCAGCAACTCCGTCACCCCTGCCCAGGTCGCCGCCAGCGCCGCCGCTCCCAGCACCGCCAAACCCAAGAACGTCCCGTACGCTCGCCCGAAGTTCGCCGCAAGCGTTCGCAGCGCCGGCCCCAGCACCCGCCGCACCCTCCGGTCCGTCTTCCCATTTGGCAGCAGCTGATCATTCAGCTGCACCGTGTACACCTCCACCAGGTCGAAGTAGAGTCGCAGCAGCGCCGCCATCAGCACGATCAGCAGCGCGCCGGGAGCCTCCAGCCACCAGACCGTGGCACCCACGTACCGCTCATCCACATGCTCCGTCCAGGCATTTTGCGCGGCTATCAAAGGGCCAAGCACTCCGGCAAAGACGATCGCCGCCCACACCGTAATCCGCACAAAGCGCCAGAAGAACCCCAGCCCCGTCCCCAGCAGAATCGAGAGCCGCCCCGGCGCGCCTACCTGGTAGGTGAACAGCGCCCCCGGCACCAGCACAAAGTAGACCGCCAGATACACGGGCAGCCCCGCGTACGAGCTGGCCCCGGCACCCGGCGCATGGTACGTCAGCGCATGCCGCATCTCCAGCAGCGTTCCCAGGTCGAACGCTGACGACAGCCGCTCCGCCGCCAGCGAGTGGTCGAGCACGCTCGCCATCTCCGCATGCAGCCGCAGCGAAAACAAGAGCGCCAGCCCCACGTTGAATGCATACGTCCAAAGCAGCGCCCCGGGGCTGGCCAGCACCACGCGCAGCCCGCTCCAAACCAGCGATTTTGCACGGACCTTGGGTGCCCCATTCATCGCAGCCTCATCGCGATGAGTGGGATGTACATCGTCCATCCGGAACGAACCCGCCTTCAAACCAGCCATCCCACGACCTGCTCCCCCAGCCCGAGCGCCGCCATCCACAGCGTCGTCAGCTTCCGCGCCGGCGCCGGCCTCGCCTCCTCCACCCGGCTATTGTTGAACCGGTCCGCGTCGAGCTGCAGCGTGTGGTCGGGGTCCACCTCCGCCGACACCACTTTGGCTCCCGTTACGTACGTCCACGTCTTCCACCGGTCGTTCTCCCCCGCTGCCGGAGCCCACATTTCGCGCCGCCGGCTGCCATCCGAAAACACGACCTCCACCATCACTGGCATCACGAACTCCCCCACCCGGTGCACCGTCACCGTACTGCGCATGCGCTTGTCCTTGGTGTCCGCGACCCACCACTCCAACGGCCCCGACGCGATCCCGTCGATTGCATAATCGAGCACCGCCGTGCCATACACCGCCTGCTGCAGATACGCGCGCAATCCCGAGTTGACCACCTCCGTCCGTCCCCCGGAACTCGCCTGTGCCGCAATCCCCGGCAGCACCACCCCTGGAGCCTGCACCACCAACCCTGCCGCCCGCCCCCGCCGGATCGCCACCTCCTCGATCGTGCGCAGAAAGTCCTCCGTCGTCGGATGCGTGAACCGGTAGCGCAGGAAGTAGGTCCGCATTGCCTCCTCCATCGTGTCCTTCCCCACCAGTCCTTCGAGCGTCTTCAACAGCGTCGCCGATTTCCCATACGTCACGACGCCATAGCTCTCCGAGTTGCGAAACTTCCACGCAAAGCGCGTCACCGGATCGAAGTCCGGCATCGCCTGATACTGGATGTATTGCGCCGACTGGTCCGAAAGATTCGCCCAGCGCCGCCCGAAGATGTTCGTCTGCTGCCCATAGAGTGCCGCCGTCACGTTCACCTCCGTGTAGGAGTTGATCCCCTCATCCAGCCACGCATCTTCAAACTCGTTGGTCGCCACCATGCCGTACCAGTACTGGTGCCCGAACTCATGCTCGGCCGTGACCTCCGTGATCCGGCTCGGGTCCCAGAGCGCCGTACCCCCGGTAATCAGCGTCGGATACTCCATGCCCTCCATCTCCGACCCCGGCTCCGGATCGATCAGCGTCAGCACCTTGTAGGGATACGGCCCAAACCGCCGGTCGAACTGGTCGAGCGACCCGAGCAGCACATCGCGATAGCGCACCCCCGCTCCGGGGTGCGCCGCGAGCGCAAGCACCCGCACCTGGACCGGCCCCATCGACCCCAGGTACGTCCCTGTCGTCACCGTGAAATGCGGGCTCGCCGCCCACGCGAAGTCGTGAATGTCCTCGCCGTAGAAGCGCAGCGTCCGCGTGCCATCGTTGTTCAATTGGTTGCCCGTCGGCACCCCTGAAGCTCCCACGGTGTAGTTCTTCGGCAGGGTGAGCCGCACATCGAACGTCCCAAAGTCCGCAAAGAACTCCGTCGTGGCATGGTACTGGTGGCAGTTCCAGGCCCCGTGCCAGAAGACTCCGACCTTGGGAAACCACTGCCCGCCCATCAGGAAGTCCCGCTTATACCCATTCCGCGCCACCGACTCCGGAAATTGATCCTGAAAGCGCATCCGAAACGTAATCGTCTCGCCCGGAGCCACCGCACGGGGCAGCGTCACCACCATCACGGTATGGTCGTTCGCATTGCCATCATCCGGAGCGGCGAACTGCATCCGCCCCGTCAGGTCCCCAAACCCATCCGCCTCCAGATGCCCGATCGTGATCGCTCCACGCTTCGCCGCCGGATACGCATTGCCCTCCTCGTTGTCCCGAATGCCACCTCCAAAGTGCGTCTCTGTCGTAAACGTCGACTCCGGCCGAAACGCATTCAGATAGAGGTGAAACGGAAAGCTGGTCAGCGGCTGCCCGGTCAGGTTCTTATAACGCAGCGTCCCGGTCGCCTCCACTGTCTTCCGCTCGGTGTCCACTTTGGCGTCGATTGCATACGCTACCACCCGCGTCGAAAGCTCCGTCCCTGCCGGCGCGTTCGTCGCCACGCTCGTCTGCCCCCAGGCCGAGGCCACCCCGCACAACAGCCCCGCCGCCAAGCCTCGTAAGCAACCCATCATCCTCGAATACTAAACCGGCTGACCCTCCAATCCCGTCACCACCGTCGTTGATCTCATGATTGTCATTCCCAAACGGAATCTGCGTTCCGAACCTCAGCTTCCGAATACTAGGATTCTTCCGGCACACGTCGCAGTGCGAGCATCCAAGCTGAGAGCAGCGCGAGAAGGACAGTGGAGAGACGAAATGAAGTTAGCGGATGCACGGCGAATCATAGAGGCGGCTGAGAAAAAGGCAGCGGAGATCGGTCAGCCAATGAATATCGCGGTTGCCGATGAAGGCGGAAACTTGGTGGCGCACGTGCGGATGGATGGCGCGTGGCTCGGGAGCATCGATATCTCGATCAAGAAGGCGTACACCTCCAGAGCCTTCGATATCGCGACCAAAGACCTCGCGACTCACTCGCAGTCGGGAGGGCAATTCTTCGGCATTCACGCTTCGAATGACGGCAAGATCATGATCTTTGCCGGAGGCATCCCGCTCAAGAGCGATGGCAAGGTGGTGGGCGCCATCGGGGTGAGCGGAGGGTCGGGCGAGCAGGACCATGCTGTCGCGGAGGCTGGGGCTGCGGCTCTATAACAGAGAGGAAGCTAGCCAGCGGCCGCCTGCGCTGAGATACATTTGATGAGCGGAGGTGGAAGGTTGAAAATTGTAATTACAGCGGCGCGCCGGACGGCGATTGGGTCGTTCTTGGGCGCGTTCGCGGATGTGTCCGCGGTGACGCTCGGGACGACGGTCGCCCAAGACATCCTGCAGGGCGTAGATGGAAAAGATATGGCCGATGTTCTGGTCGGCAATGTTTTGCAGGCTGGGCAGGGGATGAACCCGGCGCGCCAGATCGCTCTCGGAGCCGGCCTGCCCGTCGCCGTTCCGGGGCAGACAATCAACCGGGTGTGCGGCAGCGGCATGCAGGCGGTGGTGAACGCAGTGCAGGCCATCCATGCCGGCGATGGGCAACTCTATCTCGCCGGGGGTGTCGAAAGCATGTCGCGTGCGCCGTTCCTGGTGCAGCAGATGCGGCGCGGGCAGAAGCTGGGCGATGTGAGCATGATCGACAGCATGGTCAACGACGGGCTCACCGATCCGACGCATCGCTACCACATGGGCATCACGGCAGAGAACGTCGCGGCCGAGTGCAGAATCAGCCGTGCGGACCAGGATGCGTTTGCGCTTGAAAGCCATCGGCGGGCGAGTGTGGCACAGAAGGACGGCGTTTTCGACACGGAGATTGTGCCGGTTTCTGTGCCGTCGCGCAAAGGGCCGGTGGTCACGACCCGCGACGAGAGCGTGCGCCCGGACACGAGTCTTGAGGCACTCGCAAAGCTGAAGCCGGCGTTCAAGCCGGAGGGAACGGTGACGGCCGGCAACGCCAGCAGCCTGAACGATGGCGCGGCCATGCTCGTGGTGTGCGAGGCCGAGTACGCGCGTGCGCATGGGCTGAAGCCGCTCGCCGAGATTGTGAGTTACGCATGTGTCGGGGTCGATCCCGCGTTGATGGGGTTAGGACCTGCCGCGGCAGTTCCACGTGCGCTTGCACGGGCCGGCTTGGGCCTGGAAGAGATTGACCTGTTTGAGTTCAACGAAGCATTTGCCGCGCAATCGCTAGCCGTGATCCGCGATCTGAACCTTTCTGAGGAGAAGGTAAACGTGTCCGGCGGAGCGGTGGCACTGGGCCATCCCATTGGTGCTTCCGGGGCGCGGGTGCTGGTCACGCTTGCGCACGCACTGCGTTCGCGGAAGAAAACGCATGGCGTAGCGAGCCTCTGCATTGGCGGCGGCATGGGTATCGCGATGGTTCTGCGCCATGGGGATGCGGGCTAAACTCTCACTTTGTAAGAGCTATTTAGTAAGTCGCAGAAGCAGCGCGGACTGCCGCTTGAGCGTGAACTTCCAGTCATCCTGGATGGGGCCGAGATCCTTGCCGGTCCATAGGTCGCGAGCCTTCCAACCTGGCGCTGCCCCGGCTTCCTTCAGATGAAGATGAATGCCGCGGAGGAACGAGTCGTCGTCGCTGAAGTTGATGATCTCGAGCGCGACGGCCCCGCCGGCGAGCGGCCGCGACCAGATCTCGATGGTTCCCTCAGCAAAGATGCGCTCCGCCTCATGACCGAGAGGATCCTGATCGATCGCGATGACCTCGCGATTGGTGAGGATGGCGGTGATCTCAGGCGTGAGTTGGCTGAGGTTGTTGCCGGCTAAGAGAGGCGCGGCGAGCATGGCCCAGTGGCCCATGTGGACGCGGTTCTGGTCGGGCGTGAGCTTGCCGTTGCCGACCTCAAGCATATCGGGATCGTTCCAGTGTCCGGGCCCGGCGAACTTCGCCAAACCGGCCTGGGAGCGGCCGATATAACTCATGCGGTCGAAGTTAGGTTGAATGTCGCCGGTGGTGCGCCACAGGTTTGCGCCCACTTCAGGACCCCACTGCCAGACCATATCCCAGCCATACTCGCAGAGGCTGTACACCATGGGGCGGCCGGTCTTGAGGATGGCCTGATGCATTTTCTCATAGGCGGCACGCATCATCTGATCCTGTTTGACCGGGTCGCCGGGCGCGGCCTGGGTCATGATGCCGTGGAAGCTACAGAGATCGTACTTGAGATAGTCGATGCCCCAGGAGGCATAGAGGTCGGCGTCCTGCTGCTCGTGGTTATAACTGCCTTCGTAGCGGGCGCAGGTCTGCGGGCCGGGCGAGCTGTAGATACCGAGCTTCAACCCTTTGCTGTGGACGTAGTCGGCGAGCGCCTTCATGTCGGGGAATTTCTCGTTGGAATGAAGCACGCCGGACTCGTCCCGCTTTCCCTCCCAGGTGTCGTCGATATTGACGTAGACGTAGCCTGCGTCTCGCATGCCGGAGGATACGATGAGGTCGGCGGCCTGGCGGATGTCCTTGTCGGTAACCTTGCCGAAGAACCAATTCCAGGAGTTCCAGCCCAT
>CAXSDM010000115.1:0-8856 GCA_964235575.1 uncultured Acidobacteriaceae bacterium | reverse complement strand
ACCCGCGCCCTCGCCGCCGTCACCACCGGCGAAGTCGTCTACCGCGAGACCCCCGTCCCCGGCGCCGTCTTCACCCGAGTAGCCGCCAGTCACCTACGGGTGGGCACCTTCCAGTACTTTCTAGCCAAGAACGACCTTGAAGGCCTCCGAACACTGGCCGATTACGCTATCTCCCGCCACTATCCTGAAGCAAAACACACCCCTTCGCCCTATCGTTCACTCCTCAATAGCGTCATCTCGCGCCATGCCGAACTGGTCGCCCAATGGATGCTCCTCGGCTTCATCCACGGCGTCATGAACACCGACAACACCTCGATCTCCGGTGAAACCATCGACTACGGCCCCTGCGCCTTCATGGAAGCCTTTGACCCCCGCTGCGTCTTCAGCTCCATCGACCGCCAGGGGCGCTACGCCTACGCAAACCAACCCCATGCCGCCCAGTGGAACCTCGCCCGCTTCGCCGAAACCCTCCTCCCCCTCATGCAGGAGGAAGCCGGCACCCAGGAAGCCGCCCTCGCCTGGGCCTACGAGGCGCTCGAAGCCTTCGCTCCACGCTTCGAACTCGCGCATCTTGCCGGTATGCGCTGCAAGCTCGGCCTCGCCACCGAACGCGACGGAGACGCCGTCCTTGCGCAGGATCTGCTCAACCGGATGGCCACCAATGAAGCAGACTTCACCCTCACCTTTCGCTCTTTGTGTGAAGCCGCCGTCAGCTCGGACGGCGACGCCAAGGTACGAACACAGTTCACCTCGCCCGCAGCTTTTGACGAGTGGGCACAACAGTGGCGCCAGCGCCTGGCTGAAGAGCCGGGCTCGCCCCAGCAACGGACAAAGCGAATGGAGAAAGCGAACCCACTCTTCATCCCGCGCAACCACCTGGTCGAAGCCGCGATCGCCGCCGCCGTCGAGCGGCAGGACTTCCAACCCTTTGAAGCCTTGCTGAGCGTCATCCTGCGCCCCTACGAGGACCGCCCTGGCATGGAACCCTACACTGCTCCTGCCCGCCCCGAGGAACGCGTCACCGCCACCTTTTGCGGAACATAGCGCGGCGAAGTACGTCTTCGGGAAGACAACCTCGGTTCACCCTACCCGAAAGTCGTACGCCATCTTCCTCGCGTAATCCTTGCCGTTGCCGATATCCTCAGCAGAATGGTTGTGATTCGCATCCTCGTCGGCTTGATTCAAGCTTTGTTGCGCGTGCTGGCGGACGCGCTCTCGGCGGGGATCGCGCTCGCCCTGATTCCGATTCTGGGTGGAGTAGCGCTGATCGCCGTCGCGGTCCTCAGCTTCTCCGGACTGGGGACCTTCGCCCTTTTCCGCCGCCGGAAGAAGTAGTGCGTCTGCCAGATCAGCGCAGACGCCTGGCTTTCTCCAGCCGCAATCAGACGGCTTCGGCCAGGGTGACCGCGAAACGATCGTCCAGGTCGCGGAAGCTGCGAACCGGCCGGAAGCATGGTGACAGCAGCGCAAGCAGGCTTTCCCGCGTGAATTTGTAGCTGTTTTCGGTGTGGATGCTCTCGCCCGCAGTGAAGCGCACCGCAAGCGCGGGGCCGGCGGAGCTCGCGGGAGTACTGACGGTCTGGGCGCACGTGGAGACCAAGTGCATCTCCATGCGGCACTCCGTCGCGTTCCAGCGGGCTTCATGCGCGAAACGATCGAGCCGAAAATTGGTGCCGAGCTCGCGGTTCAGGCGGGCGAGCATATTAAGGTTAAAGGCTGCCGTGATGCCTTGCGCATCGTCGTAGGCGGCGATGAGAGAAGCGACGGATTTCTGCGGACTCGGGGCCAGGTCGGTGCCGAGCAGCAAGTGATCGCCTGGAACAAGCTGCGAACGCAGGTTGGCAAGCACGCCGCGCGCTTCGTTGGGACTAAAGTTTCCAATGCTCGAGCCGATATAGAGAGCGAGGACCTTTCGGTGCGGTTCGTGTTCAATGTGAATGGGATCGGTTACGTAGTTGGCGACCTGCGGCCGAACGATCAGGCCGGGAATACCGGCTGCGAGATGCTCACACGCCTCGTCGAGAGCGCTGGCGCTGACGTCGATCGGCTGGTAAAGAACGCTCGTTTGTCGCCGGGTCGCCGCTGCGAGCAGCAGGCCCGTCTTGGTCGCGGTGCCGGCGCCGAGTTCGACAAAGGTCGCATCAGCTCCGAGGGTGTCGAGGATCTCGTCGGCATGGGCGGCGAGGATCGCCCTCTCGGTGCGGGTCAGGTAGTATTCCGGCAACTCGGTGATCTGCTCAAAGAGCGGAGAGCCGACCGCGTCGTAGAACAGCCAAGGCGGCAGAGTCTTCGGGTTGGTGGAAAGCCCGGTAAGCGCGGCATGGGCAACGGCGTCGACTGCTTCTGCGATGGGCGACACGAACACTCCGTCAATGATGCTTTGTCTTGGCGTCTGCCGGCATGCAGACGCATACGGTCGAAATTGGGAAGGCTATACTACGGGTTCACTATCCTGGGCCAGGCGCAGGCCGGAGAACTGCCAGCGGGTCGCACCGGGAAAGAAGTTTCGGTAGGTCGCGCGAATATGCGTGGCCGGTGTCACGCAGGAGCCTCCGCGCAGGATCACCTGCGAGGACATGAACTTGCCGTTGTACTCCCCCAAAGCTCCGGGCAGCGGACGATAGCCCGGATAGCCGGTATAGCCCGAGGACGTCCACTCCCACACGTCCCCATAGAGTTGCTGGAGCGACGAAACGAGGGAAGACGACGTCGGGTGCAGGTTACCGGACTCAAGCATATTGGCAGAGAAGAGCGGCAAGGCGGCTTCGCCGAGCGAGGCTGCGGCGTGCTCCCATTCGAACTCGGTGGGCAAGCGACAGCCCGTCCAGCGCGCGAACGCATCGGCTTCAAAAAAGCTGAGATGACAGACGGGAGTTTCAAACAGCGCGTCCAGGCTCTGCCATCCATCGAGCGTGAAGATGCTCCAGCCGGAGTTCGTTGCCGAATCCCGGCGCCAGTAGAGAGGCGCCTGCCAGCCGCTTTGGCGCATAGTGCTCCAACCTTCGGAGAGCCAGAGCTCGGGTCGGGTATAGCCGTTATCGTCGATGAAGGCGAGGTATTCGAGCGCGGTGACCAGGCGATTGGCGATCCGAAACGGATGAAGGAAAACCATGTGACGAGGCGTCTCATTGTCGAACGCAAACGCCTGCGGATCGGAAGAGTCCGGAGAGACGCCAATCTGGGTAAGCCCACCGGCAAAGGAAGTGAAGGTGGCCGAGAACGTGGTTCCTATGGTCGCACCCTCAGCGGCATCGGCCGCACGGGCTGGAGCCCGGTACGCCGGCTGCAGTGGATTTGTGAACAGGGCGTGCTTGAAGTCAGTGGCGATCAGTTCCAGATGCTGCTGCTCGTGTTCCAGCCCAAGCACCACCCGCCGGAGAACCTCGTCCTCATCCTCGCGGAGATCGCTCTCAAGCAACGCGACAACAGCCGCGTCCACGTGGCGGCGATAGGCCAGAATGGAGTCGAGTGGAGGACGCGAAAAGGACGACCGCAGGTTCTTGGCGGGCATGTCGCCGAGCGACGTGTAATAGGAGTTGAAGAGCCAAGAAAAGTCGGGATGGAAAGCCTTATAGTTCGAGCCAAAAGGCGTAAGAACGAACGTCTCGAAAAACCAGGAACTGTGTGCCAGGTGCCACTTCACGGGGCTGGCCTCTGCGCAGGACTGCACCATCATGTCCTCGGGCGAGAGCGGCGCGGTAAAATCCAGCGTGGCCTGGCGCACCCCCTGAAAGCGGGCAAGCAGGGCGGAGGAGCCGCAGGAGCGAGCAGCAGGCGCGGTTTGCGTAGGCATTGCGTGTTGTCCTTATCGGAAATCCAAAAGTTGGATGCGTGCTGCGCGGCCGGGGTTCGACAGAATCGGAGGACACACGGCTTGACCGGCAAGTCGGGCCGCCGCAAGCGCATGCCGAAGACGCAGGCGATGGAGTCTTTCCACCGGACCACCCGTCTTTATCGACAGGCGGTCACTCGATGAGCTTCGAATTTTCCTGGGTTGCACGGCGTTCTGGAACGGCTCTCCTTTGGCTTCTGGCATCGATTGGTCTGCCTGGAGCAGCGGCGGCGCAGTCCGACGGTGGGAGTGAGCCTTCCATCGCCATGGGCGCTGGCCGAGGGGTCCAAGGTACAGTCACCGCCGTGACCGCGGACCACCTAACGATGAAGACCGAGCGCGGCGAACTCTACCAGGTAGCCATCTCCCCCAACACGCGAGTCTTGAAGAATCGCGAGCCTATCCGGCTCACCGAGGTGCATCCCGGCGACGGCATCGGTGCGATGGGCGAGTTGGATGCGCCGAACAAAACGATGCACGCACTCTATCTCATGGTGGTGGATGCCGAGCAGATCAGGAAGGCTCGGGAGGCCCTGGGCAAAACCTGGATCAGCGGAACGGTTACGGCGATCGATGAGACCAGGATCACGGTTCTGCGGCCGGATCAGGTCAGCCAGGTGATCGCGGTCGATGAAGACACGTCCTTTCGGCGCGGAGGGCGCAGCATGCAGATGGCCATGGGCGGAAATGGCGGAGCGCCGGGCGGCGGACGTCCCGGAGCCGCTGCAGAGGGTGCTTCACAGGACGCCGGTGAGAGCGTCACGCTGCTCGACGTCAAAGTAGGCTCGTTGGTGGCCGGTCCCGGAACCCTCAAGAAGGGTGTCTTCGTGCCCACGACGCTCGGCATCGGCGAAGCTTCCTCCCGCGGACGGAGACGCCAGGGCGTCGGCGCGGGTTCCACTCCGGCGATGACAGGAGAGCCTAAAAACTGATGAGTACGCGGTTGCGGTCCAAGCAGCTTCGAAAGCGAAAGTATGTTGGCCTGGCGTTTGCCGGCACCGCTCTGCTGGCTCCGGCATTTACACGCGCGCAGGGGACGGCACCGCCTTCGCCGACAGAAACGTCTCTGCCCCAGGCGCCGGCACCTGCGACGAGCGTGACGTCTGCCGGCGGCACCATCCATGGAACGGTCAAGGCTGGCGCGATCCCTCTGCCCGGAGTTGCAATCACGGCCACCAATACCTTGACAGGAAAGAAGTACGCGACCACCACCGACATCGACGGCTCGTATGCGATGACGATCCCGAAAACCGGCCGCTACGTCGTGCGCGCGGAGTTCGCGGCCTTTGCTCCGGTCACCAACGAGGTGCGGATCACGGCGGAGGCCGCCAACCAGGTTGCGGAGTTCAAGCTGGAGCTCGCCTCCCGCGCGGCGCAGGCGCAGGTCGCGGCCAGCCAGCGTACCCGCACCCTGGGCGCCGGCGGCCAGCGGTCGACCATCACGCTCGACATGCAGGGCGATACGACGGGCATCGAAGCGGCCACGGCTGGCAGCGCGGGTGCGGCGGCCGGAGTTCCCTCGCTGGCCGGGATTGCCGGAGGAGACGCCAGTGCTTCGGCGGACTCGGTCACGGTCAGCGGCGTCACCGGCAACACCAATGGCCTCGCCGGCTTCAGCGAGGACGAAATCCGCAACCGCATCCAGGATGCGCTGAACAACACCCGCCAGCAAGGCGGCGCAACCAACGACCAGATCCAGGCCGTCGTCGGCATGTTGGGCGGGCTAATCAGCGGTCCGCCCCCGGGTGGGCGTGGCGGAGGCGGGTTCGGCGGAGGACGCGGAGGGCGAGGAGGAGGCGGTGGCGGCGGAGCGTTTCGCAACTTCAACCCGGCCCAGCCTCACGGCAGTGTCTTCTATCAAGGCGGGAACAACGCGCTGAACTCGGCGCCATGGTCGCCGACGCTCGAGCCGGTCGTCAACCCGTCCGCCTACTCGAACCGCTTCGGTGCGAGCATCGCCGGATCGCCGTACCTGCCTGGACTGACCAAGCCCGATACGCGACAGTTCGTCTTTATCAATCTGACTGGGCAGAAAAATCTCAACCCATTCTTGCCCAACCCGGTACGCGTGCCCACCGTGCTGGAACGCGCGGGAGACTTCTCACAGTCGTTTCAGCGGGTGAGCGGAGGATTGTCGCCGGTCTCTCTCTTCGATCCGGCAACCGGGTTGCCGATCCCGGGGAACAATCTGAGAAACAGCACCGTCGGCATTTCGCCGCAGGCTCTGGCGCTGTTGAACTTCTATCCGCAGTGCAACATCAACTGCGGCTCGAACGATCCCACCGTCTTCAACTACCAGACGATTTCTAACGAGGGATCAAACAACGTCGCCATCAACACGCGCTACCAGAGGCAGCTCGGGCAGCAGACCGGCGGCGGTCCGTTCGGCGGCTTTGGCGGAGGCGGCGGCCGCGGCGGAGGTGGTGGCAGAAACTCGAACGCGCCGCCGGTGCTGCGCCAAACCGTCAACGCCTCGTTCAACTACTCGCATGCCGCGAGCGACCTGCGCGACATCTTCCTGCCGCTCGGTGGGACGACCGCCAGCGACGGCAACGCGCTGAACCTTGGCTACGTCGTCAGTTATGGGCGGCTTTCAAGTAACGCCTCGGTAAACTGGAACCGAAGTTCGTCCCAGACCCAGAACTACTTTACGAACACGACCAACGATCCGACCCAGACGGCGAACCTGAACATTCCGAACCAGGCGCAATCGTTTGCCAATTCACACTTCTATAACGGCGTGCCGTCGTTGAACATCACCAACTTCGCCGGGTTGTCGAACACCACGCCCGTGCAATCAATCAGCCAGACCATCAGCTTTTCGGACTTCGTGGCGTGGCGGCACAGGCGGCACAACCTGCGCCTGGGACTGGATATCCGGCGCGTGCACGCGGACTCAGTCGGCGGTAACAATCCGCTTGGTTCCTTTACCTTTACGGGATATGCGACGGCCAGTCCCGCCTACCAGGTCGCCGGGGTGAGCGGCTCAACCGCAGCCAGCGGCTCCGGATTCGCCGACTTTCTGCTGGGGCTGCCGGAGAGCACCAGCATCCAGGCCGGCATCTACAAGACCTATCTCCGCGAGAATGTCTATGACTGGTACGTGACGGATGATTTCCGCGTTAAGTCGAACGTGACGCTGAACTATGGCTTGCGCTACGAGTACTTCGGGCCATACACCGAGAAGAACAATCGGCTGGTGAACCTGGACCACAACGCCAGCTACACCGCAGTGCAGACGGTGTTTCCAGGCGGCACGGGCACCTTCAGCGGCCAGTTCCCGAGCAGCCTCGTTCGTCCGGACCGCACAATGTTCGAGCCTCGGTTTGGCGGCGCCTGGTCGCCGAGGTTTGGCGGAATCAAGGACGTGGTAGTGCGAGCAGGCTACGGAATCAACTTCAATACGGGCCAGTACCGCACCTTTGCACAACTGCTGTCGCACCAGGTGCCGTTCGCGGTGACGCAGAACAACGTCGCGCCCACACCTACAAGTACCAATCCGACACCCGCGGCTACCGGCTGCACGACGACGCAGGCCCCCTACACCTATATGACGTCGTCGGGAACATCTGCGGTCCGCCCGGCCACGACGGCGAACTTGACGCTCAGCAACGGTTTCGGCTGCTCGACCGCGCAGCAGATCTCGAATAATTGGGCCGTCGATCCAAACTACCGACTAGGTATGGTGCAGATTTATAACCTCAACGTGCAGAAGACGATTCCGCTCGGGATTGTGCTGAACGTGGGCTACAACGGCTCCAAAGGAAGCGACCTGGACCTGGTCGGATCTCCGAACGGCACGCCTGCGGGTACGACGACGCCGGGCATCGCTCCGTTCGACTTCGAGCGATCCATCGCGGGTTCGCACTCGAACCAACTGGTACTGAGCGCGCAGAAGCGGCAGCAGAAGGGCATCGCCGTCGGCTTCACCTATGTCTACTCGCATACCATCGACAACGCCTCCGGGGTCAGCGGCGCGGTGGGCACGCCGATCCAAAATTTCTATCGGCCGGATTTGGAGGAAGGTAACTCAACGTTCGATCAGCGGCATAACCTGACCGGCAACTGGGTTCTGGAGCTGCCCTTCGGACCCAACCGCGAGTTTCTAAATAAGGGTGGCGTCCTGGCAAAGGCGCTCGATGGGTTTTCGCTCAGCGGGACATTTACCTTCGCGACGGGCACCTACTTCACACCGCAGTACTCCGGCAACCAGGCGGAGGCCTCGGCGGCCAACACCTTCAACCAGCGGCCGAACCGGGTGGCTGGGACGGCGATCCAGGGCACGGGCCAGCTGAAAAGCTTCTTTAACACAGCAGCGTTCACCTTACCCGCCGCAGGGCAGTACGGCACGGCGTCGCAGGGGTCCATCGAGGGACCAGGCACCGTCTCCACCAACGCCGCACTCTCGCGCACCTTTCAGCTTGGCGGCACGAACTCGTTTGAGGCGCGGGTCACAGCCACCAACGTCTTCAACACCGTCCAATACAACGGCATCAACGTCACAGAAAACTCGGCCAACTTCGGCCAGGTTACTAGCGCGGCAGCCATGCGTTCGCTGCAGGTACAGGCTCGGTACAGGTTTTAGCGATGAGCGAGAGAAGGGCATACATGCGGCAAGTGGTGGCGGCACTGACGATCGGACTTCTCGGACTGCAGACGCCCTTCGGCGCGCTGGCGCAGCAGGCGCAAATGGGCGGCCAGACCAGCGGCCAGACTAGCGGCTCTACTTTCACCCTGAGCGTGAACACCAACTTGGTCCTGACCAACGTCGTAGTGCGCGACAAGAAGACAGGCGAACTGGTCAAGGGACTCAAGGCCAGCGACTTCCAAATCCTCGAAGACAAGAAGCCGCAGACGGTGCGCAGCTTCGATTACCAGAGCGTGGACCAAGCGGTCGCGTTGCAGGAGAAAAACACGGTCCAGGGCAAGGCCACGATCGCCGAGCTGCTGGAGCACAATCTGGCGGCTTCTCCGCAGCAGCTCCGCGATCACCGACTGATCGTCGTCTTCTTCGACCTGAGCTC
>CAXSDM010000114.1:0-9062 GCA_964235575.1 uncultured Acidobacteriaceae bacterium | reverse complement strand
CCCGGCTTAGGCGCAGCAACACCCACTGCTCGTCCACTTTGCTTGCGCTCCTCGTTGCACGTCGCGCAAGGGCATGCATGACGAAGCCAGGCGAAGTTCCAGTGACTTTCATGCCCGTCTTTCCAGGTAATCGTCACGCCACTCCCTTCTGATTTCTGCACCTTTACCTTGGCAGGCGTCACCGCGGCTAAAGGGAGCCGAACCTCGTCGGCCGCTTCTCGACGTGCCTGATCTTCACTTACAATCCGTATGCCTTCATGACTCATCGTTTATCTCTCGCGTCGTGTTCGGTCCTGCTTCAGTTTGCAACAATGTCCAGAGTGCTCAACGTTGTCTCCAGAAGAAATAGCCCGCGATCGCGACGCCCGTAATCACCACGACTGCCCGCAGAACGTCTCCATTCATGCGTCGCGTATAACGAGCCCCGAGGTATCCTCCGGTCGCTGCGAACACCATCGAGATTAGACAGTAGTGCCAAAGTATGCGCCCTCTCAGGACGAAGACGAAGATGGCGCAAAGATTGGAAGCAGACGCCGCAACCACCTTCATCGCATTCAATTGATGCATCTTTTCCATGCCGAGCAGCGCCAGTACGGTCATGACCAGGAACCCGCCGCCCGCCCCGAAGTACCCGATGTAGAAACACACCGGAAAGAGCATTGAGAACAGCACGAACGGGTTGATCGCCGGCTCGACGTGGTGCTCAACGGAGCCCTTGGCGGAGCGTACGCGCAACCAACGCGACACCGGCCCACTGATGCCGAAGATCAGCGCGCCAGCCAGCAGCAGCCACGGAATCAGGTGCAAAAACGTGAGCTGCCGTGTGTTCAGCAGCACCTCGGCCCCGGCCACGCCACCGATAATCGACGTCCCCACCACCACCGGCAGAAGATTTCGCCGCACATCTCCGCGAAGTGTTGCCAGCGAGGTCAGCTGTCCCGGCCAAAGCGCCACGGTGTTCGTTGCGTTCGCCTCGATTGGAGGAACTCCCACGCCCAGCATCGCCGGAAACGAGAGGAAGGAGCCGCCACCCGCCATAGCATTCATCGCTCCGGCCAGCATCGACGCGGTGACCAGCCAGACAAAGCGCCAATGGGTTTGAAACGCAGAGAGCATCTCCTTCCATTGTAGCGACGGCGCCTGAGCGGTCTTCGCATAGCTGAATCTGCCGCATCTGCAACTCCGGACGTGCTGGTTGGCTGTACTCTGCATTCAGACTTCGTCCCTGCGTCCTGCCGCCGTTCCACATACCAGTATTTTGGAGGTGTTGCCCATGCTTCTTACTCGGTCTTTTGTCTCCCTCGCGCTTGTCCTCTCTTCACTGACCCTTTCCGCACAGACCCAGGGAGCTTTTGAGACCACTTCGCTGCTCGGCCGCAAGCTTTATGCCGAGAGCGGCGATGACGCCATTTCCACGGCAAAAAACAAGCTTTCCGGCCCATCTCCTTCCGCCGCCGAGTACCTCGCGCTTTCAAAGGCGGAGGCCGGCCACCGCCAGTACCAGGAAGCCGTAAAGATCGACACCGAAGCGCTCGCCGCTTATCCTGATAACGCCGATCTTCTCCTCGAGCGCGGCCATCGCGAGCTCGGCCTGCGCCAGTTCGCGATAGCCCAGAAGGATCTGGAGCACGCCGTAACCGCCGACCCCACGAAGCTGGACTCTCATTATCACCTTGGTCTCGCGTTCTACTTCCAGGGCAGTTTCGACGAAGCCGCGCTTCACTTCCGCCATGCCCGCGATCTCGCCAAGACCGATGACTCTCTCATCGACTGCTCCAACTGGCTCTACGTCGCACTTCGCCGCGCCGGTAAACAGCGGGAAGCTGCTGAAGCCCTCACGCGCATCACGCCGGCCGTTCACAACACCGAGCCCCACCTGGCCTTCTACCTGAGCCTGCTGCGCTTCTACCAGGGGCAGCGAACCGAGCAGCAAATCCTTCCCGCCAAGCCGGCCCCGGGCGACAGCGAAGCCGAACTCTCCTACAATACGATCACTTACGGCCTTGGTAACTGGCACCTCTACAACGGCGACAAGCCTGCCGCCAACCCGTACTTTCAAAGGGTCCTAACGGGATCAGCCTGGAACTCCTGGGGGTTCGTCGGTTCTGAGGTAGAGCTCGCCCGGCGCTAACTGGAAACCGGCATCTCCGGAGTCGCCGCAATCAGACGTTGCGTGTACTCCTCGCGTGGATGCTCGCAGACCTGCACCGCATCGCCTATTTCGACCAGCCTTCCCCGCTGCATCACCGCGACTCGATCGCACAGGTAACGCACCAGCGGCATGGAGTGCGAGATGAACAGATAGGTGAATCCATGCGTGCGCTGCAAATCCTTCAGCAGATTGATCACCTGCGCCCCGACCGACACATCAAGCGCACTCACCGGCTCATCCAGCGCCAGGAATTGCGGCTTGAGCGCCAGCGCGCGAGCGATGTTGATGCGCTGCCGTTGTCCGCCACTAAACTCGTGCGGGTAGCGGTCGAGCACATCCGCATCCAGCCCCACCTCCTGCATCAGCTCCACCACGCGGCTGCGTGTCTCCTTCCGTGTATAGCCGCCATGGATCGCAAACGGCTCTCCCACAATGGTGCGTATCCGCATGGTTGGATTCAGCGCCGCATAGGGATCCTGGAAAACCATCTGCATTCGCTGCCGCAACGCCTGCAGCTCCGGCTTCTTCGCCGCCAGCACATCGATCCCATCGAAGTGCACGCTGCCGGCGCTTGGTGCGATCAGCCGCAGCAGCATGCGCGCCACGGTGCTCTTCCCGGATCCGGATTCGCCCACCAGCCCAAGCGTTTCACCGCGCCCTATCGCGAGCGAGACATCGCGGACTACCTCGCTGGTTCCATAGCGCTTGGTCAGTCCTTCGGCGACGACTAACGCTGGCATCAACCCAGCTTTGGGTGCAGCTTGTGGAAGCCCGTCGCATCCTGGTAGGCCCGTGCGAAGGAGGCCACCCGCGCATCCGCGTACAGGCCACCCAAAAAGGTAAGCGAGACCGGCGTGCCCGGCCCGCCAGCGTTCTGCAGCGCGCCATCGCCCGCATCCGGTGAGGGTGGCGCATCGTCTCCACGAAGCCCGTTCGGTACGATCACCGCCGGATAGCCGGTCAGATTGGTCGCCGTCAACTGCACACCCTGCGAGGGCGTAACGATCACATCCACCTGGCCAAACAGCTCATGCATCGCCTGGATGGCCAGCGTGCGAGCGCGCATCGCCTGAAGATAATCCACCGCGGGATAGAAGCGCGCCACACGGAAGTTATTTGGCCAGTCGAACGGCTCCTGCCCGGCCAGCAGCTTGTCTCGTCCGCTGCGGGTCAGCTCATCGAACGCCGCCGCACCCTCCGCTTCAAGCACCGGAACCATTGCCGCGAAAGGCAGCTTCGGCATCTCGACCGGCACCAGCGCTACGCCCATCTTGCCGCGAATCACCTCGAGCGCTGCCGTTGCATATTTCAGGTCGTAGGCCGCGCGCGCTGACTGGCCCTGCATACGCGCGACACGCCGCTTATAAGCCTCCATTTCCGCATCTCCGGCCGCGGTCGGAGCTTTCAACTCCGGCATGGTCGGCGCATCGAAAGCGCTCTTCAGATAGCCGACGCGCAGCCGCTTCCAATCAAAGCCCGCATCCCAGTTGAACGCGGCGGGCTGCACGGAGAGATCCTTCTGGTCCGGGCCCGTGATCACGTTCAACACCAGCGCGCAGTCTTCGACCGCCCGGCAGATGGGCCCGATCTTGTCCATGCTCCAACTCAGCGCCATCGCTCCGGTTCTTGGCACGAAGCCGAACGTTGGCCGCAGGCCGGTCGCTCCGCAGCGCGTGCTCGGCGAAGAGATGGACCCCAGTGTCTCGGTTCCCAATGCGAAAGCCACGCATCCCGCTGCCGTCGCGCTTGCACTTCCAGCCGAGGAGCCGCTCGAACCCTGCTTCGGATTCCACGGATTGCGGCAGCGGCCCCCCTGCTTGCCCGACCCCGCGGGATAGCCCCACAGATCGCCCTGCGCCAGCGCACCCAGGGCCAGCTTTGCCACCAGCACCGCGCCTGCCGCGTCCAGCCGCTTGACTACCTCCGCGTCTTCGTCGAACGTCTGCTGCTCGTACCCGGCTGCGCCCCAGGTCGTCGGATAGCCCTTGACCGCAAGCAGATCCTTCGCGCCCCACGGGATTCCATGCAGCGGGCCGCGATACTTGCCCGCCGCCAGCTCCGCATCCATCGCCGCGGCCTGCTTCAGCGCACGCTCCTCGGTCAGCGTGATGACGAAGTGCAACTGCGGATCGTATCGCTTTAGCCGCGCCAGGTACATCTTCGTCAGCGTCGTCGAGCTCACGCGCTTGGTCCGCACCAGCTCCGCTAGCTCGCGCACCGTCAGGAACGCGAGCGCCTCAGCATCGGCATTGCCGTATGCGACCTTTGGTGCCGCGCTCATCTTCATTGGCCGCTTCGCCGTATCGAGCACCATGCCGCCCGGCACCGGGTCGAAGATGCAGGCCGGCGCCACGCTGTTCGGCAGCGGGAGCGCCCGCACCTGCGCCGCGTCGTCCCGCTGATTGTTCAGCCCGTCAAGCATCATCGCACGCTGCGCGTCGTCGATCTTGATCCCGGCGATGATCGCAGCCTCACCGATCATCTCCGGCGTAATTGCGCCGAAGGCTGCCGCCGTGGACGATGTCTCGCGTGCCGAAGCCTGCCCCGCAGCGTTGCGCGCCGCGAGCGCCAACAAGGCTCCAGGAAACAGCGTTCCGCCAAGCCCTAGCGCGGAGCACACAGCCAGAAAGCGCCGCCTCTCCGCCTGCTCCGCCCCCAACTTCGCCTCACCATGCTCGCCCAGAAATTCCGTCATGCAAGCTATCTTCGCATGAGCCTAGTTCGGCAGTGCGTTCAGCTTCAGCTTCGCTCGCAACTCCTGCTGCGCAGTCTTCAAGTCCTCGTTAAACCGCGGCGTTCGCATCAGCTCGCCGAAGACGGCATAGGACGCCGCTTTCGAGGCCACTGTGTCCGACTTGTAATGCACGCCGCAGACCATGCGGTTATGCGCGTAGTCGTCGGCGCGCGCAAGCAGCTCAACCTGCCGCTCGGGAACCATCTCCGTCAGCGTCAGCGCCATTAGGTAGCCCACGATCGAGTGCCCGCTTGGATAGGAGGTATGCGCCGTGATCTCAGGGCAGACCGGGTGCAGCGTCGCATCGATCTGGTACGGCCGTGCGCGCAGAAACGAGTTTTTCAACGTTCCTGAGGCAGCCACCGCTTCAGTCAATACATGCGCCTGGAAAGCAGCCGTCACGGGCAGGTAGGCCTTGTCAAACGACGGTCCCAACACCGTGCGATACACAAACATGTCCTCTTCCCCGTCGTCGGCTTGCGCGGCTATTACTTGTGCCGGCGTGCGGCTCGCTGCGAGGCGATGCAGCTCGGCTAGATCGTCCCTCGTCACCTGCGAGTCCGGCGTGGGCGCCGGTAGAATCAGCGGCGAAAGCGGCAGCGCCGAAGGGCCTAGGTAGTACCCGCCCGGATCGTGAAGGTGTGCCTGCACCGGCGACTGAGCGGCCGCTCCGGCGAGCAGCGAAGTCAGCGAGAGCAACAAGATAGCGTATTTCTGATTCCTCATGCGCGCAGCGTAGCACAGGCACCCGGACGGCCTCAGAACACATTGCGATAAATTCGCAACCTTGCAGATGAGAAAATGAAGCCTCATGGCCCGCGCGTCCACTCTCAAAGCTATTCGCCTGACTCATCTTTACTCCGGAGTCTTTCTCGCCCCTTCCATCCTATTCTTCGCGCTTACCGGCGGCTTGCAGACGTTCTCCCTGCACGAGACGACGCGCGGCAGCTCCTACGTTCCGCCCGCCATCCTGGTCCATCTCGGCCAACTGCATAAGAAGGCCACACTTGTCGTTCCCCAACGTAAACTGGCGTCACCGCCGGCCACCGCTGCGCCTGCGCTCGTCCAAAAGGCGCCCGCAGCCGCGCAGCCGCCTCAGCCCTCATACCTGCCCATGAAGATCTTCTTCGGTTGTGTCGCGCTTGGGCTGGCCGTGTCCACCCTCACCGGCCTGGTCATGTCCTGGACCTATACGCGGAATAAAGCACTGATCGCGAGCAGCTTTATCGCGGGAATCGTCGTTCCGCTTCTGCTGCTTTTGCTGCAGCGTTAGTATCTTCCACCGCGTGTCACTCGCACCTTGAATCCTCGTCCGAGGAGATTCGTATCGTCGCACCCGAAGTGCTTCGCGGAGCCCGAAGGCTCCGCACTCGCTCCTAAGTCCTTGCTTACTTAGCGGCCAGTTCCGGCTCTCTCGCCGCCACCTTCACAGGGGTCAGCCAATGATGCCGATCCGGCCGTGTCCCGTTCACGATGCCGAAAAATTCATCGTGAAGCGCTCTCGTAATCGGGCCCATGGATCCGTCCCCTATTAGAATTCGATCCACCGATCGCAGGTGCGTTACTTCAGCCGCGGTGCCGGTAAAGAAGCACTCATCTGTGATGTACAGCATCTCACGGGGCAGGGTCTGCTCAACCACTGGGATGCCGAGATCTTTCGCCAAAGTGAGAATGGAGCTGCGCGTGATTCCATTGAGGACAGCGCTTGAGAGCGGAGTCGTATAGATCACACCGCCCCGTACCAGGAATAGATTCTCGCCGGAACCCTCGGAGATTAGCCCGTTCACGTCAAGCGCGATACCCTCGTCATACCCGTTGATCGCCGCCTCCATCCGAATGAGCTGCGAGTTGAGGTAATTACCGCCGGCCTTGGACATCGTAGGCATGGTGTTGGGCGCGTGCCGGTTCCAACTCGAAACGCATACATTTGCGCCTTCGTTTCCGGGAACGTATTTGCCCCAGGCGAAGTTCGCAATGTAGACCTCAACCGGTGAGGACAGCGGATTGATGCCGATCTCCCCGTAGCCGCGGAAGGCGATCGGCCGGATGTAACAGGGAGCCACGCCGTTTGCTTCCACAATGTCGATTACGGCTTGCGAGAGCTCCTCAACGGAGAAACCGAGCGGCATGCGGTAGATATGGCCGGAGTCGCGGAAACGCTGCATGTGTTCTGGAAGCCGAAAGATGCCCGCTCCGGCGATTTCGGAACCGGGGCCGCTCTGCGTGTAGCACCGAATCCCCTCAAACACAGAAGATCCATAGTGGACTACGTGCGACATGACATGGATGTTGGCGCTCTCCCACGGGATCATCTGTCCGTTGTGCCAGATAAACTGCGTCGTCAGTAAGGGCATTGCTCGACTCCTTTGCTGCCCTCGATTATAGCCATGGCAGCTCGGGTGAAGTTTGCACGCGTGGGACAATGTGGTGTGACCCACACCGCAGTCACTTTCCAGATAGCCGCTCTTTTGCATCTCGGGGTTCAGGGGATGTCGCGCCAGGTCTCGTTGTCCCGGCTTGAGAGCTCCACGATGGTGCGCTTTTCCGTTCTGGCATTCAGCTCCATCTTCTTCCTGGTCGACCCGTTCGCCGCCCTTCCGACGTTTCTGGCCGTAACGGCCGGGATCGATAAGTCGCGGCGCAGGCTCATCGCCAGAAAGGCGAGTCTGACCGCGTTTGTTCTGCTGACGGCCTTCGCGCTCGCTGGCCAGCTCATCTTCCGCGTCTTCGGAATCACCCTTCCCGCGTTCGAGATCGCCGGCGGCATCATTCTGTTGCTGATCGGGTTGGATATGCTCAATGCCCGGAGGTCTCCGACGCAGGAGACCGAGCCCGATGCGGAAGCGGCTGCTTCCAAGGAGGACGCCGGCATTGTGCCGTTGGGCATTCCGATGCTAGCGGGCCCTGGTTCTATTACTAGCGTGATGGTTCTGGTCGGACAGGCCCAGGGGCGATGGTCGCTCATTGCGGCTATCCTCGCCGCCATCGGGATTACCGCGCTTACGTGTTATCTGGTGTTGGGCAACTCGGACAGGGTTGCGTCGGCGCTCGGGGAGACGGGAATCCGCATTCTGGTGCGCATCATGGGATTGCTGCTGGTTTCGCTGGCGGTGCAGTATTTCGTCAATGGGTTGACGGATCTCGGGGTGTTCTCTCACTAGCCTTGAACCTAAGGGCACGTGTGCAGCGTGCGTTATTAGCGAATCGTCAACACGGACGCGGCGAAGAGAAGTCCCGTCGCGCCAATTGCCAGCCCTAAATAGAAGTACATCTTACGGCGGGTAAACAAGGTAATTGAGCAAAGGACGACGCCTATCTGCAGCATCGCTTCGCCCAGATCGTAGCGCCCGGCAAACTTCTCAGCATGCGTCACATCCGCTTCGAACTCCCGTGCCTTGTCGTGCTCCTCCTGCAACTCTGTCTTCCACCTCTCCTGGTGTGATTTGTATTCTGCAGCCTTCGCCTCGCTGGCAGCGCTGTTCGAAGAAGGTTGGAGAGAGAGCAGATCCAGGGCGATGGAGACCTGATCGGACCGGATCTTTCTGGCTTGATACTCGTTCCACTGGTCGCCCGCGCGTGATTGCGCCAGCACGGCCTCGGTGTGACTTCGATGACCGAGGACGGTGACGAGCGCGACCAGCACAGCGAGAACCGAGATGGCGAGCGAAATACTTTTCAGCGACTCGCTCCCTTCGTTCGCTTCCTGCAACTGCTTTGAAAACTCGTTGATCTCCTCTGGCTCCACGCTCTCCCCCGGGATGTCTTGCGCTCAGCGCCTGGCTAGATTAGCGGATTGCGCGGTCAAGTAAATGCGTTTCTATGCTGTTCCGAGTGCAGCCGGAGATGTGTCGTTTTTGCCGCAACTCATTTCCACCAAAACCCACATTTTTTCCACACAGCCGTCTTGCATGATCCGAGCATGGCTGGTAACTTCAAACATGTTGAACGGATGTGCGGATGTGACGGGAGCGCGTAGCAAGTCAAGCTTGCAAGTAACCGGAAGATGCGCTAGTCTGAATCAGCAGTAACACAGAATGTTCCGCACCTTGGCCTTAGCTGGTTGTCATAGAGCTGAAGCAAATGAGGAAGTCGGAGCGCAGTCCAAGCGTTAGATATCGGTACGATGCCCAGCAAGACGGGCAACCGAATCAAACCCAAGCCACTGCAAGCGAGCAT